>CASEOS010000027.1 GCA_949289635.1 uncultured Eubacteriales bacterium | reverse complement strand
TCCATTTTTTGACCATGCTACATAATTATATACATCTGCTCCTTTTTTTACTACTACACTATCTCCTTCTTTTCCTGCCTCATATCTTCCTATATAAAAGCCTCCATTTCTTTTTACACTTGCATACATTAATTTTGCTTCTTGCACTGTTGTGCTACTTTCTGTTAATCCTGTTTCTGTACCATCTATTTTTACATTTTTTCCTTCAGCATTTGCTTCTCCATAATTTGTCATTGATTGAGGACTTTCACTTGAATATCCTGCTCTTCTTACAAATTCTGTATCAAAATTTTCTCTACTTACTGGCACCCATACAAATTCATTTCCTTCTTCTCCATCAGGTGCATCTGTTATTACTATACCTTCATTAATTGTTGCTCCACTATCATCTGCTACCTTAAATCCTGCTGGCACTTTTACTATTTCATTTCCAATTTGCACTTTTGTATCTTCCGTTTCACTTAATATATTATCATTTTTTGCTTGGTCTAATGTTACAGGTGGCTTTGCTTCTGCTATATTTCCACTTGCATCAATTTCATATACTCTATTTGATGGTGCTCCAAATGTTACAACTATTGGATTTTCTCCAGTTGCTGTTGCATTATATCCATTGGCTTGCAATTCATTTTCTAATTGCTCTGCTGTTACTCCATCTCCTAAATTATCTGCCATTACTCCATTATATGCTAATTTTATTGCCTCTTCTTCTTCTCCTATTTCTGTTTGGGTTTTACTTTCATCTGCCCTTGAAAGTATCCCATTTTGTCCTGTTAATGTGGCAATACTTACTGCAGCAAGTATTAGCAAGACTATGATTGTTATTACTAATGCTATTAGTGTAATACCTTTTCTGTTGTTTCCTAGTTTTAAATTTAATTTTTTCATAAAATTTTCTCTCCTTTTTTCTCTTGTTATAAACTTATTATAGAACAATATGTTTTATATTTCAATATAACATTTTGTTTTATTTTATAATTTTTTAGTTTTTCTTATGGTCTGTACAACTTTTAATATTTTTATAAGAAAAAAACTAAAAAATATGGAAACTCGCATAAAAAAATCTTAGAGAAGATAATGACCTTACTCAAAAACAATTAAGCAAATTTCTTAATATTTCTCAAGTTGCATATTCTTATTATGAACTTAACAAAAGAAGTATTCCTTTAGAATTATTGTGTAAATTAGCTGATTTTTATAACACTGTGTTGACTATTTATTATATAGAACTAATGAAATAACACCATATTCAAAAAATCCAAAATCTAGTTCTAAAGAAACTATTACACTATAATTACATATTGTTATTTATATCCTAAAAATCTTTTTTTGGATATTTTTTCACCTCAATTTTATACTTTTTATCTTTATAAGTCAATAGTAATTTCATTATTAGTTTCATTTATGAATATATTCACATGAAAATTCTTATAATAAAATTTATTAGAGGTGCTTAAAAATGGATGATTTTATAGTAAAAAGTAGAAAGAAAAAAGATTATACTCAATTTACTGCAAGAATAGAAACTGATGTATTAGAAACTGTCAGAAAAATTGTTAATGACAATAATTTAATATCTATAAATGAATTTATTAATGATAGTTTAAAATTTGCTATTAAAAACTTAAAAATTATGGAAGATAAAGATAATTAATTTTATTTATAGAAAAACTAAAAACTACTATCGCTTTTTTGATAGTAGTTTTTAGTTTTAGAGTACAACTAAACGGTGTCCTCATATTTCCCTATCACAATAATAGCATAATTACTAAAAAATGTCAAATTTAAAACGAGTCCAATGCTGAACTCGCTTATTGGGAAACATGAGATTTATGTACTTTTAAGCACATCCATCTCCACTTAAGTAACCGTCTCATAATGTTGCACTCCTTTCTTTAGTATTAGTACCTAATATTTGTTATAGTAAAGACTATAAATATTTCAAATATTAGATATAACTTTGAAAAGTGTACAACTAATATAATAAATTCCCTAGCAATTAATGCTAAGGAACTTTTTGAAATATCATAATCCTATTTAAGCATTAATTGCTTTTTTAAGGGAAAATATTATATTAAAACGATTTTAGTATTTTCCCAATGTACTATAAATAATATTATGTACATCTTAATTATACCATATTTTTCCATATATAACAATATTTGTTGTAATCTACTCTTATATATGTTATAATATTTATGTAAAGTATAATGGCATTTTTATTCTTACTTTATTTATTGGGGGTATTTGTTATGTATGATACAAATATGGAAAATTTGGGTAAAAAGATTAAATACTTTAGAAAATCTAAAAATATTAGTGCTGAAGAATTAGGAAGAATAATTGGAAAATCAAAAACTACTATTAATAGATATGAAAGTAGTGAGATTTTACCTGATATTCTTACAATACTAGAAATATGTAATGCTTTAAATATTGACTTAAATAATATTTGTGATATCTGTTTACATGATATAGAAAAAAACTCAAATATAAATCCTTTTAATTCTAATCTTCTATATTTATATTATATTAGTAAAAATGGCATAATTATATCTAGCATAGAAATAACTGAAACTAAAAATACTAATTATGTTTTAATGAAAAATGGATTAACTTCAAAAAGCTATAAACAAGAATATTCTGGAGTATTAGAAAGTAATTATAATACTGCTTTTATATGTCTAACAAATGCAATAAGTAATCCCGGATTAGACAAATTCCAAATAGAAATTGATTTACACTCAAAGATAGATAATATGTACTATGGTATGTTTTTAGGTATTTCTGATAACACTCATAAACCTACAGCTAGAAAATGTATTTTAACTAATAAATTAATAACCTCAATTGAAAAGCTATGTCTTTTATTTGAAGAATTAAAGATATCAAAAGAAGATTCTCAAGATATGTTAGAAACAAAATATTGGGATATGAAAACAAAAAAAATTAAAGATTATGTAATTAATGTTAATAATTAAAATAATAGAATAAATCATTTGTATTATATATAATCCACTAAATATTATAATTTAATATTAGTGGATTTTTTAAGTTGCATAAAAATCAACAAAAGTATGAATGTTAACTATTTTTCACTTTTTTTACAAAAAGTCTTTTAAATTGTAGTTAATTTTGTTTCATCTCATGCAACTTTCTTACTTTTTTCTTTAAATTTTCACTTTTCTTTAAAAAAAGTTGCGTATTACGCATCATCTAATTTTTTTGATATTCTAATTTTTATATAGTACCCTTATATTAATCCGGATAATTTCTAAAATCTCTATATAGAGTAAAGGTAAAAAAATGAAAATAAAAAATTTAAAACTTAGTAATTACTCAAAAGATATTCAATTACCTAATGAAGAAATAAAGAAAATACTTTCAGAAAGTTATTTTAATACACAAATGCAAAAAACAGATAATTCTGATGTAACTATAAACCATTTAGAAAATATCTTTACAAATGAAACTTACTATTTAGCAATGAAAATAGTTCCATTGCTTGAAAGAAAAGTGTTGTATCTATCATATGTTGAAAATGTTAGATTAAACGACATTTGTAGAAGATTAAAACTACAAAAAAAGGAGGTTATCTTATTAAGGAACAAAGGGATAAATCACTTTAAACATAATCTAGCACTTTTATATAAAGCTAATAAAGTAAAAAAAGGTGGTAATGCACAATGAAGATAAAAAGAAAAATTGATACACAATTAATAGATAAAGCAAAAAATACTAATTCTATTAGAGTTTTATATAAAAAAGAGGGACAAGTACCAGAAGTAAAAATTATTAACAATTTATTTAAACTAAAGAAAGCTATTATTAAAAATAATCTTGATATTATCCCCTATGAGACTGTTTATATTATCTGTCATAATAAAAAATTAATGGAATATATGAAACCTAATATATTTTTACCATTAAAAAGAATTGCAGGAGATTTTATTTTAATTGATATAGACAAAAAGAAACGAGAATTTAAAAGTCTTTCACAAGAAGATATTATATGGTACACAAAAGATTTAATAAACAAATCCCCTATACCTACATCTAAAAGCATAAATACATCTAAAATAACTAATATAAAGGATATTTATGAAAGAGGTTTTGAAGATAATAGAAATACTAAATCTAATAATTTTGAAACAACACTTTTAAATATTCTTACTAATTTAGAATTGGTATTAGCAAGTATTTTAAAAAATAAAAAGAATGGAGATTAAAAAAAATGAGTAATACAAATAATTTACAAATCACTGATACAAAAGAAAATCTAAGAGAACAAATAGTAATAAATTATTTAAATAAAACAAGTAATCCATTTGCCATATTATCTGTTCAAGATGTTTCAAAAGATTTACATATCGGAATAAATCAAGCTTATGACTTATTTAAACAAAAAGAGTTTCCAAGTATAAATATTGGTAAAAGAAAAGTTATAACATTAGCAACATATCTATTATGGAAAATTAATAAAAAAGGGGTTGATTAATTTGCCTATAAAAGGTAGTAGCGAAGGATATGTATTTTTTAATAAACAAAGAAAAAGATGGAATGCCCAATATAGAGAGTATGATGTAAACACAGGAAATCTAAAATTAAAAACTAAAAGTTTTAAAACAGAAGAAGAAGCAAAAAAATATTTAAGTACAGTTATGTATCAGAGACAAAATCCATTATATATCGAACATAATGGAATACCTATATGTGAAATTTTAAAACAGAATTTAAATTTAAAGAGAGAAACAAATCAAATATCTGCTACTCAATATGGACGAGTTTTATTTACTATCTCTCAATTAGAAAAAACTTCCTTTGGTAACAAAAATATTAATGAAATAACTTCGGAAGAATTACAAATATATCTAAATTCCTTAAAAGATAGATTAAGTAATTCAATGATAAAAAAGGCTTATCAACAATTAAACCAAGCATTTAAAATAGCAATGAATAAAGGTTATATAATGCAAAATCCAATGACCAATGTTATTAAACCTAAAAGCAATAAAGAAGATAAAATAGTAAGAGCATTAACAGTTGAAGAACAGCAAGAATTTACTAACTGGTTAGTTAATAAACCTGTTAATGAATATAAATACAGAAATGTATTTTTAATTCAGATGTATATGGGATTGCGTGTTGGAGAAACTCTTGCACTTTCTACACATGACATTGACTTACAAAATAAAAAAATAAATGTACATAGAACTTTATCGACTGATGAGAGAGGTAATATTATAATGGGAAATAAAACTAAAACATATAGTGGTAAAAGAATATTACCTATCCCCGATTTTCTTTATCCATATATAATTGAACAAATGCAAATTGCAAATAATCAATTAAACAATGAAGAAAAACTATTATTCAAACCTTATAACTCAAAATATGTAAGGCGTTCTAATGTTAACAATGAACTAAAAAGAATTTTAAAAAATGAATTTGGAATTACAGATATTTCAACACATAGTTTAAGACACACATTTGGGACAAGATGTATTGAGAGTGGTATGGCACCTGTTGTAGTTCAGAGATTAATGGGACATAAAGATATTGGAATTACTTTAAATACATATACTTCTGTTTTTGATAAATTTAAAGAAAATGAAATTGACAAAGTGAATCAATATTATTTAAATGAAAATTTAACCTTAAACTCTCCTCTAAAAGCAATAGAACCTAATTATGAAAGTGAAAAAGAATTATAAAAAAATAATAATTATTAAAACAAATTACTTATTTACTAAACAAATCTTTTTCTTATGTACGCATTGGTATTAGTGCTTTTCAGAGATTTTAAATCTCTTCAACAACTAAACAAAAAATATTTTTCTGATTTTTTCAAAAAAACCACTTTTTGTTTAGTTGTTGGTTTAAAACATTAAAAATTAAAGAAAATTAAAAATCGTGAAAACAATTGATACTCTAGTGAAAATTAAATATTTAAAATTAAATAAAAAATAAACTAGTAAAAAGGCATAAAATTAGCTTGTATCCTTAGATACAAGCTAATTACATCAATTTTTCTATTGGTGCGGATGAAGGGACTCGAACCCCCACGCCGTTGGCACTGGTTCCTAAGACCAGCGCGTCTACCAGTTCCGCCACATCCGCATATATAAACTAACAATAAATATATTAGCACAAATTTATTTTTATTGTCAATAGTTTTTATAAATTTTACATAGAAAAATAGATTATCAAACCACCTATTATTGCTAATATAAATCCTATCATTTTTAATCCATTTGAACCTTCATTTTGGTCTCCAAAACCAAAAAATCTTTTTGTAATAATTCGTGCATCATATATTAAAATAACACCTATTAAAACCATTATGAAACCAATTAATTTAATAATTAGTTGAAACATACATATCAACATCCTTCTTTATTTTATAGATATATATTAATATGTTTTTTATAAAAAGTCAATAGGCGTTAAGAGAACCTTAACGCCTAAAATAATGACTTATTCCATTTTCAACATTTTTAAGCAAGAATTGTTTTTACATATTTTTCAATATGTTTCACTTTTCTTCTGTCATACTCCTCATCTGTTTCTTCTTCATCTTTTGTCAATTTTAAATTATCAACTAGTATTTGTATTTCTTCGTCAGGTGTTAGCAGTGCTCTTGGTACGTAATGCCTACTTTCCCAAGCATTAAGAACCATTTTTACCTCTACTTCACTTAAACCTTCTGCTTTTCTTTTTTCAATGACAAATTCTTGTATTATGTGTGTTCCTTTTAATTCTCTACACAATCCTAATTGTGCCACTATTGACCGAGCTTCACTTTCTTCTTTTAATGCGATAAATCCTGCTTTTTTTGTCATTATTTTCCTCCTTAGTTTTGATTGTTTCTAAAGTTTTCCTGCTTCAATATTTTTATATTTTACAATATTTTACAGTTAATTGTTTTTATTTTTTACAAAGTTCTATTTTTAATATACATAAATTATTTTTCTTTTATATAATTATATTATTAAAAATTCTACAAATATGGAATATGAGAAATAATCCAAAAGGTTATTTCTCATATTTCTATCCTTTTTGTAAACTTATCTCTAATTAGTCTTTTTAATCTTGCATTTTCCTCTTCTTCTAATTTTGGATCTTTATCGATAATTTTAATGGCTGCTTCTTGTGCCACTTTTAATATATTCATATCCTCAAATAAATTCGCAATTTTAAATTCTGGAAGTCCATGTTGCATAGTTCCAAAGAAATCACCAGAGCCTCTTAATTCTAAGTCTTTTTCTGAAATAATAAATCCATCATTGGTATCACACATAACTTTCATTCTTTTTCTAACCGTTTCACCTTTACCTTCATATTTTAGAATGCAATAAGATTTATATTCTCCTCTTCCTACTCTTCCTCTCAACTGATGTAATTGTGCTAAACCAAATCTTTGGGCATCTTCTATCACCATAATATTGGCATTTGGTACATCCACACCAACTTCAATAACCGTTGTTGAAATTAGTATATCAATTTCTTTATTTTTAAATCTCATCATAATGTCATCTTTATCTTTTGCCTTCATTTTTCCATGTATGTATTCTACTCTATATTCTGGAAAGATTTCTATTTGACATTTTTCATATAATTTTTCTACTGATTTTAAATCTAATTCTTCATTTTCTTCTACCAATGGACATACAATATAGGCTTGTCTACCTTCTTTTAATTGTACTTTGATAAAATTATTAATTCTATCTTCCATTCCTTTGGTTACTGCAAATGTATCTATCTTTTTCCTGTTTGGTGGTAATTCATCAATAATCGAAATATCTAGGTCACCATATAATATTAATGCCAATGTTCTAGGAATTGGTGTTGCTGTCATAACCAATACATCTGGATTTTGTCCTTTTTCCACAATGGTTGTTCTTTGTTTTACACCAAAACGATGTTGTTCATCTGTTACCACTAGTCCTAAATTTTTAAATTCTACATTTTCTTGTAATAAAGCATGTGTTCCAATTAAAATATCAATTTCTCCATTTTTTAGTCTTTCTAGAACTTCTGTTTTTTTCTTTTTTGTCATGGCTGAAATTAATAATTCACATTTGATATCTAATTCATCAAAGATCTTTTTGAAATTCTCTAAATGTTGTGTTGCCAAAATAGCTGTTGGTGCCATAATCGCTGCTTGATAACCACATTTTACTGCTTTATATGCTGCACACATGGCAATAACGGTTTTTCCTGAGCCAACATCTCCTTGTAATAATCGGTTCATTGGTTTTTCAGATTCCATATTATTATCAATTTCTTCTAAGACTCTCCTTTGAGCATTTGTTAATTGGAATGGCAATTTGTTAATAATATCTGACATATGAACATCTTTGCTAAATGGAATTCCTTTTTCTTCATTCATATAACTATTTTTTAATTCTAATAATGCCAATTGCATGGTTAATAATTCTTCAAACGCTAATCGATTTCTGGCAATATTAAAATCTTTAAATTCTTGCGGAAAATGAATACTTTTGGTTGCTTCATTAATTCCTTCTAAATGATATTCTTTTAATATGTATTCTGGTAAAGTTTCCTCTAATCTTCCTTCTACTTCTTTTATCGCATTTTCCATAATCCTTCTAATGGTATTTTGCGATAAACTAAATGTTAATGGATAGATAGGAATAATTTTCCCTGTGTTAGATGTTTTTCCTTCTTCATCAAAAACTGGTGAATTGATAGTAATTCTTCCAAAGGTATTATTTACTTTTCCATAAAATGTATATTTCTGTCCTTGTTCAAATTTATTTTTTAAATAACTTTGGTTAAACCAAACTGCTGTTGCAACACCTGTTTCATCTCGAATAACTAATTTTTGCATAGTTTTCCCTCTTAGTCTTACATCACTTATTCTTCCACTAGCATATGCTTCAATTAATACTTCTTCTCCATCTATACATTCTGCAATATTTTTTGGTTTACTTCTATCTTCATAGGTTCTTGGATAATAGGTAATTAAATCTTTTAATGTAAATATGCCTAATTTATTTAATAATTTGACTCTATTGGGTCCAACACCTTTTATATATTTTACATCTTTTTCTAAATCTATCATCTGAATCTCATTCCCTTCTTAAGGTATATGGACGGCGTACCCTAAAAAGTATTGCCGTCTTCTTCTTTTTCTATGAGAAATTTTTATTTACAAAATCTATGTCTTCCAATGGTAACTGTCATTGGTCTTGACCATATCCACTTGTTTGTTGCTGTTGATGGGTTAAAATAATAAATAGCACCATAACTAGGATCCCATCCATTAATGGCATCTTGTGCTGCTTTTTTGGCAGTTGCATCTGGTGCTAAGTTGATTTGTCCATCACGAACTGCATCAAACGCACCTGATTGGTAAATAACACCTGAAATGCTGTTAGGAAATGAACTACTTTTCACTCTATTCATCACAACCGCTCCAACAGCCACTTGTCCTGTATATGGTTCTCCTCTTGCTTCTCCATAAATTAATCTAGCTAATAAATTGACATTACTACTATTACTAGAAGATGATGTTGAACCTGATGATGAACTTGTGATTCCCATTGCGGCTAACGTTTTTGGTCCTGCAATTCCATCAACTGTTAATCCATTTTTTCTTTGAAAATATCGAACAGCTTCTTGTGTTTGACTACCATAGATTCCATCTATATTTCCGTTATAATATCCCCATCTCTTTAACTTAGTTTGGATTTGTGTTACCTCATCTCCTCTTGATCCATATTTTGATAAGGCTTCTACTTCACTGTTTCTAAGAAATATATATACAATCATACTAATGATGAATATACTCATGATAATTGCAATAAATATTTTCCTTTTATTTTTCTTCAAATTCATTTAAAAATCACCTTTGCTAAAAAATCTTATCCTTATTTTTAGCAATATTGGGATTTATTATACATTATAACTCAATATCTTCTGAATGTTTTTTATTTCTCTCTAATAATTCTTTTTCTTTCTCTTCAATTAATGTTGTTATGGATACATCTGCTTTTCTTTTATAACTATAATATTGAATTCCTTGTTTTATTAATTCCTCTTTTTCTACTTTTTCATAAATTTGTTTTTCTGGATTATATAAGTAATAAACATTCTCTGTTTCCTTTTGTATAATTACTATATTTTTTAACTTTCTTCTTTCATCTTCTTCTATAAACCCCATACATAGTGTCATATATTTATTAAATTCTTGTTTTGTCATGACTTTTTCAAATAATTTCAAATAAAATTCTGCTGCTTCTACATTCCCCAAGTTTTTATCTCTGATTGTTTTAATAATTCCTACATATTTCATGATAAATTCAAACTTTCGTTGTACCAATTCATCCGGCTGGTTCGTTTCAAAAAATTCCTCCATAAACTTTTTATCATAACATTCGTTTTCCATTAATTTTAATACATCATTTGTATATAACCCTTTATATGTAAATTCAAACTCATTATCCCAGCCTTCTATTGTTTCTTCTGGAATTTCTGTAAAGGGTTCTCCATCATTTTCTTCATTCATTCTAATCAACACATATTCTCTATCATAATCCGGAATACCATTTTTAAATTTTTCTTTTAATCTTTGTTGTGAAGTACCAAAATTTCTAGTTTTCATTCCAGTTTGTATTCTCATTAAATCTGGTACTAAATTAAAAAAATAATATTTTCCTTTTACTTCAAAACACCCATCAGGATGATATAATGGTGTTTCTTCAGCCTCAACTGCTAGGTATTTAGCATTTATTCCCATTTCTCTCATAAATTCTACACAAGCCTTATTCATATCTGTACATATAGCTACTCCATTCTCATCTGTTCCTTCTTGAAACATTTCTATTTTTTTCATATATTCTTTCATACTATGAAAAACCTCTAGTAAAGCATATGCTTCTCTATATGAATAAATTTGTCCCATTCTTCTATAAATATAGTATGCCATTTTTTCTTTAGGCATTTTACCACTTTTTTCTTCATAAGTTCTGATTTCATTTTTTATTTGTTCTACATTATCTCTTTCATATTGATTCATAATTTATCCTCATATCTTTTACTTATTTAAGAACAGTATCGGCATAATATGGACTCTAATCCTACTTGTAAATCTATTAATCCAATTTTATACTGATAATCTAAATCTCTTAATTTTTGTAAAATTGCTTTTAAATCCTTTTCTTCAAAATATCTTGCTTGTGTTTTGTATTTATTTACTAAAAAGGTTTGATTTGGTTTTAATTTTAAAGTTGTGATAATATCTTTGTTGTATTTTACAGCTAATTTGGTAAGATATAACTTTTTAAAATGATTATATAATGTAATTAATATTTTTTGTATCGGTTCTTTGGCATATATCAGATTTTTCAAAACTTGTAAGGCTTTATCTGTTTCTTTTTTTCCTAAACTATCTGTTAAGTCAAATATGACACTTTCTAATTTTTTTATACATAAGCTATCAATGTCTTCTTTCTGAATGGTCCCATTTTCTCCTGCATATTCAATTAATTTTCTAATTTCATTAATTAATTCTTGCATATTGATACCACAACATTCTATAAAATATCTTAAATTGGCATCTGATATATTTACCTTATATGCATGGCAAATTGTTTTCATTCTTTTTTCTATTTGAATTGGTTTTTGATATTCAAAATGACAAACTACACCTAATTTATCAATAGTTTTATATAGATTTGTTTTATTATCTATATCTTCTTCAACAAATACCAAAATGACACTTTCTGCCACTAATTTATAGTTTTCTTCTAAATACTCTGCTAATCTATCTCTTATTTTAGCCAATTCAGCATTTTTTCGTTTGCCTTCTTTTTTTAGTATTCCTGAATTTCTTACAATGATTAACTTTTTTTCATATCCAAAAGCTGGCGTTTCTATATCAGATATAATCCCACTAATATTTGTATCATCAATTGGGATATAATTGATTCCTTTAATACATTCACCAAATATATTTCTTATTTTTTTTAATACATTTTCTAACAAAAATAGTTCTTCACCATATAAGATATAGATATTTTTTAAAATTCCTTGGTTTAGTTCTTTTTCTAAATCTTCTATCTTTACCATAATCCCTCCATATTTCGTTAACGCACGCTTTCCTTATTGTATAGAAAAAATCCTTATAGCTTTTGTGCAAACTTAGATGAGTGTGCATGGCAAATGGCCATTGCCATGCTATCTGTTACATCATCTAACTTAGGTAATTTTTCTTCATTTAAAATCATCTTTACCATTCTTTGTACTTGAATTTTATCTGCCCTTCCATACCCTGTTACTGCTTGTTTTACTTGAAGTGGTGTGTATTCATATATATTTAGGTTATTTTGTCTTGCTGTTATCAAAATAACACCTCTTGCTTGTGCTACATTTATTGCTGTCTTAGCATTATTATTGAAAAACAACTCTTCAATTGCCATAGCTTCTGGCCTATATGTTTTTATAATATCATCTAATTCTTTATTAATTTTTTCCAATCTTAATGGAAATGATGTATGTGCTTCTGTTAATATTGCTCCAGAAGTTTCTAAGTGAAATTTATTTCCTATATAATCTATAATACTATATCCTGTTATAGCAAATCCAGGATCAACTCCTAATATTCTCATGTTTTCTTTCCTTTCTCTAACGTAATCTTTCTTGGTTTTCTTTCGAATTTCTGTTCACATTATATCATAATATCTTTTAATTTCAAGGATATTTTCAAGAATTATTCAATTTGGGACAATTGGGGGCGTTTCTCTTTGGTCCTTTTGGGGACAATTGGGGGCGTTTCTCTTTGGTCCTTTTGGGGACAATTGGGGACGTTTCTCT
>CASEOS010000026.1 GCA_949289635.1 uncultured Eubacteriales bacterium | reverse complement strand
TTCCATGTTGGTTGTTCTAAATGACACGGTTTTATCATCGTTAATTTCATACTGATAACTAGAGCCAACTTTCAAAATAAAATTAATCGTATTGGGATAAATTTTTCCATTTTCATCAACTTCACCAATAATTATTTTTTCTACTAAATTGTTAAAAGTTTCTTCATTGAAATCTTTAAGAGTTTTAGGTGCTGACAAAATTTCTTCTACAATATTTAATTGTTTAGAAATATCTTTATTAACTGCTATTTGATTTTGATAATGATTAATTTGATTATCAATTTGTTTTATTCTATCATTAATTTCTTTTTCTTTGGATAAATAAGCATCTTTATTCGTATAATCATCTAATTTCATATCTATAAGATTAGATAGTCTTTTTTCAAGTGTCTCTTTTTCTTGCATAAGTCTATCAACATTTAATTCATTACTATCTTCACTTAATGTTTCTTTAATCGCATTTAAAAGTTTATCTTTTGTTTTATGCTTTTTTTCGATAATTGAATTATATATTTGAATAAAAACCTCTTTTAAATTATCTTCTGTTACAAAAATTGAATGATTACAATTCTCAATATAAGCAATTCTACGTGAACAAGCCCAATAAATCTTACGTGTTCCATCTTTTCTTTTTTCATTGACTCGCCTTACATAATTAGCTCCACAAATACCACACTCTATCTTACTACTAAAAGCATACTTTAAACTATATTTACCATTATGTTTTTGTCCATCAGGAAGCATCTTTCCACTTCTTTTTTGATAAATTCCTCTTGCTTTATCCCAAGTTTCTCTATCAATAATTGCAATATGATGATCTTTAACATAATACTTTTCCTTTTCGCCAAAATTAATTACTTTTTTATGAGTGAGAGGGCTTACTGAATATGTTTTTTGATTTAATAAATCGCCAACATATTTTTCATTCTTTAAAATTGTTCTAACAGAACTAGGTCGCCATTTCTTGCCTCTATGAGATTTTATACCTTTGTCATTTAACATTTTAGAAATTGTATAAGAACCAATACCATCAATATACCAGTTAAAAATATCTTTAACTATTTCAGCTTCTTCCTCATTTATTTCTAATTCTTTTGTATCTTTATTCCAGTTGTAGCCATAACAACCTACATTTCCAACATACTCTCCACGTTTCATTTTGGCTTTTAATCCTAGCTTAACATTCATTGAAGTAGATTCACTTTCTGCTTGAGCAAAAGCACTATAAAGAGTTAGAAACATTTCACTATCTAATTCTAAAGTATGAATGTTTTCTTTTTCAAAATAAACATCTACTTTATGCTCTCTTAATTCCCTAACATATTTTAAAGTATCTAACGTATTTCTAGCAAAACGTGAAATAGATTTTGCAATTATAATATCTATCTTACTGTTTAAAGCATCATCTATCATACGTTGAAATTCAGTTCTATTTTTTACCTGCGTACCACTTATACCCTCATCAGCATATATTCCTACAAACTTCCAATTAGGGTTACTTTTAATCTTACTAGAATAATGTTTAATCTGTGAATTATAACTATTAATTTGTTCATCAGAATCTGTACTTACACGACAATAAGCACATACTTTTTTAGTATTATTAACGATTTCTTCTTCATTAGTTTTGAGATTAGCTTTAATAATCTCAACTTGTGCCATTTAACCTCACTTTCTATATATATTGAACAATATAATTTGTCCTCGTACATATTATACTAAATTTTTTTAAACATCTGTACCCTTTATTAATAAAATCCTTTTATTTTTTTCTTTAATATATAAAATTGTTTATCATTAATAATATTTAATTCTTTTAATTTGGTTAGAATTGATAAATTAATTGTTTCATCAATGATATTATCAATTTCTAATTGTGTTAATTTCTTTTCTTTTTTATCATCTTCTTTCATTTAATCCCCCTCTCTTTATTTTTTTTTAAAATACTACTTTTAACTTCACTAATCTCATTCCTTTCGTTATATACTATTGATATTCTTTTAATAGTTCTTCCATTTTCATTATTTCTTCTTCGGTTGCTGGTGTATCATCGCATCTTTTTCCATTCCAAATTAAAACACCATCATCATCTTCTCTGATATGTGGTGCTTTTTTCCCATACAAAATCTCTTCTCGATTACTTGCTACATCAGTAACAGTAATAAAACTTTTTATTGTTTTATTTTTATCAATATAAGAGTTTAAATACCCTTTAATATAAATCTTATTATCTTTTACAAAGTAATCTTTATAGATATAATAAAGTTCTCTTGATATATTTAAGCTGACATAAACATTTTGATTTTCTTTTGTAGTATATTTATTTGCAGTTATACCAAACTTAATATATTTATCATTAGTATCAGTAATTACATTAATTTTCCCTGATATAATTACTACATTTAAATCCTTATCTTCATAGTTCATTCATCAAATCCTTTCTATTTTAGTTCTTTAAATATAATTAAAATATTTATTTATTATACTTATCTATTATTCTTATTTATTTTAGTAGAAATATCATTCTATGGGGTATAGCAGTATTCTTCTATAGAGTATAGAAATATCGTGCTACCTATTTGTTAGGTAAATGCTTCTTTGATAGTTAATTGTTTCCACTCTTATATAATTTGCTTTTTTTAAATTACTTATGGATTTTGATATTGTTCTTTTAGATAAATTAATTTTTTTAGAAATATAATCATTGCTTGCATAACAATAGCCCAAATTATTTGTAAGTGCTTTAATAATTCCATATACAAGTTTATCAGTTGAATTAATAGAATTGCTTTTAACTATGGAACTTTCAATTACTATACAATCCATAGTGTTTAAATTCCTATTACATAATCTTTTTCTTTAAAATCTTCAAAATATGAAATTTCTTTAGTTGTTTCATCATAGTTAAAATATAAATGATTATTCTCTTTATCTATAACTTTTAAATTGTTTCGATCAACAATATAAATTTTAAATTCGTTGATATTTAGGTTTTTCTTTAAATAATCTAAAATATAAAATTGTGGTATGGTATCAACATTATTTTTTGATATATCTTCATTACTTAATAACCTCATCGACATTCTCCTTTCTTTTTTATTTTCACAACAAAAAAACCTGTATCACTACAAGCACTTCTTAAAAAACAGCAATATTTCCCATAGGGCTTGTGTTAAATCCTCCCTTTAGGATTTTTTGAAATAACACATATATATTATTTTTTTATAGTTCTTTGAAATATGTCTTATTTCAAATTAGATTCATTCTATTACTAGAATAGGTACTAACATAAGCCTTATATCTTACTGTACCTGACCTAACTAACGCTTGGTAGCTCTTTAGTTAAGGGTTACGGTGTACATACCGTTGGAATATTCTTGATAAACTAGATATTTTGCTTGTTCTAGCTTATCAAGGCTTTTCCTCAAACCTTTGTTAGTAATTCTAACGGTCTGTTGTATCTCCCCTACATTTATATCTGTAAAGTATCTATCATAGCCTTTACTATAAATGTAAGAATAGATGTACTTGGCTTCCTTTGGAATAGATTTATCTTTCCAAATACTCTGCGGTACTCTTAGTTGGTCTTTAATCATTCATAGATTTCCTCCTTTCTGTTTGAGTACTTGCGTACTCATTCGTCAAATTAATCATATCATAGTAAATACCATCTTGTCAATACTTGTTTATTCATTTTGTATGTTTTTATTGACATCTGTACTCATTTGGTGTATTATTAGTATGTGAGGTGAAACAGATGACTAGTGAAAAAACTATCGGTCAAATAATAGCCGAAGCAAGAGAAGAAAAGAATTTATCTCAAAGAGCCTTAGCAAAACTTGCTGGAATCAACAGTTCTGGTCTATCTAAAATAGAAGCTGGAGAAAGAGAACCTAGTCCTAAAATATTAAGAAAGATTAGTAAATACATTGATGTCAATTACAGTGATTTAATGTATAAAATGGGATTAGGCATAGAGGTAAGTCCATTAAATCCTTTTATAAAAGATTACTATTCAAACTTAAAAGGACAAGAATTAAATGATGCTGAAATAAATGTTTTAGGAAACAAGCAAAATCTTGAAAAATTAGTTTTATCTTGTGAAAAAAAATTAAATGATAAAAACATTTTAGAAAGCGAAAAAGATTTATTACTACATACTATTGAAGATACAAATTATCAAATCAAAACTCAAAATGAAATTATTAATTTAATTCAAAGCTTAAAAGTAAGGGAGAGAAATAAAAATGCGAAGTAGAAAAATATTAAATATTGTAGTCGTATTATTAAGTGTATTTTTTGTAGTAAGTTTTATACTATCACAAGTTATAGTAGATGATATTTTTAAAAATTTATTTTGGGTTGCAACACCACTTCTCTTTTGTAGTGTATTGTTAGATCTAAATGCTTGGAGTAAATTAGGATTAGATGTTGATAAAACTAAATCAAGTACAATTAAAAGAGGCTTTAATGATAGTACAACATTGTTAGTTGTTTTCTATGGTACACTACTAATATTAATAGTATTATTTGATAGCTTCAATAATGAGATAATGAAAAACAACTTTGTCATAATAGGTACATTTATTATGACATTAGAATTTGAATTATTTACATACTTATCTATTTGGAATGCTAAAAAAGAAACTAGACAATTATTAAAAGGCAGTAAATAATTCAAACAAAAAATAACCTTTTACCCTTTCGTTAGATTAGGTATTAGGTTATTTTTTATATAAGAATGCGTGGCACGTTTTATCAGACAAAAATTATTATCAGACATTTTAAGTAAGAAGTATTGATAATGCAATAAAATATTTTACTTTTTATCTGATAATATTTTTATTATATAATACCTAATCAGAAATGTTTTGACTACATTTCTAGTTAGGAGGTGGTGCTAATGCACCTAATAATAAATAGTCAAAAAAAAATAATACGAAAGGAGGAAAGAGTTGAAAAAATTTCAAATGATAATTTAAATATTCTTAACAATTATTTAATTTATAGTAAAGACAATCAAAGTTCTGATAGAACATTGGAAGTAATTGATTTATATTTAAGAATCTTTATTTTATTCATTGAAAAACAAAATAGAAAAATTACTGATATTGATTCTATATTAATTAAGAATTATGTAGTTGAATTAGAAAAACAAAAATCTCTATTTAATAAGCAACGAGATTTATGGTTACTAAGAACATTTTTGAGATATTTAAATTTGTTTAATTATTTAGATACTGATTACAGTTATTTAGTTCCTACAATGAAAAGAATACCAAAAAGCATGCCAACTATATGGTCAGAAGATGAATTAAATAAATTTTTAAATACTGCTAAAGAACTATCAACTAAATCAGATACTAATAATAGAGATTATGTTATGTATCTTATTGCTATAAGACTTGGTTTAAGACTTAGTGATATTAGAAATTTAAAATTTGATGATATAGATTGGATTA
Organism: uncultured Eubacteriales bacterium; assembly: GCA_949289635.1. Lineage (GTDB taxonomy): Bacteria > Bacillota > Clostridia > TANB77 > CAG-508 > CAG-269. The sequence continues at coordinate 12,927 of CASEOS010000026.1, read as the reverse complement.
AAAAAGAAATAAATATTGTTCAAGTAAAAACTAAAGTATCGTTGAAATTACCTTTACTTGACGATGTTGGCTGGGCTTTAATTGATTATATTAAAAACTCAAGACCTATTTCAGATTCAAGATTTATATTTCTTAATCATAATGATTTGTTGTTACCAGTTAAACATACTAATCTTACTATAAAAGGGATATGTAAAATTGGTAATATTGATATTAGTAATAAAAGAAAAAAAGGAATTCACTCATTTAGGTTTTCGTTGGCTACGCAAATGCTAAATAAACAAACTCCATTAGATATTATATCATCATCTTTGGGACATTCAACAATAAACAGTTCAAACCATTATTTGAGTTTAGATGCTAAAAATTTAGTTAAATGTTGTATGGAGGCTTTTGTTTATGAATTATAATGGAATATTTAAAAAACAAATTGAAGAATTTATCTTAGAAAAAAGAAGTCTTGGTTATAAATATATTCGAGAAGAAGAAATAATGGAAGAATTTGATAAATATACAATAAAAGAAAACATTACTTCAAATATATTATCAAAAGATTTAATTATAAATTGGATTGAAACTCACAATGTTAAATTAATAACTAAAAAACATTATGGAGATATAATGAGAGAATTTGGAAAATATTTGTTTAAACTTGATAATTCATCATTCATATTACCTAATAAATATTATCCAATCAAAAGTGATTTTAAAGCTTATATTTATTCAAATGATGAATTAAATAGATTCTTTAAATCAATTAAGACTAATTTCATGGTAGATAATATTCAAAAACAAAATTTATATTATCTAATTTTTCAATTATTATATGCAACTGGTATGCGTGTTACTGAAGTTTTAACCATAAAAATTAATAATATAGACTTTAACAATCAATCTATCCTACTCGAAGATTGTAAAAATGGAAATGAAAGAATTATTTATCTTAAAGAAAGCATTTTTAATCTAATAGTCGATTATCATAATAAATATAATAAACAAAAATACACTGATAATTATTTCTTTACTATCAAAAATAATAAGCAATTAAATAGAAATTTAGTTTATTCAAATTTTAGAAAAATATTAAGTCTATCTGATATTAATCACAGTGAGTTTGGTCCTAGAGTACATGATTTTAGACATACCATGGCTGTTTATAGTTTTAAAAATGCTGTTGATAATGACTATGATTTGCTGACTTTTCTACCAATATTAAGTGCTTATTTAGGTCATAAAGATATATATGCAACAGAGAAATACCTACATTTAGTAAGTGATATGTACCCTGATATTAGAAATAAAATTGAATTTTATGACAATTTTAAGGTAAAGGAGTTTACCAATGAATAATAGTTTTGCTTCTTTATTAAATCTATATCTAACTAATTATTTAGTCATTCAAAGAAACATGAGTTCTAATACTATTAGATCTTATAAATGTACTTTTAAATTGCTTATTAAATATATTACTGATGTAAAGAATATAGCTATTAGAAATATTAATTTTGATATCATCGATAGAAACACAATCGTTGACTTTCTAGACTATATTGAAAATGAAACTAATGTATCAATTAGAACAAGAAATCAAAGACTTGCAGTGATAAAATCATTTTATTCTTATGTTAAAGATACCAATCCCGAACAACTTATTAATATTCAACAAATATTAACTATTAAATGTAAAAAAGAGATTAAAAAAGAATTTGATTATCTAACTAAAGAGGAAGTAGATAAATTTCTAAATAGTATTCCAACTGATTCTAGCAAAGGTATAAGAGATTATACTTTACTTATGCTTTTATATGATTCTGGTGCAAGGGCACAAGAAATCATAAATCTTAAAGTTGAAGATTTAAGATTAGATTCAGATCCTGTCATCAGATTATTTGGCAAAGGTAATAAATATAGAACTGTTCCTATTACTAATAATACAAAAGATATTTTAATTAAGTATATTGATATTAATGAGTTAAGCAATAATTCAATTTTATTTTCAAATCCTAAAGGTAATCATGCAACCACAAAAATGATTGCTCACATAATAGATAAATATTCTAGTATTTTAAACAAAAATATTCACCCTCATACTTTTAGACATAGTCGTGCTATGCACCTATTAGAGGCAGGAGTTAATCTAATTTATATCAGAGATTTTTTAGGCCATAACTCTATTGAAACTACTGAAATCTATGCTAAAACAAATGAAAATATCAAAAGACAAGCAATAACAAACGCTTATGATTTTGACATAAGTAAAAATTTAGAAGATTGGACTACAGATGAGAATTTACTAAAAGAACTACTAAATATATAAAAATATTATCAGATAAAAAGTAAAATATTTTATTGCATTATCAATACTTCTTACTTAAAATGTCTGATAATAATTTTTGTCTGATAAAACGTGTTATCGGACATGTCTGATAACACGTTTTGTTTGCGAAAGCAAATGAAAGTGGCGAAAAGCATCAATGTTATTAACTTAAGAAAAATTAAGATAAAGGATTTAATCTTTTGTCTTTTTTTGTTATGATTAAAAAAAGGATGAAAAGAGGTACCAATGAGTTATAAGAAATATAATGTAGATAAAACAAAAGAACGAATTGATTCAGAAGGTTTTGTAAGTTATTGTAAAAATAATGAAAAAGATTTTACAAGAAAAAGGAAAGTAATGCCACAAGATATAGTATTATATCAAATTAATAAGAGAGGATTATCAACAAAAATGGAAATATTGAATTTTAATAGTATAAATGATGTACAAAATATTAGTTCACCAGGATTTTTTAAACAAAGAGAAAAACTAAATCCAGAAGCTTTTACATATTTAATTCAAGAATCATTAAAAGATTTTTATCATAAATTTTCAAATGAAGTAAAAACATATAAAGGGTATGTATTAAAAGCAATAGATGGAAGTGATTTTGAAATACCAAATACACCAAAAGCAAGAGAAAAATATAATGGTAAGTTACAAAATCAATGTGCAAGAGTAACAGTTTCAACTTGTTATGATGTATTAAACAAATACACCTTAGATACAATTGTGAGTCCATATAATTATAGTGAACCAGAAATGTTTAAAAAGCATTTAGAAACATTAAAGAGTAAAAATATATTAGGAGAATTTAAATCAATATCAATAGCAGATAGAAACTATAAAAACTTGAGTTTTTTCTATCAGGCAATAAAAAATAAAGAATTATTTTTAATTAGAATTTCATCGGCAGTATATGAAAAAGAAAATCAAGCAATGAAAACTAATGATGAAAGTATAGAAATAAAATATGAATATAACAGAATTAGATATTATAAAGATAAAGATCCTGAATTATATAAATATTATATGAATGGAAATACAATTAAACTTAGATGTGTAAAAATTATTTTAGATACAGGTGAAATAGAATATTTATTAACTAATTTGGATCCAAATGAATTTTCTACTGAAGATATTAAAGAACTTTATAATTTAAGATGGAAAATAGAATTAAATTATAAACATTTAAAAAATAATTTAAAAATAGAATGCATAACAAGTAGTAAAGAGATATTAATCAAGCAAGATATATATAGTCAAGTATTAGTAGCCAATATGCTTCAGTCATTTATTAATGATGGTAATGAAGTTGTTTTAGATTTTAAATATAAAAATAAAGTAAAAATAAATAATAATATGGCAATAGGAATATTCAAAAATACATTAATATATATTTTCTTAGAAGAAGATAGTAATAAACGTGCAGAAATGATGGATAAATTTATGGAAGCTATTATGCAATATATAGTTCCAATAAAACCTAGAAGAAAAAATGAAAGAAATGCTAATTCTAAAAATAGATATCATATAAATCAAAGAAAAACATTTTAATAAAGTTTAAAAAATAATATTAAAAACTTGTTTTCATAGTGCCATAATTTAAAAGTAAAAATAAAATTTTGATACAAATAAACAAAAAGAATGACATTTCCTTTAATTATGTCATTCTTAAGTTAATAACATTGCGAAAAGCATTCTTCTTTTTTATGAAACGCAAGTTGAAATAAAAAAGGCACTATATTACTACTTATCATCAATACACATTTAGTAATATAGTGCTTAAATGGGGTTTCAAAAGGGCTCTCCCTTTGCACACATCGTTATTGGCTCTGCCAATATCGTAGTGTGTTACTATCTTGTCTAAAAGATAGTTTTTTTGAAATCATTATTAAATATAAAGCTTTTTAAAATTTTTCAAATAAACTATCGTGTTTTTCCTTTTGGTTCCATATTTATTTCATACGAATATAATCTATCAAGTTGTTCGTCATTTATATGGATTACTTTTCCACCAACCGGATTAATCTTTGCTTCACCAAAAACTATCCATATTGCATCTATTGGTGTACTTGGCATATCTGCATCTCCATCTGTAAAAATTATCTTATTTTCGACTCTTCTTGTAAATGCGTTAACAGCAACATCAAAGTTAGTTCCACCACCACCATAAAATTCCAAATTGTCAATATCGGATACATCTTTAATTTCAGTAAAACCATAAAATTGTGTATCAAAACATCCGACTTTAACTTTAGATGTTTGCAATATATTTTTACATTCTCTTAAAAAATTTCTAAGAAGTGTTTCATCTATAGAACCGCTTGTATCTAAAACGATTTCTGTCTCAGGTCTTGGCATTTCCTCTAAATATGCTGTTACTACACCATCCTCTATTCCAGCATTTTGATATGACCAATCAATATCATATTTTACAGCTTCTTTTAATAATCTTCTCCAATCAATAAGTGGTTCAGATGTTCCAATGTCAGTTATATTTCTTCTTTCGCCATTTGTAGTGTTTCCATGACCATGTGACCTACTAGCTAGTGATTTTCTTAATTCTTCTAGTTGTTTTTTTCTTTCTATTTTATTCTGTTTAAATGCTTCTTTTTCACCTAATTCTGTTAACTTTTTAATTACTTCATTCTTTTTCTTTTCTTGCTCTTTATTTTGATTTTCATCAGATTGTTGTTGCTTTTCTTGTTGTTCTTTTTTCTTATCAAACATTTTACTTAATTTATCTAACAAGCTTTGTTTGTCTTCATCCTTGGCGTCAGATTGCCCTAAATTAGATTGTAATTGTTCTTCTTGATGTCTCTTTTCTATTGCTTTATCCCACATAGAATGGGTGTCATGTCCAACATCTTGTTGTTTTTCTTCTTCCTGTGAACCTTCGCCTGATCCACTACCACTTTGCTCTTGTGATTGTTTATTTTGTTCTTGTGAACTTTCACTACTAGAACTGCTTTGTTGTTGTGAGTGTTGTTCATTATTTCCACTTTGTCCATTACCACCGCTTTGTTGTTGGCTACCTTTTTGATTTTGACCATTCCCCTGTTCATTTAGTTGCTGCTGTTGTTTCTTTTCCTCTAAAAGCTTTTTGTACATTTCTTCTGCATCATAATTTATTGCCTCTGGAATATCAACACCACCTTCAACCATAGGTAATCCATCTTGTTTTAGAAAAGCATTTACAACCGAATCAGTTGCTATATTCCATAAATCTTTATCTTTACCTTCACTTCTAAAAATGTGTTCAAATGCTATATGACATATTTCGTGAGCAAAAATAAATGTCTGCTCTTCATCTGTAATAGATTCAACAAAGTTAGGATTATAATAAATGTTTTTGCCATCTGTTCCTGCTGTCGCTACTGCTGGTTCAGCAATAAAATTAGAATTAGCTACTACACTTCCAAAGAAAGGATACTTAACTAATAATCTTCTTTTAATAGATTCTACATTCATAAGCTATCCTTAAATTTGTGCTAATAATGAATATACTTCTTCATTTATTTTATTAGCAGTTAAATCAGAACAAGTAACAATAACCAAACAATTTTTAGGTAATTCAAATGTACTAACTTTTTTATATTTAAGTATCTCAATAAATTTAGTTTGTTCTTCTAATGGGGTTTCATTTATATTTTCAATTACTAAAACTGACGTGTTTGTTTTACTTTTATCTAATAATTCTTTATACCAAAGTGGGGGACAAAAATCTGTATTTTCATAATGCCCATTTAATTCAGATCTATCAATATTTGATTTTATAATAACTGAATTATTAAAAGAATTAGAAGGTATGTTTTGAACCAATAACGGAGATACTCCAGATTTAATATAATTTTCTAATAAATTTAATCTTTCTTTATTCATCTTCTTATTCCTCCTTGTGATAAGCTATCAGCCATTTGTAGTTCTGCAAGGCGTTCTAATCTTCTCTCATCTCCATGTGTCCACATAGATTCAAAAGCTGCTCTTGGTTCTGCACCTATTTGCTTCATAAAATCTCTTACTATTTCAAAATGCTCATCATCAACAGAGGATAATCCAACTGCTGTTGCAAATTTTTGTGATACATCCATTTCTAAATCTCTATTTGAATAATTATGATTAATTACATCTTCAACACTTATTACTTTCCTACTTGCAAATGCCGTAAAATCTCTTGTCAAATCTTCTCCTATTAATGCTCTTAACATTTCTGGCTGTTTAGTTTTATAAAGTAACTTAGATGCCATTTCCCACTTTCTTGGGTCTGCATTAGGTTTATCTCCAGTATATGGAGTTCTTAAAATGTCATGACCACTATAAGATTTATATGCTATATAAGCATATATTGAAGGATGTATTTTTGCTTCTGGTTCTTCCTCTTTGTAATCTAATCTTTCGTATTTTTCTTTAGGTGTAGATGCCCATTTTAACCAACTATCTACTGTTGTATGAATATAAACATGAGCAAATCTGTTGAATAATGGTTCTGCCATTTGATTTGCAGCTAATGAATCATTTAAATCGTTTCCAGCAGCAACTATTCTGGCATTTTCTGGTAACTTCCATTTACCATTTACTTCACCATCTAATACTATATTAAATGCCATACCTTGTATGGAAGGAAGTGCATTTGTAAGTTCATCAAAGAATATAATATGAATTTTATCTGGTTCAGCTTCACATTTTTCTTTTACTTTTGAATACCACGTTGGTGGTACATCAATCATTTCTCCTGTTGCAGCATTATAAACACTTTTCCCATTCAAACTATCAGGAGTTGCATTTCTCATATATATTATTTCACAATCTGGATCTAATTGTTTTACTCTTGCTGATTTACCTTCACTTGATCTACCATGTAAGAATACTGAAACATTACTTTCTACTGCTCCTCTTATTATATCTTCTTCTGATACTCCATCAAAATTGAAACCATAAGGGTTTTGTTTTCTTACCGGTTCTTTTCCTTCTAAATTTTGGGTTTGCTCTACTGATGTAGTTTGTGAATAAACTCTGTCAGTTATTATTTCTTTAGCAAAAATAGTATTCATAAATCGACCAATATCCGTTTTTTCAAAATCGCCTTTGTAATCTCTAAGATTGTTAAATTGTACTCCAGAAAATATTATTTTTTTGCAGAGTGCTATATTTGCTCTTTCATCTACTAGCCAAATTATTGGTTCAACACGAACCCAATACGCATTTCCAGATTCAATTGTTCTGCCATCAGACAAAACTTCACCCTCACAGTTTGAATCGCCAACAAAACGAATATACTTACCTCCATTATATTCATATTCAGTATGAGTTCTAGCTTTAAAGCTTGTATCAGTATCTTGGTAGCTAACTGAATCTGTTGTATAATTTTTGCCTGTAGTTTTTAAACTTCCATTGTTGTATACTCTTTCTAATTCACGAGAATAATTTTCATCAACAATTGTTTGTGGATATTCTCCATAAAGGATTTCCTTAATTCCACTGGTACCTCTCACTCCGTTCGAGGAGCGCGCGTCATTATCCCCATCAGATGATTTTGTCCACCACCAACCAGTTCTATCTTTTCTAGTATTTCCTTCACTAGTATAATAATCTGATGATACATAACCACCTAATAAAATAGAAAAATCAGTTATAGCACATTTGGTACCATATCTACTTATAATATCTAACTGATTATTTCCAAATATTTGTTCATCTGTTAAAAATGTAAAGTTGTTCATATATAAATCACCATATATATCATAACATATTTTTAATTTTTTAAATAGATTTTAAGGCAATTTACACAGTTTTGTATCTATTTAAAGGGAAATGTATCAATTTTAAGTTTTGCACTCTCATTTGTGTATTTAATATGATTATAAAAAGAGTTTTTTCTTTGATATACATATTCATCATCAACTATTCCCTTATTATATAATTTATTTACAGTTTTTAAATGCTTTTTCAAACGTCTTTTCGAAGAATATCTCAGCTTAATTATAATCTTACCTGAACTACTTAAAATGTGTCTATAACCTAAAAAATCTATTCCATTTTTTACTATACCTATTTGAGTTTTTTCATTCAATTCTAAATTTAATAAATCATTGCATAATTTTTCTATTTTATTTTTACATTCAAATAAATATTTTTTATCTCTATGAACTAAGATCATATCATCCATATATCTCACATAGCATTTTATTCGTAATTGTTCTTTAATATAATGATCTATTTTATTTAGATATAAAAGTGCGAACCATTGACTTGATTGATTTCCAAGTGGTAATCCTATAGTTGCATTATCTGGTTGTTCTTTAATTAACTTTTTTACTATCCACATTTCATCATCTGAGAAACCTACTTCTTCTAATAAATCTATTAATATTTCATGGTTAATACTAGGGAAATATTTACGAATATCACATTTTAAGAAATATACATTATTATTATTTTCCTTTAAATATTCTTTTTTTAAAAACTTATGTAATCTATCAATTGCAAATGTTGTTCCCTTACCTTTTCTACATGCACAATTATCATATATTAATTTTCTTTCTATTTTAGGTTTTAAGCATACATCACAAAAACATCTAACTATAACTCTATCTTTAAATGGTAAAGCTTCTATCAATCTTTCTTTAGGTTCATAAATGTAAAATTTCTTATAATTACCTAATTTATAATTTTTAGTTGTTAATTCTTTATTTAAATTATTTAAATTAACTGCTAAATTAGATTCAAATCTAATAACTTCTCCTTTATGTTGTTTAGACATTCTACAGTTTTTATATGCACTATATAAATTTTCAAAAGTAAAAATCTCATCTAATTTCATAGTTACCTCCAAAAAAATAAACACTCCTTATAACGCACAAAGAGCAAATTACTCGTTGCTTGTGTGAGTGTTTCTATATTCTTCCATCGCACTAAGATTATCTCTTTTAGCGATTAGAAAAGAAGAAAATTCCTTCACCTTACAATACTGACATATTTTACTTAAAATATGTTTCTCTGACCTGTTTTCTGAATCTACAAATGATTCCTTCAAAAGTGAATCTGGGCGAGCCCCACCATTGCGTTTATTAACATTGTTCCAATTTCTATTACCATTTTTGTTAACGACGCGCGCGTGCCAAAAAAACAAAAGGGGCTCAAAAAACACAACGCACAAAAACAAATTTTCTCCTTAATTAAAGGTCTTTCAACCAGAAATCCTAATTTCTTTTTCGCCATCTTTCATCATCACTTTTTTTCCAAGCAACGATTAAATTAATAGCTTCTGCCAATTGCATTGAAATCTGTTTATATTGTTTAGTCAAAATACAACCAGAACTCTCTGCAACCATAGCTATATATCCTAATAGTTTTAGTTTAATTATTGCCTCTTTTTGATAATGTTCTCTTTTTGATTTGTTTGTAGGAGAATCCATTCGTATAAAGTTTGCTGTCAATAAATATTCAATTGTATCTAAGCAATAATTTTGCATACGATTAATAAATACGCCTCTAAATTTCTTTGGAGATTTTTCTGTTATTGCAATTACATAAGCACATAATTTTTTAGTAACAGTAATAACAACTAAATCATTTGAATTAGATGGTATTTTTTCAATTGCTTTTAAATCTTTATCCTCTAGTGCTATTTGTTCTTTCATCTTTTTTTCATTGAACTTTTTACTTTCAGCCATTGCTATTCCCTTCTTAATCGCAATAGTATCATCAGTATCATTTGCTGATTTTGTAACAATATTAATTTTTTTGGGAATTTTTAAATTATTTGATCTACTAACTTGCATTTGCATTACCACATCCTAACTATAAATTTAAATTAATATAATTTCATAATATATATAAGATTTAACACTTTCATTAATAATACGCACTCTTAAATTTCTTGTTTTTAACCATTTAAATAATTTTAATAGGAAATACACTTTTGTATTGTAACATATCTAATTATAATCCATAAAAGAACATCATATACTTGTTCAGTTTTTATTTTTGATGACAGACAATATTTTCTGATGCAGGATACATCTATTGGCAAATTCAATTTTTGATTATTATAATCTATTACTTTAAATAGCAATTCATTTGCAATATAATCACCTTCTTCTATAACAACATCAAATTCTTCTTTTTTACTCATGTAATAATCTGTTATCTCATCAATATCTCTAGCAATTTCATGATATTTTTCCATCGTTATATTAGATTTTAATTCTTCCAGTAATTTATTAATAGCCATTGCTATTACTCTATCTTTATCATTATTAGATAAATTATTAATCAGAAAAGACAAATCTTCAAACTCTAAATGTAATGCATCTAATACCTTTGTAATGTCTTTGCTTGTATTTTCAATAATTGCTTTGCTAATCTCATCAATTCTATCAGTATTTCTTCCCATTTTCAGTTCCTCTTTTCCATTTTTTAAACTTATTTAATTTATTATATCACATTTTTATTCATAGTGTCGTACTTTTGTGAATATTTTAGCCATTGATGTAAAAATTATATTGGTGATAGATATGATAAATAATAATTTAAGATATTGTCGTGAAGAATTAGAAATGACACAAGAAGAATTAGGTATTGTGCTTGGTGCTAGTAAACAAACTATATCCAATTGGGAAACGGGTTATATTTTCATGCCGTTATCTAAATTAGTAAGATTTTGTAATCTATATAATTATTCATTAGATTTTGTTGTTGGTTTTACTAAGAAAAATATTAAATACGATAAAGATATAAAGTTAAATCAAAAATTAATAGGAAACAATTTAAAAACATTAAGAACTAAACTAAATTTAACTCAACAAAAATTATCTGATAAATGTAATTTATATCAAGCAACTTATAATCATTATGAAACAGGCTACAGTCTAATAAAAATAATACCAGCTTATTCAATTTGCAAAACTTATAATATATCAATGGATTGGCTTGTTGGCAGAACAAATAACAAAAAAATAAGCAAATAAAGTAAACATAACCATATCATATAATCTTCTTTTTAAAAAAACGATTTATTGAACAAAAAGAGTTGCAATTTAATTTATAGACTCATTTCAAAATCATCTTTATCTCTATCATTATTTTTACTAGTTTTATAATAACTAGGTATATCAGCATAATCAAAAAGTTCATCTTCTTTAGTTGTACCATTTGAAATATCATAAACATCATTACTATCAAAATCTTTGTTATCATAATAATCTTTTATTTCGCATGTAATGGCTTCTTTTGTAGGCTCATTACCAATTTGTAGTAAATGTCTAAAAAAGTGCTTTATTGCCTCTAAAATGGCTTTAATATAAGATTTTAAATTATTATTTTCTTTAGTAAGATTCTGATTTCTAGTAGTTAATGCTTTAATCTCTCTTTTCATATTTTGATTTTCTTTTTCTAAAGATTGATGGCTTTTAGTAAAACTATCTACTTCATTAAACAAATTTCTAATTTTAGGCTCTAACTCTACTGCTTTTTTAGTTTCTTTAATTACCTTATTCATACTATCAAAAGTTTCCTTTTCTACTAAAACATGAGTTTTATTAAAAGGAATATTTTTGGTAGTTTTTTGTTTCTCATTAAATTCTTTCATAGCTTCATCTATTTTAGAGTTTAAAGCCTCTACTTTTTGTTCATAATATCTAGTAGTCTTTTTAAAATCTCTAACCTTTTGATGTTTCTCATCACTACCTTTAATACCACGTTCTAAATCATAGCCTTTATCGGTTAATCTTTTATGATATTTATCTTGTAATTCTGATAAATGGATTTTATCTTTAATATAGGCTTTTTTAGAAATAGTATATCTTTCTGTATTAGTTCTTTTATCAAATTTTTTAATTAAAGGTATAACAACGCAATGTAAATGTGGCGTTTCTTCATCTAAATGAACTGTTGCGTGTAACACTTGCTCTTTAGTATAACCTAAATCTTTATAAACAAACTCCATACAAGTATCAGCCCACTTTCTTATATCTTCCTTACTCATATTATCAAAAAATTTATGTGTTGCTGTAAAAAGTAATTCATCAGCTACAACATTTTTAGATTTATTAAGCATTTGATTAAAAGTCTTTCTTCTATCAGCCCTTTCAATTTTCATTCTCTCATTATGTTCTTTTTCATAATCTTTAACTTTATTTTTAAACCCTTTAACATACTTCTCTTGTAAAGGTACTATCTCAATATTATCTTTAGTTAATTCTAATTTTATATTCGGATTAGAATTATAGACTTTCTTTTCTCTTTTATTATGTGATCCAATCTGTGCTAAATCATTTAAAGTATAAACTGGCTCACTTCTAAATATTGCATAATTAATAATATCTACCTCCTTTTATGCAAAATAAAAAGATATGATTTTCTCATACCTTTCGCTATTTCAAAACCAATTTTTTATTAATAATATTTTGCTATATCTTTTATTGTAATATCTAATTGAGGACATTATATTTTTATAATTGATACTACTATTTTAAAATCAACTTCTTTTTCCTGTTCATTTAAAAAATCTATATGCATTCTTCTATCATTGATTTTCCCTTTAAAACAAAGCAATTCTACTATTTTATTATTTCGTGTCATTTGGTACAATTTAGCCAATTAGTAAG
>CASEOS010000025.1 GCA_949289635.1 uncultured Eubacteriales bacterium | reverse complement strand
ATTAAAATTAAATTATAAAGAAAATGAATAAAAAAATTTCTGTAACCTTCTTATTTTTCAATATATTACTTACTTTGTATTTTCTTAAAGTGTTTAACTCTAAGAAAGTTTTTATATATAATTTCTATATCAAAAAGTTAAACTGCTATAAGCAAAAAAAGATGAGACAAACTCATCTTTTTTGTTTTACTATGCTTTTTTATCTTCTTCAGTTGCTGATTTTTCTTCAGCTTTTTTAGAATCTTCTTTTACTTCTTCTTTAGCTGGTTCTTCAGCTTTAGCTTCTTCTACTTTTTCAGCTTTTTCTTCTTTTTTAGGTTCTTCTACTTCTTTAACCTCTTCAACAACTTCTTCTGAAACTGTGTCAACTGTTTCTTGAACAGCTACATTTTCTGTTTCAACAGCTGGTGCTTCTTCTGGAGCTTCCTCTACTGCTGATTCTTCTACTAAATCTTCTTTAATAGTAATTTCTCTATCTTCAATTCTTGCTCCTACTTGTTCCTTAGTCTTAGCAGCTTTACCTACTCTATCTCTTAAGTAATATAATTTTGCTCTTCTTGCTTTACCTACTCTTACTAATTCTACTTTTTCAACTAATGGAGAGTGTACTAAAAATGTTTTTTCAACACCTACACCATAAGAATTTTTTCTTACTGTAAATGTTTGGTTCACTCCTCCACCTTGTACTTTTATAATGATTCCTTCAAAAACTTGGATTCTTTCTTTGTTACCTTCTTTTATTCTTACGTGTACTTTTACTGTATTACCAACTTTTAATTCTGGTATCTTATTTTTCAATTGTTCATGTTCAATTGATTTTATAATATCCATTTTAGAATTTCCTCCTTTTCTTAATGTCAAGGGACACATCTTTCCCTTGGGTATTCCTATTAGGACAAGATATGTCCCTTACCCTTGTGAATATATGATGACCCTTGTTAAAATTAATTTATTTTAATAACTCTGGTCTTTTTTTCTTTGTTATTTCTAAAGACTTTTCTTTTCTCCATTTCTCTATATTTTCGTGGTGACCTGAAAGTAATACTTCTGGAACTTTCATTCCTTCAAAGACCTCTGGTCTTGTATATTGTGGATATTCTAGAAGTCCATTTGAAAAGCTTTCTTCTTTTATAGATTCTTCTTTTAAAACGCCTTCTACATATCGACTGACACTATCTATTAGCACCATTGCTGGGATTTCTCCACCTGTTAATACATAGTCTCCTATGGATATTTCTTCATCTACAATTTTATCCAATATCCTTTGGTCTATTCCTTCATAATGTCCACAAAGTATAATGAAATGGTTTTCTTTTGATAATTCTTCTACCTTTTTTTGATTTAATGGCTTTCCTTGTGGTGACATATAGATAACTTTTGCATTTGCATCTTTTACAGATTGATATGCATCATATACTACATCTGGTTTCATTACCATTCCAGCACCACCACCATAAGGTGTATCATCTACTTTTTTGTGTTTATCTTTTGAAAAATCTCTAATATTGATTACATTGATATCTATTAAGTCTTTTTCAATTGCTTTTCCAATAATGCTTTGATTTAATATTTCAAACATTTCTGGAAATAGTGTTAAAACATCAAATTTCATAGATTTTGTTCCTTTCTTGTTTTGTTATAAAACATGATTGTTTTTCCTTATGTTTGTTGTTTTTCCATTAATTTTTTGTTTCATAGAATTTAAATCAATCCAGGAAGTATATGTACAATGATTTTTTTATTTTCTATATCAATTTGTTTAATGACATCCTGTATGGCTGGTAAAAGAATTTGTTTTCCTTGTTTGTCTTTCACAACATATATGTCATTACTACCAGTATTGAATATATCTTCTAAAGTTCCTAATAAAACTTGTTCATCTGTATAAACTTCTAGTCCAAGTAAATCTACGATATAATATCTCCCTTCTTCTAGCTTTTCTACTGAATCTCTAGAAATGGTTAGATAACTATTTCGAAACATTTCTGCTTGTTCCACTTTGTCTATACCTTTAAATTTTATTAATACCATATCTTTATGATATTTTACTTCTTCAATTTCATATTCTGTTTGTTTACTATTTTTTTCGACATATACTGTTTTTAATTCATCAAATCTTCTAATATCATCTGTAAATGGTTTTACTTTTACCATTCCTTTTATCCCAAATGTATTGACGATTTGACCAATTTCTAGATTTGGTAACATATTGGTTACTCCTATTATCCTAAAAATTCTACTGATGCTTTTTTATGTTCTTTATTTGCAACAGCTTTCATAACATTTCTAATAGCTTGTGCAATTCTACCTTGCTTTCCTATTACTTTACCCATGTCTTCTTGGGCTACTTTTACTTCAAATGTAATAGATTTTCCTTTATCTATCGTATTGATTTCGATAGCGTCTTTATTCTCTACTAAATTTGAAATCATAATTCTTAAAAATTCTTCCATAGTCGAATTCCTTTCTTCATATAAACAAATCAAAAGCGAAGTTTTTCATTTGTTTATTAGTTAGCTTTTTCAATTAAAGCCTTAACTGTATCTGTTGGTTTTGCACCATTTTTAATCCATTTTTCAACTTTTTCTTTGTCTAATACGATTGTTGCTGGATCTGTCATTGGATCATATGTTCCTATTTGCTCTATAATTTTTCCATCTCTTGAAGTTCTTGAATCAGCAACTACAATGTGATAGAATGGAGCTTTTTTCTTTCCTTGTCTTTGTAATCTTATTTTTACCATTTTTGGTTCACCTCCTGAAAATTAGGGATTATGGGGACGGACTCAAATTTCCCTTTTAGATAAAATTTTTGTCAGTCCTCTAATCACTTTATTTTTATATATAAATTTAAAAATTTAATAACACTTTTGCTGATTGATTCAAATACAAATTACTTTTGTTTATACTTTAAAATTTAAAATTCTTTAATGTATTTTCATCAATACCATTTAATAACTTCTTCATACCACCTTTATTGTTTTTCATCTGTTTCATCATTTTTTGTGTCATCTCAAAAGATTTGATAAATTTGTTAATATCTTGTACCGTTGTTCCACTTCCGTTTTGCAATTCTTTGTCTTCTACTTGCATTTAACAATTTTGTATTTCTTTTTTCCTCTTTTGTCATTGAACAAATGATAGCTTCAATTTTAACAAATTCTTTATCATCTACTTTTAAATCTTTTATTTGATTAAAGCCTGGTATTAATTTTAATAATGATGAAAATGAACCCATTTTCTTTACTTGTCTAATTTGTGCTAAATAATCATCTAAATCCCATTCTTTTTTCTTCATTTGTTTTTCAAGCTGTTCTGCTTGTTCCATATCAAATGATTCTTCAGCTTTTTCAATAACTGCTAGAATGTCTCCCATTCCTAAAATTCTTTGAGCCATTCTATCTGGATGGAATACTTCGATATCACTTAGTTTTTCTCCAGTAGCTGCAAATTTAATTGGCTTTCCTGTTACTTTTTTAACAGAAAGTGCTGCACCACCTCTGGTATCACCATCAAGCTTTGTAAGGATAATTCCATCAATTCCAACATGATCGCTAAAGCTTTGTGCGACATTTACTGCATCTTGACCTGTCATGCTGTCTACAACAAGTAAGATTTCATGTGGTTTTACATTTGCTTTTAAATTCTTTAATTCTTGCATTAATTCTTCATCAATATGTAGTCTACCTGCTGTATCTAGGATTACAACATCATTTAGTTTTGACATCGCAACAGATAATGCTTGTCTTGCAATATGTACAACATCTTTTGAGTTTTCATTTGCAAAAACAGGTATGTTTAACTGTGCACCAACAACTTGTAATTGTTTGATAGCAGCTGGTCTATATACGTCGCACGCAACCAACAATGGCTTTTTACCTTGTTTTCTAAGTATATTGGCCAATTTTCCTGCTGTTGTGGTTTTACCTGAACCTTGAAGACCTACTAACATAATAATCGTTGGTGGATTTGGTGTAAAATTAATTTGACTGGTTTGTCCACCTAGTAGTTCTACTAATTCATCTTTTACAATTTTTACAACTTGTTGTCCTGGAGTTAAAGATTTTAGAACATCTTGACCTAAAGCTTTTTCTTGAATGGTCGCAATAAATTCTTTTACGATTTTATAGTTAACATCAGCTTCTAATAAGGCAAGTTTTACTTCTCTTAGCATTTCTTTTAAGTCTGATTCTGTAATTCTTGCTTTTCCTCTGATTTTTCTTGTAATTTCTTGTAATCTAGAAGATAACCCTTCAAAAGCCATATTTTTCAACTCCATTCATTTTTTATTCATATGTCTAAACTAAACAATTTAATTCTTTTTTAATATGTTCTAATACAACAGCTACTTGCTCATCTGAAGATTCTTTTTGAATCTTTGTTAATTCTGATAAAACTTGTTCAATCTTTTTTTCTTGCTTTAACATCCTTTTCATAAACAATAGCTTTTCTTCATATTCAAAAAGCTTCTTTTCCCCCTTTTTGATGATATCTCTAACAGCTTGTCTTGTGATGTCATTGTTCTCTGCAATCTCTGATAAAGACAAGTCATTATTATAGTAGTCATTTATGAATTCAAATTGTTTTTCAGTTAATAATTTTCCATATAAATCACATAAAATACTGATTTTTACATTTTTCTCCATAAATAACGACTCCTTTAAAATGTAATGCTAATATACTTTACACTATTTTTTTTGATTTGTCAATAGTTTTATTAAAAAAAAAGGGAAAAATGAGTCCGTCCCCAATTTCCCTTTTCATTCTATTTTCTTAATTCTGCACCTACTGTTTTTTCCAATTCAGCAATAATATTTTCCATTGCAACATTTACTTCTTCATCACTTAATGTTTTGTTTTTATCTCTAAATGTTAAAGCATATGCCACACTCTTTTTATTCTCTCCCAATTTTTCATTTCTGTAAATGTCAAATAGTTTTAGTCCTTCTAATAATTTCTTAGCTTTTTTTGTGATAATTTTTTCGATTTGTCCAACCTCCACACTTTCATCTACGATAATAGCGATATCTCTTTCTACTGCTGGGAATTTTGGAATTTCCACATATTTTTTGTTATTTCTTGAATATTTTTCTAGTTTACTAATATTCATTTCTGCTAGATATACTCTTTTTTCAATATCATAATTATTTAAAACAACTGGATGTACCTCACCTAAGGTGGCAATCACATCTTTTCCAACTGTGATATTTGCACATCTTCCTGGATGATATGATTGATTATTGGTTTCTCTTTCTACTTCATAATGATTAATATAGGTTGCTTCTAATACGTTTTCAACAATTCCTTTTAAGATATAGAAATCAACATCATCTCCATACATACCAATGGTTAAAATATTTTCTTGTAAAGGTACTTCTCCTTTTTCTACTTCACTATGCATGTTTTTATAATTTCTTGAAATATCAAATAATTTTACGTTTTGATTTTTCTTGTTGGCATTATTAGCTAATATTTGTAACATACTTGGTATGGTTGATGGTCTCATTAATTTGTATTCATCACTTAATGGATTTTGAATGGTAATTGCTGTTTTCTTTAATGTATCACTAATATTTGATTTTTCTAAATCTTTTTCACTTAAAAATCCATATGTATATATTTCTGATAAACCGTTATTTACAAGTACTTCTTGTATTTTCTTTTCTATTTTTTGTTCTTTATTTCTCATACCTAATGTTGTATCAGATTTAATTAATGTTGTTTCTAATTTGTCATATCCATAAAATCTTAATACTTCTTCTGCCAAATCTGCTAATTGTTCTACATCCATTCTAAAATATGGTGCAGTAGCAATATCCTTTTCAACTTTTATGTCTAATTTATTTAAAATATCAATCATTTCTTCTTTAGAAATATGTGTTCCTAATAATTGATTAATTCTATCACTATCTAATTTGATTTGATGTACTTTTTGTTTTGTTGGATATACATCTACTTTTCCATCTACCACTTCTCCTGCATGTAACATTTCTACCAATTCTACTGCACGATTGACTGCTCTTAGTGCATTTTCTGGTGATAATCCTTTTTCAAAACGAGAAGATGCTTCTGTTCTTAATCCTACTTTTTTAGCTGTTTTTCTAACAGATCCACCATAGAATACAGCTGATTCAAATACAACGGTTTCTGTATCATTTTCGATTTCTGAATTTAGTCCTCCCATAACACCAGCAATCGCTACCGCTTTTTTATCATCTGCAATGACTAAATCATTTTCATCTAATATTCTTTCTTGTTCATCTAGAGTTGTTATTTTTTCATTATTTTTAGCTCTTCTTACTGTAATATGTTTTCCTTCAATCGAATTAATATCAAATGCATGCATTGGTTGACCCATTTCTAGCATAACATAGTTGGTAATATCCACAATATTATTAATACTTCTGACACCACAAGCATTTAATCTTCTAACCATCCATTTAGGTGATGGACCAATCTTTACATTTTTAACAACTCTTGCAATATATCTGTAACATAAGTCAGGTGCTGTAATATCGACTTTTAATCCTTCAATTTCTTTTTTGTCATCTACTTTTAATTCATCAATATTTTTTCTAGGATTTTTAAATGGTTTTCCTAAAGATACTGCTGTTTCTCTTCCTAGTCCTTCAATTGACAAACAATCTGGTCTGTTTGGTGTGATTTCAAAATCAATGATATCTTCTTTTAATTCTAATACATCTACTAAATCTTTTCCTAAATCTTTTTCATATTTGTCATCTAAAATAAAGATACCATCTACCACTTTATCTGGATAACTTGCTGGATCAATTTCTAATTCTTCCATTCCACACATCATACCTTGTGATTCTACACCACGCAATTTTCCTGTATGGATATTTACCCCATTTGGTAACTCTGCTCCATCTTTTGCAACTGGTACAATTTGTCCAGTTTCTCCTACTTTGATGTTAGGTGCTGCTGTTACAATTTGAAGGATTTCTCCATTTCCAACATCTATTTTTGTTACCACTAGTTTATCAGCATCTGGATGTTTTGTAACTTCTAAAATTTTTCCAACAACAACATTTTTTATGTTGTTTCCTTTTTGTTCTATCGTTTCAACCTTAGAACCTGTCATTGTTAAGATGTCTCCTAACTTTACTGTGTCTACATCTATGTCACTATATTCTTCTAACCACTCTCTACTTGCTTTCATTTTATTTCATTCCTTTCTCTAGGTACAAATCTAGTTGGAAAAAATTCATTTTTCAACCTTCTATTCCCTTCTTATGTTATATATTGTCATTATCTATATTGCCCATATCGATTTCCTTGATTATATTTTTTAGCACCTTGCCAATTATTATATGCTGGTACAACTCTACCTTTTTTCGAACTACTGCTTTCATGAATATCATGTGATAATTTTCTATATTCTCCATTACCATTTACTTCATTCATAAATCTATCTCTTCTTTGTTCAAAAACAGATGATGATTCTTGTTTCGTTCCTAAAATTGAATTTGTTACGCCTATCTCTTGTTCTTCAATCTGTTTTGTTTCTTCTTCCCTTAGCCAATAGGTTGTATTCAAGCTTCCTGGTCTGGTTGGCACTGGTATATGATTAAAATATTCTTTTTTCTGTAACAATTTCATAGCTTCTGCTAATGTATATTCTTTTTCTTTTCTCCAATGTTTAAATAACCCCATTTTTTCATTTCTCCTTAATCAATTAAATTTTTAATTGGGGACAGGTCAAATCGTTCCAAAATGGAACGATTTGACACGTCCCTAACGTTCCTAAAATTGTTTTAAGAATCTGATATCATTTTCAAATAATAATCTCATGTCTTCAATTCCATATTTTGCCATGGCTATTCTTTCTACACCAAATCCAAAGGCGAATCCTGAATAGATATCTGGATCAATTCCACAATTTCTTAAAACATTTGGATGAACTTCTCCACATCCTAATAATTCTATCCATCCTTCTCCTTTACATACTTTACAACCTTTTCCACCACATACAAAGCATGATACATCTGCTTCTGCTGATGGTTCTGTAAATGGGAAGTGATGTGGTCTGAATCTTATTTTTGTATTTTCCCCTAAACATTTTTTAGCAAACATTTCTAATGTTCCTTTTAAATCTGCCATAGAAATGTTTTTATCCACTACTAGTCCTTCTACTTGATGGAATACTGGTGAATGTGTTGCATCTACACTATCTGATCTGTATACGGCTCCTGGGCATATGATTTTGATTGGTGGCTTTTGATTTTCCATAACTCTTGCTTGAACAGGTGATGTTTGACTTCTTAAGACAATATCATCTGTGATATAGAATGTGTCTTGAACATCTCTTGCTGGATGATCTGGTGGTGTATTTAATTTGTCAAAATTATATGTTGCCTTTTCTACTTCTGGACCATCAGCAATTTCATATCCCATTCCTAAGAATATTTCTTCTACTTCTTCTATGATTTTGGTAATTGGATGTAAAGATCCTAAAACAACTTTTTTGCTTGGTTCTGTAACATCAATTGTCTCATTTTCTAATCTTTTTAAAAGTTCTTGATTTTTAAATTCTTTTTCTTTGCTTTGAATTAAATTTTCAATTTCTTCTCTTAATTCATTTACTAAACTTCCTATAATTGGTCTTTCTTCCGGAGATAATCCTCCCATTCCTCTTAGGATAAGGGTTAGTTCTCCTTTTTTTCCTAAGTATTTTACTCTTAACTCATTTAATTCTTTTAAATCCTTTGACCCTGAAATTTCTTTAATAGATTTTTCTTTGATACTTGCTATTTGTTCTTTCATTTTGCCCATTCCTTACTCTTTTAAATTTAGGTTTTTTAAAGGTTACCTATAAACCTTTTCTATTATATAGCAAAAATTAACATCTTTGATTTCGACACACACCTTTCTTATAATGGTCGATATTCTTTTGTTTGTTTATACTGTCCATATGTTCTGTTTAAAAATGATGTTCTTTTTTCACTAATTTTCCTATTTTTTTCTGTAAGAAGTAGCACCTTTTTATTCTTTCTTCTCTCTTTAAAGTTGCTAACATATTCTATCTTGTCTGTAAAATGAATTTTTAGAATATATACGCCCCATTTATTTAAAAACAAATTTGGTTCTACTTTTTTGTTTGGAAATTCTTGTTTTGCTTCTTCAATATTTTTAATTAGTTGTTCCTTTGTAAAAGTCTTTGCATCAAAATAATATTCAAGACATTTTCCTTCATTATTCATATTTATCAACATCCTTTATTAAATTTTATTTAAAATTTAAATCATTATTTAGTTCTTGTATGTAAAAACCGTTTTCATACATACAAAAAACCATCTCTTCCTAGTTTGTATTAGGACGAAATGGTTATTTTCCGTGGTACCACCTAAATTTATTAGTATCTTATATACTAACCTCGTTATAGTTTTAACGGTTCAACCGCCTTTTCCTACTATTGTTTCAAAAAAGGACCTAAAAAGTGAATTTTCTATATACGATATTTAATGGTTTCCAGCCAATGACCATTTTCTCTTGTAAATATTTTTAAATATATATACTTTGCTTTTTAATTGGTTTTGCTCTATTTTTCTTACAGATAATATTTTATCATAAAAAAGCTTGAAAAACAAGCCTTTTTTAGAAAATATTTCTAAATTTTTATAATATTTACGCATAATATTTGTATTCAAACTTTTTATTTATACAAAACTCCCATATTATTAAAATATAGGAGTTTCTTTTTAATTACAACCACAATTATTATTCATATAATATTTTTTCTCTGCTAGTTTATCTTGAACGCCTCTTAAAGCTTCTCCGAATCTTTGGAAGTGTACAACTTCTCTTTCTCTTAAATATCTTAATGGGTCTAACACATCTGGATTGTCACGACATAAGTCTATTAATTTTTCATATGTGGCCCTTGCTTTTTGTTCTGCAGCTAAGTCTTCTTGCAAGTTTGCAATTGGGTCTCCTTTACAAGCAAGTACCCCTGCATTAAATGGAAATCCTGCTGCTGCTTGTGGATATACATCTACACCATGGTCTGTGTAATATGCACTTAATCCTGCTTTTTCAATTTCTTCAATGCTTGCCCCTTTAGTCAATTGGTGTACAATGGTTCCTACCATCTCCAAGTGAGCCAATTCTTCTGTACCAATATCATTTAAGATGGCTTTTGCAGTTTGGTCAGGCATTCCAAATCTTTGTGATAAATATCTAAGTGAAGCTGCCAATTCCCCATCTGGTCCACCATATTGTGAAATGATTACCTTTGCAAGTCTTGGATCTGTACATTTAATATTAATTGGGTATTGTAACATTTTATTATACGTCCACATTTAGAAATTCCCCCTTTCCCATGGCCATGGTTCTTCAAGCCATCTCCATTTGTTACAAGGATAGTTAATTGTTAATGGTCCATATACTTTTTGATATTTATCCTTCAATTCTTTAACTTCTTTACAATATTTTCTGTGCAAACAAAGTGCTTTTTGATCATTTGGATGTGTATCCAAATATAATGCTACCTCATTTATCGCAAATTCAAGACATCTAATCTGTTCTGCCATTTCTCTTCTTGCATCGCAATCTACTGTTCTTTCAACATCTTGCATTTGATTACAACACATCATTTCATTATCTTCTTCGCATCCACAATTTCTATTTTGATTTATTGACATTTGTTGCACCCCTTTCCTATTTGATTGGTCATTTCAATATACTTGATTTCTTCCATTGATTGACCTGGCGAATATGGGCTTACTAATTCAGGAAAAATGGTTCCCATCTTTAGTCCTACACAAGGTTTAAATGTTTTATCCATATATTGAATAGGAACATAACTTTGTGCTAGCATTGGATTTTCTGGGAATACACTTTGTTCTTCATCAAAGCCACAATCACAACTATTTGAATTTTCTTCATAAGATACAACATGATTACATTTTGTTTCCATGATATCATTTTGCATTTCACATGAATGATTTGCATAATTGTTGTTCATACAATAGCATTTTCTTCTACTAAACATATTAAAATTCCTCCTTTTGTTACATTATATGTACAGTAACGAAAAAGGTTGACGTTTTTTTATTCTTTTTTTCTGTTATAATTTGCTCTGAATTTAGGTTTCTATTTATTTATAAATACTGTTATTGTTTTGCATCATTTGACTTAACATAATTTTTTTGATATAC
This sequence comes from uncultured Eubacteriales bacterium, assembly GCA_949289635.1. Lineage (GTDB taxonomy): Bacteria > Bacillota > Clostridia > TANB77 > CAG-508 > CAG-269. The sequence goes on along the minus strand of CASEOS010000025.1, from coordinate 2,491 downwards.
TAATTCAAATTTTGTTAGTTTCATTTTATATGAACTCCAAACCAAAATAAATATTTTAAAGGAGGTTATTTATATGTTACCAGAACTACGGAAACTAATCAAAGAAAACCAAAAACTACTTTATACTCTTAGAAAAGGAGAAGAAAATTTATCGCAAAAGCAAAAGCATGAATTATCAAAAAGAACTGTATCCAATAAAATACTAATGTTAAAAAATCATAAAATTATATTGGATAACCGTTTTGTCATCAATCCTGAATTTGCTTTTTTTGCAGGATTTTATATAACTGAAAATGCAATAGAAATTGAACTCATAGATTTTCAGTTTGAACCTGTATTAGAGAAAATAGCACCAAACTTTCCACATAAGGTCATTTTTGAAGGTAATAATTGCTTACGTGTTTTACAAGACCTTGTACAAAAGTTATGGGATATTGTTCCCTTTGTGTCTGGTTCTATTGTTTTCAAAAAATGTATGCACTATGGTGAAAATCAAGATATTGCATACAATATACAAGGAAACACTTTCCAAAATGATGCTTTATCACTGATGATTAACAATTGTTCATCCCTTTTATCTAAAGCATTTGAAAATATCGTGCAAGTAGATAATGTATTAGCATATACATTGTATTTACGGGAAAAAGTCTACGAATCAGACGCAATCATATATTATGATTTAGATGATGGTCGAATTGGATATGTAAAACACAATATACTTTCAAAAGAATCCAATATCGCATCTGGACTTATATTTCCAAGATATACTGATGAGCAAAAAAACACATTAAAGGCTTTGGAGTCTTTATCTGATGAAAAGTATGTACTTCAATTAGATACCATCATATCATCAGGAATTCTGTCTATTATCGACCAGGTAAATCTTCAGGTAAGGTCTATACTAAATCCAGAACATTTCATTGTTGACGGAAAATGGGTAAAAGAACCATATTTTTATGAATTTTATCAAAAAAATTCAACAATTTTTACTGCCTATAATGAAATTGCTAATTCTTTATATCTGGATTGCCCTTGGATTGTTATTAAGAAAAAAGATAAACAGCCTCAAAAAGGTGCTGCCATATATGCTGCATATTCCTTTTTTGGTTGGGAGTTAAAGTGGTAAAAAGTAAAAAGTGAGTTTGGGGCCATCTCCAAATTCACTTTTTTACTTTTATATGCATTAATTTTGTTTATATATCTGTATATAATTCAAAATATTATATTTTTCATCTAAAAATGCAATACATAGAAACACAAATGTTAATAAAATAATAAAAATAATTGTAGAAATAAAAATATCTTTCCACATTGATTTTTTATTGCCCTTGTTTTTATTGATACAAAAGGCATAAATAGGAACTAAATATATACCAATGGTACACCCAATTACATATACCTTTATATCATCAATTACGCCTAGAAACATTGCATGCATTAACATCATCGATAAAAAAACATATATAGAATTTACAAACCATAATATGAATTGAATTAAGATATATATAGCAATTCTTTCCGATTTACGATATTTATTTAATAATAAGATAGAACTTATACAACCAATTATTAAAGATACAACAAGTGCTATATCCATAGCAAATCTCCTCTAAAAAATGATTACTCATTTAAATTTTCTTCTTTTATAACTTCTCCATTATCATTGTAATATGTAAGTATATGTTCTTCATTTTCTCCATAATATTCTTTTAATTTTGGATATCTCTTTCTAACTAGAAAATTTATGTATTCGTAATAATTAATGCGTTTATCCCAAAATGATTGTGTATATGTTACCATTTTTTGATTTTCATAAGTGACAATATTTTCTTCTTCACAAGTAACAGCAAAAAATAATAATACATATGGACTACAAAACATGGTTAAAATAATAAATAATATGATACCTATAATTTTTATTGACTTCTTTTTTATTCTTAATATGAGTTGTATGATTCCTGCTATAAATCCTATTACAAAGACTCCCCAAGATACTATATAAACCCATCCTCTATATTCCATATTGCATTTCAACAAAAGCTCTCTTGATGCTACTAAAATAAAAAGATATAAGAACCAGTAAAATAATATTGTTTTTTTATATTTTTCTAAAAATGGCATTTGAACGCTCTCCTCTTATTAGATTACATTTGTAAACCACTTGCAGTTTATAATAAGAAACTTATTTTGTCAATAATAATATATTTTATCTTTTTATAGTAATTTCTTTTATTTTATGATATAGTACTTTCAAAAGGAGGAATTAAATGATGGATATTCATATATTAATAGACACTGCTAAGAAAGCTAGAGAAAAGGCCTATACTCCATATTCTAATTATCAGGTAGGTTGTGCTTTACTTACTAAAAGTGGGAAAATTTTTTCTGGATGTTGTAGTGTTACAATTGATGTGAAACAAAAATAATAAAAATTGAATAAGTGATTCAAATCATATATAATTAAGTTGCCAAACAAAAATTATATAAAGGA
>CASEOS010000024.1 GCA_949289635.1 uncultured Eubacteriales bacterium | reverse complement strand
CGAGCTAATTTAGAAGAATTTGGTATGGTTAATTGTGCAATTTAATTATATAGATTAAATTTTTATATAATTTTGTTTCACATCATTGACACAACAACACAATTTTTACAGTAAAAAATGGGGATTAGTTGAAAATTATGTATACTTTTGGTATAATAAAAGGAGGAACTCGTAGTTTTTGTAGCCTAGTCCGAAGGGGTATTCGGATAGAAAGGAAAGAAAAATGAAAGCAATGGTGGAATTCATAAAGGAATGCAATTACGACGAAGGGCAGGAGGTAGAATTAATTTATGAAAAGGGCAATGAAGCCATTTTATGTATTAAACCAAATCAGAATGAGAACTTCTACTATCCATCCTTATTCATAATGACCGATAATGAAAAAGGTATAAAAGACTTCCGGGCACTAGTTTCGCTGGAAGTAAAATCTAGTGTTAATTTACAGCCTGCAGATAACACTTGGTTGCTTTATGAAAATCCAATTAACTGGCCAAAGGTTCGTACCTGTATTAAAGCAGGAGTTTATATGGTGGAGTTTATTGAAGTAAGAAATCTGGAATGTATCCATTTAAGAGATGCAGAAGATTGGCACAACCATTTAACAACAGGGATGTTGGTCGTTTGCTTGATTAAAAAAGAGGAGGAGAGATCGTAATGATCGATCCTTCTTCTTTTTTTTAACTGTAAAGGTAATATTTTTATTGTTTTTTACACCTTGTGTGTTACAAACTACAAAATGAAAAGGATATTATGGATTGCTCTAATCACACTCACTTTGTTTATTTGGTCACTTATGTGGTGTTTCAAACAACAAAAATATATGTTAGTCTAAACTGTAACAAAAAATAAACAAATTCATAAAATCTTTACAAAAATTTCTTGACAAACACAAAAAAAAGATATATGATAAAACCGAAATTAGGAATTATTCCTAATTTTAAGGAGAGATTTATGAACAACTATTCCAAACAAAGAGAAGCCATACTAGATGTTATGAAAGAAAACCTAGTACATCCAACAGCTGAGGAAATTTATCAGTTAGTGTTAGAAAAAGAACCTCAGATAAGTAAAAGTACAGTATATAGGAATATTAACATCTTGGTAGAATTAGGAGAAATCAAAAAATTAAATATGACAGCAGGACCAGATAGATATGACTATTTATACAAAGAACATTCTCATGCCATTTGTGAGAAATGCGGGAAAATATTTGATTTCTATGATGATTTTAATAAAGACGAAATATCAAAAGAATTATTAAAACAAATAGGAAACAATATGGATATAAATAGTATTACAATTTATGGAATATGTGAAGATTGTAAATCAAATAATAAAAAATAGGGAGGAATTAAAATGGAAATGAATTTAGCAGGAACAAAAACAGAAAAAAATTTAATGGAGGCTTTTGCAGGAGAATCACAAGCTAGAAATAAATATACATATTTTGCATCTAAGGCAAGAAAAGAAGGATATGAGCAAATTGCAGCTATATTTGAAGAAACAGCAGCAAATGAAAAAGAACATGCAAAAATGTGGTTCAAATTGTTACAAGGTGGAGATATTAAATCTACAGTAGAAAACTTAAAAGCAGCAGCAGATGGAGAAAATTATGAATGGACAGATATGTATGACAGAATGGCTAAAGAAGCTAAAGAAGAAGGATTTAACCATATTGCATACTTATTTGAAGAAGTAGGAAAAATTGAAAAAGAACATGAAGCTAGATATAAAAAATTAATTGAAAACGTTGAAGGTGGATTAGTATTTAGCCGTGATGGAGATAGAATTTGGAAATGTAGAAATTGTGGACATATTGTTATTGGAAAATCAGCTCCAGAAATTTGTCCAGTATGTAGCCATCCAAAAGCATATTTTGAAATCAAAGCTGAAAATTATTAATATATACAAAGGCAAGAATGAAAAGTTCTTGTCTTTTTTTATTGAATAAAAAAGTTGCACAGAAAAATTGCTATACAATTTTTCGCATCGACAAATATTTACACTTTTTCGAGAATTTAATTTGACTTTATATAAATTTTTTTATATATAATAATTGTTGATTAAAATATTAGCAAAATGATGTTAGTATAAAAATTAAAAGAAAGGAATTTATTATGATATATAAAACATATTATGATTCACCGCTGGGAAAGTTATTGATGGCAAGTGATGGAGAAAATATTATTGGCTTATGTATAGAAGGACAAAAATATTATTTAGACAAAATAGAAAAAGAAGGTATTGGAAAAGATAATTTAGAAATATTTGATAAAACTAGAAATTGGCTAGATCGATATTTTAAACAAGAAGAACCTAAAATTTCCGAATTATCATTAAAACCAGAAGGTAACATCTTTAGACAATGTGTTTGGAGATTTTTATGTAAGATACCATATGGAGAAACCATAACTTATGGAGATTTAGCAAAAAAGGTTGCAAAAAAATTAAATAAATTATCTATGTCTGCACAAGCAGTAGGAAATGCAGTTGGACATAATCCCATTTCAATTATTATTCCTTGTCATAGAGTGGTTGGAAAAAATGGAAGTTTAACTGGTTATGCAGGAGGAATTGATAAAAAAATAAAATTATTAGAAATTGAAAATGTGAATATGGAAAAATTTTTTGTTCCTAAATTATAAAAATATATTTTAGACTGCACGTTAACAAATAGCGAAAATTTGAATAAAAATTTAAAAAATTGCAAATAATCACAGTCCATTGGGGACGTTTCTTTTTGGACATTTTTAATAAATTTATTTTATCAATATTTTTATGTAAGAAAAAGTAGTTTTGTTATTATCATAAAAGATATAATATAACTACTTATTTTTTTAGAAAACAAATGTATTTTATTTTTTAATTTAAATTATTAATTTTTTCACTACCATTTTTTAGGATTTGAAAAACTGAATTATTTCTAAATGAAATATATTTTCTATTTGTGTTGTGAAACAAAAAATTTATAAATAACCTTTTGAATGACATGTTGTTTTTTTATAAAAATCTTTTTTTAAGAAAGATTTTTAAATGAAGAACTTAACATAAAAATGTCCAAAAAGAAACGTCCCCAAAAGGACAAAAAATTGGAAAATTTTAATTAGAAAATTTGTAAATAATTAAAAGAAAAAAAGGTAAAAATACATTTAGTGGAGGTGAAAAAATGAATAAAACAATTAAATTCATTATATTTTTTATAGCAATTTTTGCGATTAGTTTCTTTATTCCTAATTTTACGAAAGCTGCAACACCAGTTACAGATGAAAGTTCTTTACTTAGTGCTATTTCTAGTGTTGGCGATGGAGAAACCATTACTTTACAAAATAATATTACTGTAACAGCACCAATTGTTATACAAAAACAAGTTACCATTGATGGTAATGGATATACCATTACAGGTTCTAGTGATTGGACATCAACATCAGGAAATCAAACAATGTTTACAGCTCAATTAGCAGCTGGTAAATTAACATTAAAAAATATTAATTTACAAAATGGCCCTAAATATGGTGTGCAATCTTATGATGGGGCAACTGTCATATTAAATAATGTTTCTATAACAGGATTTAAATATGGTGGTGTTCTTGCTAATGGTGGTAATGTTGAAGTCATAGACTTGCACTTAGGATATAACGGAACTGGAGCCAATAATGGTATTGAAATTGCAAAAGGAGCATCTGCAACAAATAATCCAACATTAACCATGAATGGTACTTTAACATCAGATTCAACAGAAAATGTTGTAAGAGTAGCTGAAAATGATAGTTTAACAGAATTTACAATTACCAATACACCAGATACAACCAATAAAATCGTTTTAACAGATGACAAAGTTGTATTAACAGATCAATACAATAATGTTATTGCTGAAACAGCGGTACCAGACAAGGTAACAGGAACTGCTGGTGATAAAAAGGTTATTGTAACGGTTATGGTAAATGAACAAGAAATTAAATTTACTGCAAATGAAGGAACCAAAATAGATGCAGATTTAGTAAAATCACATATTGTCTTAGAAGATAATGAACAGATTGATGGATTCTATACAAGTGCTGATTATACAACAGAATTTAATTTTAATGACCCATTAAACGCAGATACAACGATTTACGCAAAAATTTCTACAGTAGAAGCAACTGTGCCTGAAGAAGAAACAAAACCAGAAGTTGAAGAAAAAGATGAAACACCAAAAACAGGTATAGAAAATTATTTAGGATTAGCTGTATTAGCAATTATATTCTCATCAATTGTCATGATTTCTATGAAAAAGAAAAATATCAAAGGATAGGCAAGTACGTCTATCCTTATTTTATCCATATTTAGTGAGAATAAGGAGTTATTATCATGGAAGAAAAAACAAAAGCAAAAAGCAAAGGAATACAGGTGATTATCTATTTACTTTTAACTATATTGATAGTTTTATCCCTCATTTATATCATAAACTTTTTTTCATTAAAGCAAGAGGCAAAAGAGCAAAGCAAATTATTAAGTACAATAGACATATATGAAAAGGAAAAAGCTAAGGAAGTAGCACAAAATATTTCTGAAAATGAGAAAGAAAAGGTGGAGTCAGACTCAGAAGAAAAAGGAGAAATAATCTCAACAGAAAATACGGAAGAACAAAATGAAGAAACAGAAAGAATGTTACAAGTAAAACAGTTGCAAGAACAAAATGCAGATATTGTTGGTTGGTTGGAAATCAAAAATACAAATATTAATTATCCTGTATTACAAGGAACAGATAATAGCTATTATATGACACATAATTATAAAAAAGAAAATAGTAAAAATGGATCCATTTTTTTAGATGCGAATTATAATTGGAATATACCAAGTAACAACTTATTAATTTATGGACATAATTTGGGAAATGGAATGATGTTTCAAGAATTATTAAAATATGAAAAAGAAAGTTTTTATCAAGAACATCCAATCATTCGCTTTACAACAGCAGAGGAAGATGCAGAATATGAGATTATTTCAGCTTTTAAATCAAGAGTGTATCATAAGTCTGAGAAAAATGTATTTCGATATTATTTTTTTCTTAATAGTGAATCAGAAGAAGAATATAGAGAATTTGTAAAAAATGCTAAAAATGCTTCTTTATATCCTATTGATGTAACAGCAAACTATGGAGATCAATTAATTACCTTATCAACTTGTTCATATTATGTACAAGATGGTAGATTCGCAGTAGTAGGGAAGAAACGATGATTTCGGGGACGGAGCAAAAAATCATCAGTATATATTTTTTTAAAATTATATTATAAATTATTTTTCAATACTGATGATTTTTTGCTCCGTCCCCGAAATCATTGGTAAATAAAAGTGGAGAAGAAATAAAAACAGTTGGATATATATTCAAAAGGATTAGGGTTTAACTTTATAACTGCTGAAACAAGACAAGATGTGTTTACAGAGTTTTATAGAAATCTAGGATATTCAATAAAATCCAGAAAAAATGCTACAACTTATTGGATTTTTAAAGCGTTAGAAAAAGAAAAAAAACAAGATAATGAACTAGAATTATAAATTAATAAAAATATAAAATAGAAAGCGAGAAATATATAGCCTTGTTAGGAGAAATCAATATAAGTAACAAAAATAAAGTTTAAAACAAGAACAGGGGTAGATAAGCAATTACATAAATGGAAAGTGCGTAAAACTAAAATAATATAAAAATGGAAATAAAGGGAATTTATGTTAAAAACAGAAATAATCTCAAATTGTTCCAAAAATGTGACCTAATATTGACGTTTTATGTAAAATGTGTTATGATTTAAGTGTTACTGGAAATTCAGATTCAAGAGAAAGTATGGCGACTTCATACTTTCATAGTGCAAGGAGGCACACACAAAAATGTATAATGGTCGTAGGAACATCTACACAGGACTGTCACCTGAGGAACGGAGAATTGTCTTAGAGGAGGCAGAAAGAAATGATTTAGACATCATCCGGGATCAGGGAAGTGCCATCAGATTCTCAGGTGATTCAATGGATAGTGATCGCATGAGAGAAAATCTCGCACGACGTGGGATTTATTCATTGTACAGGTGACACAAAAATGGGGATGGAGATTACTTCATCTCCATTTTCTATGTTCTTTATATTTTTAACACTCAGATGCTTCATCAATCAATATTTTAAAAATCAAAATATTTTTTGTTTTAATAAATGAATGGACCCCAAAAAATTATCCACCAAAAGATTATCTAGACATTTACAAAAATTATGATATAATGCAAAAAAGAATAAGAAGTTTTAAGAAAGAAATACGAAAAGAGGAAAAAATATGTCAGATTTTGTACATTTACATATACATAGTGAATTTAGTTTATTAGATGGAGCAAATAGAATAAAAGACCTGCCAGTGAGAGCCAAAGAGTTAGGAATGAAAGCAATGGCAATCACAGACCATGGTGTTATGTATGGAGCCATTGACTTTTATAAAGCTTGTAAAAAAGAGGGGATTAAACCTATTATTGGTTGTGAAGTATATGTAGCACCTAGAAGCAGATTTGATAAAGAGCCTAATATTGATAACCATTATTATCATTTGATTTTATTAGCAAAAGATAATCAAGGCTATAAAAATTTGAGTAAATTGGTTTCTATTGGATTTGTGGATGGTTACTACTATAAACCTCGTATTGACTTAGAGGTGTTAGAAAAATATCATGAAGGCTTAATTTGTTTAAGTGCTTGTTTAGCAGGTGCTGTTAACCAAGCTTTACTAAATGGACAGGAAGAAAAAGCAGAAGAAGTTGCTTTATGGCATAAAAGAGTTTTTGGAGAAGATTATTATATAGAAATCCAAAATAATGGAATTAAAGAACAAGTATTGGCTAACCAAAAATTAGTAAAACTAGCAAGAAAGTTAGATATTCCATTAGTGGCTACAAATGATGCCCATTACTTAAAAAGAGAAGATGCTTATAACCATGAGGTTCTATTATGTATTCAAACAGGAAAAAGAATGAGTGACCCTGATAGAATGCGATTTGACACAGATGAGTTATATGTTAAATCTCCAGAAGAAATGTCAGAATATTTTAATGCATTTCCAGATGCCATAGAAAATACCGTGAAAATTGCAGATAAATGTAATGTGGAATTTGAATTTGGACACACCATATTACCCAATTATGATGTACCACCAGAGTATCCAACACATTATGACTATTTTAAAAAACTTTGTGATGATGGTATCAAAAAGAGGTATGGAGAAAATCCAAGCAAAGAAATTTTAGATAGAGCAGAATATGAAATTGGCGTTATCAAAAAGATGGGATATGTGGACTATTTCCTAATTGTATGGGATTTTATTCATTATGCCAAAACCCATAACATTTCTGTAGGACCAGGAAGAGGCTCTGGTGCAGGATCTATTATTGCATATGCCATTGAAATTACAGATATTGACCCCATGAAATATGATTTACTATTTGAAAGATTTCTAAATCCAGAAAGAATTAGTATGCCTGATTTTGATGTCGATTTTAGTGATGCTCATAGACAAGAAGTGATTGATTATGTATCTCGAAAATATGGACATGACCATGTTTCACAGATTATCACCTTTGGAACGATGTCTGCAAGAATGGTTATTCGAGATGTTGCAAGAGTATTAGATGTACCTTATGCAGATGCAGATACATTGGCAAAAATGATACCAAATGAATTACATATCACCATCAAAAAAGCATTAGAACAAAATATAGAATTGCGACAAAAATATGAAAATGATGTACAAGTAAAAAATTTATTAGACATTGCCATGGGATTAGAAGGAATGCCAAGACAGGCGTCTACCCATGCATGTGGAGTGGTTATTACAAAAGACCCAGTAGATACTTATGTTCCTTTGTATGTTCGTGATGGACAAATTTCTACACAATATATCATGACAACATTGGAAGAATTAGGATTATTAAAAATGGACTTCTTGGGATTAAGAACTTTAACCGTTATTCAAGATACCATTGAAATGGTAGAAAAAGATAGAGGAATTAAAGTTGAATTTGATAAAGAGATGGCTGACCCTAAAGTATATACATTATGGCAAGAAGGAAAATCTTGTGGTATTTTCCAATTTGAGTCACAAGGGATGACAAACTTCATGAAGGAATTAAAACCAGACTGCTTAGAAGATTTAATAGCTGGTGTTTCTTTATACAGACCAGGACCAATGGACCAAATTCCAAGATATATTAAAGGAAAACAACATCCGGGACATAATGAATATACCCATCCAAGCTTAGAGCCAATCTTAAATGTTACCTATGGCTGTATGGTATATCAAGAACAAGTTATGCAAATTGTGCGTAATTTAGCAGGTTATTCTTTAGGAAGAGCAGACTTGGTAAGAAGAGCCATGGGAAAGAAAAAGCTAGATGTTATGGCAAAAGAAAGAGAAGTTTTCATCAATGGACAAGTAGATGAAAATGGAAATGTTATTGTACCAGGATGTGTAAGAAATGGAATAGATGCCGAATCAGCGAATAAAATTTTTGATGAAATGGCAGAATTTGCAAAATATGCATTTAACAAATCACATGCTGCTTGTTATGCAGTTGTCGCATATAGAACAGCCTATTTGAAAGCATATTATCCAGCAGAATTTATGGCAGCAACATTAAATAGTTATTTAGGAAATCTAGATAAAGTTCCACAATATATAGATGAATGTAAAAACTTAGGAATCGAAATTTTAAAACCAGAAATTAATAAAAGTAGTACCAAATTTACAGTTGAAGATGGAAAAATTCGATTTGGGTTAGGTAGTATCAAAAATGTTGGAACAGTTCCAGTAGATAACATTGTTCGAGAAAGAAATGAACATGGGGATTACAAAGGCTTTACAGATTTTTGTGAAAGAATTGCAGATGATGCTGTTAACAAAAAATGTATTGAAAGTTTAATAAAAGCAGGTGTATTTGATAATTTTGAGCAAACCAGAAGTACATTACTAGCTTCTTTTGAAAATATTGTAGATACTATTCAAAGTGGGAAGAAAAAAGGATTTTCAGGACAAGTTTCTATGTTTGATTTAGGCTCTGAAGAAGATAAAAAAGAAATGAATGAAAAGAAATATGTATTTGAAGAACATGAAGAAATGTCAGAAAGAGATTTATTATCAACAGAAAAAGAAATGTTAGGTATTTATATATCAGGACATCCATTGGAAAAATTAAGAAGCCAAATTGAAAGACAAACCAATATCAATACTATGCAAATGAAAGAAATTGATGAACAAAATTCATCAATGCAATATGATGGTGGAGAAATCAATTTAGAAAAGCCAAAATTTTCTGATGGGGATTATGTCAAATATGCAGGAATTATTACTTCTATCAAAAAGAAATATACAAAAAATAACAAGATTATGGCATTTGTTACGATTGAAGATTTATATGGTCAAGCAGAAATTATTGTATTTGAAAATGCCTATATGAAAGCCGGAACAAGCTTAGCAGAAGAAAATATTGTATTAGTAGAAGGAAGATTAAGTATTCGTGAAGATGATGCTACAAAAATTGTTGCAAATGACATCAAAGATTTTGGAGAACAAAAGCATAAGATTTTGATACTAAACATTACAAATATTGATGAAGAAGCAAAAAAGAAATTAAGAGGTGCCATTAAATATTTTAATGGAGATAAAAACAATATGCCTGTCTTTGTTCAAGTGGATGATGAAAATAAGAGTTGCGGACAGATGTATGTTACAGAAGATATTTTAGATGTTTTTAGATGGATTATTGGGAATGAGAATGTGTTGGTGAAAGAAGAATAATGTCCATTTGGGGACGTTTCTTTTTGGACATTTTAATATTAAAAAAGGAAAACCAGTTTGAAGGTTTTCTTTTTTTATTTTCAATATATATCATAAAGTTTGCATTTTGAAAATATCTTTTATTAAGAAGGGAGGGATTTTATATAAAAAGCAATCAAAATGTAAAAAAGATATTCCATGCATTGTTTCCATTAATCATTGGAGGAATTGTTGGAATGATTACATCTGGTTATATGGATTACAATGATTTAATAAAACCAACATTATCTCCACCAGGAATTGTATTTCCAATTGCTTGGACAATTATTTATTTGTTAATAGGAATATCGTATACACTTTTAAAAGAAAAAGGAGAAGTACCAAAAGAAACCAAACAGCTATATTATACGCAATTAATTTTTAATTATTTATGGACAGTTATATTTTTTGTATTTAAACTTAGATTACTATCTGTTTTATGGATTATCATTTTAGATGCATTAGTAATTGTTATGACATATCAATTTTATAAACAAAATAAAGTATCTGGATTTTTATTAATACCTTATGTCTTATGGTTACTTTTTGCAACGTATTTAAATATTTCTATATATTTCTTAAATATTTAATATATAAATTATATAAAAAGAATAATATTCTTATAATTTTTGCATATACATATATATAGGAATTTGGACAAAGGAGAAAAGGTATATGTTTAATGTAACAGTATTAAGATTAAAGGATATCGTAAAATATATTATATGCATATTTGTACTCATTTTATTGATATTTAGTATCACCAACTATTTTTCTGGAACAAAGAAAAATACAGAGCAAGTAACACAAAAAGTAGAAAACGTAACCAATCAATTATCTAGTCATAGTTTATTATCCTGCTTAGATGCTACACTTCCTGTTGTAGCATCTATTAATCATAGTGAGGAAAAGGGAAAAGAAAAATTAAGTGAAAATGATATATTAAAATCCATGTTAGAAACACAAATCAGTTCCATAGAAGAAATTCAGAATATGGAAGTATCAGAAACAGAAGGAGAAAATACAGAAAATGCAAATGAGACAGAACAAGAGGCAGAATTAGCAACAACAGATGTAGGAACAGAAGTTATCACGAATAATCCAATAGCAGAAAATTATAATGCACAATATGGAAATGTCAAAATCAGAAATCAAACAGATTATGAATTAACTCAAGAAATGTTAACACCAGATATTACAATTGAAAATAAAAATATTATGATATTTCATACCCATAGTTGTGAAAGTTATACATCAAGTGAATTATATCCCTATACACCAACTGGAAATTTTAGAACAACAGATTTGAATTTTACAGTTACAAGAGTGGGAACAGAACTAACCAACCAATTACAACAATATGGATATAATGTAATTCATGATACCAGTTATCATGATTATCCATCATACAATGGTTCTTATACCAATTCTTTAAAAACAGTAGAAAGCCTATTACAAACAAATCCATCAGATATTATTATTGATTTACATAGAGATGCGATAGGAAGTAGAAGTGATTATGCACCAACAGTCAAAATTGGAGATGAAGAAGCAGCACAAATTATGTTTGTTATTGGAACAAATGCAGGAGGATTATGGCATCCTAATTGGAATCAAAACCTAAAATTTGCTATAAAAGTACAAGAAAAAGCAGAAGAACTATATCCAGGACTATTTAAACCCATCATGTTAACAACTTCTAGATATAACCAACACACAGGAAAATATGCAAATATCATAGAAGTAGGAGCAACAGGAAACACATTAGAACAATGTCTAACCAGTATGAAATACTTGGCAAAAGTTATGGACGAAATTATGAAATAAAATCAAAATTCAAGCAAATGCTTGAATTTTTTTTCATATATATATATAATGACGGTAGAAAAATTAGAAGAAAAGAGGTAATCATATGGCAAATATTAGCTTAAATTTGAAACATGCAGGAATTACACAAAAAACAATCTTAACATACAAAGAACAAGTCGAAAATATACATAAAGATTTGCATAGAAGAGCAAATGATGAAAAAGATTTTGTTGGATGGTTAGAATTACCAACCAATTATGATAAAGAGGAATTTGCAAGAATTAAAAAAGCGGCTAAAAAAATAAAAAAAGAATCTGATATTTTAGTAGTTATTGGAATTGGAGGTTCATATTTAGGAGCAAGAGCTGTTATTGAAGCATTGACCAGTTCATTTTATAATATGTTACCAAACAAGCAAAGAAAATATCCACAAGTGTTATATGTTGGAAACAATTTAAGTCCAAATTATATTAATGAATTAATTGAATATATAGGAGATAAAGATTTCTCAGTAAATGTAATATCAAAATCTGGAACAACAACAGAACCAGCTGTTGCTTTTAGAATCTTTAGAGAAATCTTAGAGAACAAATATGGAATTGATGAGGCAAGAAGCAGAATATATGCAACAACTGATAAAGCAAAAGGAGCATTAAAAACACTTGCACAAAATGAAGGATATGAACAATTTGTTGTTCCTGATAATGTAGGTGGTAGATATTCTGTACTAACAGCTGTTGGACTATTACCAATTGCAGTAGCAGGAATTGATATTGATAAATTAATGATGGGAGCAAAAACAGCACAAGACAGATATGATGATCCAAATTTAAAATATAATGAATGCTATAAATATGCAGTTGTAAGAAATATCTTATATAAACTATATAAAAACACAGAAATTTTAGTAAATTATGAACCAAAAATGCACTATTTTACAGAATGGTGGAAGCAATTATTTGGAGAAAGTGAAGGAAAAAATCAAATGGGAATCTTCCCAGCAGGTGTTGACTTTACAACAGATTTACATTCTATGGGACAATATATTCAAGAAGGAAGAAGAAACTTATTTGAAACTGTTATTAGTATCAAAACACCAAATTCAGATATTACAATCAATCCAGATGATGACAATCTAGATGGATTAAACTATTTAGCAGGAAAAGGGTTAGACTATGTCAATAAAAAGGCAATGGAAGGAACGATAAAAGCACACGTATCAGGAGATGTTCCAAATATTGTAATAGAAATGGAAAAACTAGATGAAGAAAATATAGGAGAATTAATCTATTTCTTTGAAAAAGCATGTGCTATGTCTGGAAATATATTAGGAGTAAATCCATTTAACCAACCAGGTGTAGAAGAATACAAAAAGAATATGTTCAAATTATTAGAAAAACCAGGATATTAAAAAGATTAAAGTGATGATTTTAGGGACGGAGCAAAAAATCATCATTTTAATTTTGAAAAAAATCAAATAAAATAATCTTAAAAAATGATGATTTTTTGCTCCGTCCCTAAAATCATCAAAAGGAGAAAACATGATATACAAGGAAAAATTTAAAATTGGGTTAAAAGACGTATGGGCTAAAGATGAAGTAAGTAATATTGCTATTTTAGAATACTTAGAAGATATTGCAGCATATCATTCTGATAGTGTAGGAATTGGAATTAATACAACAGAGGAAACGCATTTAAATTGGCTATTATTAGACTGGGAACTAGAAGTATTGAAAAGACCAAAATATGGACAAGTTCTAGATATTCATACATGGTCAAGAGGTATAGAAAAATTTTATGCTTTTCGTGATTTTGAAGTTTATGATGAGGAAAACAATTTATGTGCTATTGCGACTTCAAAATGGTTACTAGTTGATAGCAAAACAGAAAAAATAGCAAGAGTAGAACCTGAAATGACAAACAGATATCAATCAGAAACAGAAAAAGCAGTTTTCAAAGATAAGAAAATTGAAAAAATAAAAGAACCAAAAGAATATATAAGTGAAATGACATATACAACTAGAAGAAGAGATATTGATGTCATTGGTCATATGCACAATTTATACTATTTATATCTAGCATATGAAGCTTTGCCAGAAGAAGAATATCAAAAAAGACCATTTAACCATGTGAGAATACAATATAAAAACCAAATAAAACTAGGAGAAAGTGCGAGATGTAAATATGCAAAAGAGAATGGAGAAAATATAGTAGTTATAAAAAGCGAAGATGATAAAATATTACATGCAATGATCAAAATATATTAAAATAACAATATTTTTCTAAGATTATGTAAAAAATAATAAAAAAATGTTGAAAACCGTTCTTATAGTGTGATATAATAAGCTCTGGTTTTAAGAAATAAGGGAGGAATAAGAAAATGAAAGAAGTTTTAAGAAAAACAAACATCATTGGTACAATAGGACCAGCAAGTGAAAGTGAAGAAATGTTTACAAACTTAGTTAAAGCAGGACTAAATGTAGCAAGAATTAACTTTTCACATGGAGGATATGAAGAAAACGCAGAAAAAATAGCAACAATAAAAAAAGTAAGAGAAAAATTAAACAAACCAGTTGCTTTATTATTAGATACAAAAGGACCTGAAATTAGAACAGGAAAACTTGAATCTGGAGATGAAAAAGTAACAATCAATGAAGGACAAGAATTTACATTTGTTCATGATGATATTATTGGAAATGAAACAAAAACAACAATTAGTTACAAAAATTTATATCAAGATGTAAAGCCAGGAGCTAAAATCCTAGTTGATGATGGAGCTTTAGAATTCCAAGTTGTAGAAGTTGTTGGAAAAGATATTAAATGTAAAGCGTTAAATACTGCAAGATTAGGAAGCAGAAAAACAATGAATGTGCCTGGATTAAAATTAAATTTACCAGCATTAGCACAAAAAGATATTGATGATATTACAAACGGAATCAAAGCAGGATTCGATTTTATAGCTGCATCATTTGTAAGAAGAGCATCAGATGTTCAAGAAATCAAAGATTTATTAAAAGCAAATGGCGGAGAACACATCAAAATCATATCAAAAATTGAAAGTCAAGAAGGTATTGATAATTTTGAAGAAATTTTAGCAATATCAGATGGTATTATGGTAGCTCGTGGAGATATGGGTGTTGAAATACCAATGGAACAAGTTCCAATTGTTCAAAAACACTTTATTAAGAGATGTAACCAAGTTGGTAAACCAGTAGTAACAGCTACACAAATGCTAGAATCAATGACTTCTAATCCAAGACCAACAAGAGCAGAAGTTAGTGACGTTGCAAATGCTGTATATGATATGACAAGTTGTATCATGCTTTCTGGAGAATGTGCTATGGGTAAATATCCAGTAGAATGTGTTAATACAATGGTTAAAATATCAAAATCAATTGAAGGAACAGTTAATTACTGGAAGAGATTCAACAGAAAGAATTTCAAAAAAATAGATTCAGAAGATTTAGAGAAAAATATTGCGTATACAACATGTGTAACAGCTTACCAAGTAGAAGCTGATGCAATTGTTGCTTATACACATAAAGGTGATTCTGTAAGAATGATTGCTGGTATGGGACCAGGTTGCCCTATATTTGCTGTAACAGATAATGAACAAACATATTATCAATTATCAGTTACATGGAATGTAACACCAATTTTAATTAAAGATGGAAAAACAATTGAAGATACAATTCAAAAAGGAATTGCTGAATTAGAAAAAGAAGGAATATTAGAAAAAGGTGATAAAGTTGTTCTTGCAGGAGGACCAAAAATATTACCAGATGCAACAGAAAACAAAGTTATCGGTGGAGTTGCTAGAGTATAAGATAAAAAAGGGAAATTGGGGACGGACTCATTTTTCCCTTTTTTGATTTGAATATCTAATTATTTTTTTATATTCTATATTTTTTACGGTATTGCCAAATAAATAAAAAAGGGAAAAATGAGTCCGTCCCCAATTTCCCCGTTAACGCACGCTTTTTTACAAATGAAAACTATCAGGTAACAACTCTCCTAATGTTTTTTTATCGATTTTATCATTGTCATAATACATGTAGATTTCAAAATTTTTATCACAAAATTCAGACATAAATTGTCGACAATATCCACAAGGAGAGGTGTATTGTAATTCTCCTTTTCCACCTAACACTAAAATACATTCAAAATCTTTTTCACCTTCAGAAATGGC
The DNA here is from genome assembly GCA_949289635.1 of uncultured Eubacteriales bacterium. GTDB lineage: Bacteria > Bacillota > Clostridia > TANB77 > CAG-508 > CAG-269. The sequence goes on along the minus strand of CASEOS010000024.1, from coordinate 180 downwards.
TTTGCTGAAAGCAACTCTTTCTGCACAAATAGACATAATTCCATTATTTTCAATATTACATCCAGAAAAAATTTTCCCACTTTGTTGTTGTGTCAATGATGTGAAACAAAATTATATAAAAATTTAATCTATATAATTAAATTGCACAATTAACCATACCAAATTCTTCTAAATTAGCTC
>CASEOS010000023.1 GCA_949289635.1 uncultured Eubacteriales bacterium | reverse complement strand
CTGTCCAATGTGAAAATCCTCTCATTTTCATGTCTTCTTTCATTTTGCTTATTATTTGTTCATTTGTCATATCAAAAAACCTCCTGTTTAATATATTTGCAACTCCTAAGTTACATAATTATATTATACCTGAGGTTTTATATTTTTTCAATCTTATTCATTCATTCCATTGCGAGGTACGAGCAATTTAGTACAATTGTAATCACTAATGCTATTAGTGTAATTCCTTTTTTCTCTTTTATTCTTTCTGTTATTTTTCTTTTCATAATTGTTCTCCTTCCATTTTCTTTTGTTTTTCTTAGAGTAACTGACTCTAAGAAAAATTTATTGCCTAAAATGCTATATTTTGTGATTATTATTGAAATTACACATAAATGTTTATTGTATTATTGTTTATATATTTTTAAAAATTTTTTTAAAATTTTTATTGATATTCAAATCATTTATTGTTATAATTTTAAAGAAATAGAAATCCTAGAGTCAGTTACTCTAGGATTTTTTTGCATTTTTTCTTATATTATAGTATGATATTTATATATAATTTTTTGGAGGAACCATGATAAACAATATACCTGAATTTTTATATCATCTTTTAATAGAACAATATGGAGAGAATTTAACAAACACCATTATTGAAGGCTATTCTCAAAAAAGACCTGTAACATTAAGAGCCAATACTTTGAAAACAAGTATTGAATATATAAGAACTGTTTTTGATAATTTACATTTTACATATAAAGAAGTCAGTTGGTATCAAGATGCCTTGATTATGGAAAATCTATCTGAAGAACAAATTAAAAACTTAGATATTTATAAAAATGGGGAAATCTATTTACAAAGTTTATCTTCAATGATACCACCACTTGTCCTATCTCCTAAAGAAAATGAAAACATTTTAGATATGGCTGCAGCCCCTGGTGGAAAAACAACACAGATGTTAGCTCTTTCTCAAAATCAAGCTTTTATAACTGCTTGTGAAAAAAATAAAATTCGAGCAGAAAGATTACAATATAATCTAAATAAGCAAGGGGCTAATAGAGTAAATGTTATGATAAAAGATGCTAGACAATTAGATGATTTCTTTTCTTTTGATAAAATTTTATTAGATGCTCCATGTAGTGGTAGTGGAACCATTTCTATTTTTGATAAAAAATTGGAATCTACTTTTACTGAAGATTTAGTAAATCGTTCTTCAAAAGTTCAATATGATTTATTAAATAAGGCAATTACTTTGTTAAAACCTGGTCAGGAAATGGTATATTCTACTTGTTCTATTTTATCTAAAGAAAATGAGCAAATTTTGCAAAAGTTTCTTGATTTGAAACTAATTGAAATTTTACCAATTGATATCTCTGTTTTCACAGATGTTATATTGTTACCTACTTCTATTCAAGGCACTTTATGCATTTGTCCATCTCAATTATATGAAGGTTTTTTTGTTGCAAAATTAAGAAAGTTAACAAAATGAGTAACCTCATGGCAAAGTGAAGTTCTTATCTAGAAAAAATCGATTCCTTTTCTATAAAGCAAAGAAAGAGAAGTGCCAGCAAGTAATACTTGCTGGCACCGTGTTTTTGTCTTGTTACAATTACTTTTTGGGAAGTCTGATTCTTTTTCCAGTAATAGTAAAACATGTCTCCTTATCATTCTTTTGGGCTACATATGTAGGATAATGCGCATTTCCATAATAATCTTTTACCGCTGCAAAACAATTTAAGTATATCTTATCATATTCAGGTGGAATCACTTCAATAACCTCAGAAGTTCCATCTTTCAAAAATAAAATATGTAGAACTCCATATCGCCTCGATTCAAATCTATCATCTCTAATTTTGAGAGGCATCATGTTACCGAATCCCTTAAAATCTAACAGTTCCACCTTCCATCCATTTTTCACATATTTGGAATCAAGGACCTCATTTCCCTGGTCATCGAAAACTCTATAGGTGTATTCACAATTTTCATAGAATTTTAGTACGACAGCCCGAAAAGTGTTTCCTTTCCAAACATCTGGATTAGAATACTCTCCTATAAAAAAATTTCCAGTGGCCACAACTGTTCCAAGTTCTGTATTATATAACACATTTCCCTTATCAGAGTCTTTAGCCAGAATAAATCCCGATTCAAAGAATCTTGGTTTTGACTTCAACTCTTTTCTTTCCAAATGCAGTCCTTCCTCTTTCTTAGTATAAATACTATACATCCTTTTGTTTGCATAGTATATAACTATGACTTGGTCATAAATTTGATATTCGTCTCCCATCCGAATATCATCTGGCAGTTCAATCAGCTTTCCATTTTCACTCACTAACATTTTTGTTGTCCTCCTGTTTTCTCTGAATAAAGTGTTTTGTGTTGTATCATAACAAGCATTTGTAAAAACTTCAACATGAATTGACTATTGAAGCCGAAAAATAAATGCATAATTGCATATTTTCTTACAAATGGTTACTTTAACTATTGTATCATATTTATGTTAATTTGTCTATGCTATGTTTCAAAGTCTCCATTATAAACCTTACTATTAAATTTTCATTTTTAAATAAGCAAACACAAAAAAACAACTTATAAACTTTATAGTTCATAAGCCGTTATCATTTGGAGCAGGTAGTGGGAATCGAACCCACGTCATCAGCTTGGAAGGCTGAGGTTCTACCATTGAACTACACCTGCATGACTCTTAACATTTATAAATTATACTGGGTTTTCTTTTTCTTGTCAATACTTTTTAAAAAATTTCGCAAATTTTATCTATTTTTTATTTACAAATTTCTTCAACTAATATACAATAAGTTTGTGAAAAAATCACTTTTTGTATCATAAAAAAAGTAAAAAATGGTAACACTAAGAAAAAATTTTGGAGGTAACAAATGAAAAATGTAAATGAATTAAATTATAAAGATTTAAAATTCACTTGCAATCCAGATGTTTTTAAATTTGAAACAACAGAAGAATTAGAATCTATACAAGAAGGAATTGGTCAAGACAGAGGTATCAAAGCCTTAGAATTTGGAATTCAAGTTGATGTAAAAGGTTATAACTTATATTTAGAAGGTCCTAGTGGTGTAGGTAAAACTATGTATACCAAAAACTATTTAGAAAAAATTGCTGCGAAAAAGAAAGTTCCTTCTGACTGGTGTTATATATATAATTTTGAAAATCCAAATGAGCCAATCGCTGTTGAATTACCTGCAGGTCAAGGAAAAGAATTTCAAGAATCCATGGATGGCTTTATTAAAGAAATCAAAAAAGATATCCAAAAAACGTTTAATGCTGATGATTTTGAAAAGGAAAAAGCTTTAATTAAACAAGAATATGAAACCAAAAGAACTGCTTTATTAGAGAAATTAAATATAGATGCTGGAAAATATAATTTCGCTGTAAAATCTGCACAAAATGGCATTTACATGACTCCTATTGTAGATGGTAAACCTATTGAAGAAGAAGAATTTGATAAATTAGATGAAACTATTAGGCAAGAATATGAACAAAATTCTTTAATTGTACAAGAACAAATTATGAATGTCATTGGACAAATAAAAGAAATTGAAAGACAATCTGATAAGAAAATATCTGAATGGCAATCCAATGTTGCTCTCTTAACTGTCAATGTTCATATTAATTATTTGAAATCAAAGTATAAAAGACATAAAAAAATTAATAAATTTTTAGCAGATGTTAAGCAAGATGTATTAAAAAATATTTCTACATTTTTAGAAGATGATACTAATCAACATAATCCTTCTGCTCATCCAAATCCAACCATAAAAAAACCAGATCCTACATTAAATTACCGAGTTAATTTATTTGTTGATAACTCTAATCGTGAAGGTGCTCCTGTTATCATGGATACCAACTATTCTTATCATAACATTTTTGGTTCTTTGGAATATGAAAATTATTATGGTTCTTTGAAAACAGATCATACAATGTTAAAAGCTGGATTAATGCAAAAGGCAAATGGTGGATATATTATCTTCCAGGCAAAAGATTTATTATCAAATAGTATGTGTTATGAAGCTTTGAAAAAAGCTTTAAGAGTAAAAAATATAGGAATTGAAAATACAGCAGATCAACGTTCTTCTATGGTGTTAGTTTCTTTAAAACCTGAACCTATTCCTTTAAACTTGAAAGTTATTTTAATAGGAAATGCCAATATTTATCAAACATTATTAGCTATGGATTCAGATTTTAGAAAACTATTTAAAATAAAAGTAGAATTTGAAGATGATGCTCCTATCACAGAAGATAATCTTAATAAATTAGCAAGAATTGTTCATGGTTTTTGTGCTTATGAAGAATTACCACATTTGGATAGAAGTGCTATGGCAAGACTTGTTGAATATGCTTCGAAACTTGCTGGTAGTCATCATAAACTTTCTACACGTTTTGATGATTTAACACAAGTTGTTGGTGAATCTGCCACATGGGCGAAATTATCGAAATCAAAAGTTGTTACAGATACATTTATTCAAAAAGCTTTAGATGAAAGAATTGATAGGGTAAAAAAATATGATGCCAAATATATGGAAATGATTAAAGAAAATTCTTTATTAATTAACACATCAGGATTTGAAGTTGGAACTCTCAATGGATTAACCATTATGAATATTGGAGACTATAGCTTTGGAAAACCAGCAAAAATAACAGTTAATACCTATACTGGAAAAAGTGGTGTTGTGAATATCGAAAGAGAAGTAGAAATCTCTGGTCCATCTCATTCTAAAGGTGTATTAATTCTTACAGGCTATTTAGGAGAAATGTTTGCACAAGATATTCCTTTATGTTTAACAGCTAGTATCTGTTTTGAACAATTATATAATGGTGTGGATGGAGATAGTGCTTCTAGTACAGAATTGTATGGATTACTTTCTAGCCTTTCTGGTATTCCAGTTAATCAATCCATTGCTGTTACAGGTTCAGTCAATCAAAAAGGACAAATTCAACCAATTGGTGGCGTTAATGAAAAAATAGAAGGATTTTTCCAAATTTGTAAAATGCGTGGATTAACTGGAGAACATGGTGTTATGATACCAATTCAAAATGTAGATAATTTACAATTATCTGATGAAATTATCGATGCTGTAAAAAATAAACAATTTCACATCTATGCTATTTCTACTATTGAAGAAGGTATTGAAATATTAACTGGTGTTCCTGCTGGAAAAAAAGATAAAAATGGAAAATTTCCTGCTGGTACAATAAATGATTTAGTTTATAAAAAATTAAAGTCTTATGCAAAAATAAATTCTTCTAGTGAAAAATAATTGTGCCAAAGGGGACGTGTCAAAATGGCAATTTTTATATAGATTGAAAAAATTTATATAAAAATTGCCATTTTGACACGTCCCCTTTGGCACAAGCTCCAATTATCTCTAAAATATATTTTGCAAGTTAAAAGAATATTTATCTTCAATATGATTTAATATATAAATTCCTTCATTAATTTCTTTGATTGCATTATCATATTCCTTCAATTGTATATATGTTTTTGCATTTTCTAAATTTCTTGAAAATTTTTCTAATTCTTCATGTTCTATATAATACGCTAATCGTGAAAACATTTCTTCCCATTGTTTGTCTATGCTTTCCTCATTTTTCGCAATTGCTTCTTCATCTATTTCTTTTCGATTCATTTCTTCCCTTAAATTTACCAACTTTTCATTAATATCTTCTATTGAATTTTTACTGTATCCTTGAGTAACTCCATTTCCTAAAAAAATTAATATTAATATCACCATACAAATACAAAATTCTTTTAACATTTTATTTTCCTTCTTTCTTTTGGCAAAAAATTTGATTTTTCCCATCAATTGTCACTACTAAAGCTTCTTCTGCTTTGATGTTGAAAGGAAGTAATTGTTTTTGTAACCATTTTTCGTTCTTACCTAATTTCTCTAAATTTTTATACATGACTTTTCCATCAATTACTAAATCATATGGTATTCCTTCATATTCTGGTTCAATTTGAAAATCTTCTGGGGTCGTTCCTCTTTTTTCTGGTTTTTGGATAACTGTTACTTCTCCGCTTGTTTCTAATATGGCATATTCTACATCACCTAAATTAAATATGTTATTTCTTCTTAATCTTTCTTGTAATTCATTTATTGTAAATCTTTCTTTTTTTAAAACTTTTTCATCAATTTTTCCTCTATAAATTAAAATACTTGGCTTTCCACAAATAAATTTCCTTAAATTAATGCTTTTTATATTCATAACAGAAATTATTAAATGCATTAATAATAATCCTAAAATTGGTACAATTCCATTAAATATAGGTATTCCAATTTCTGTCATAGGAATGGATGCTAAGTCCGCAATCATAATAGAAATTGCTAACTCAAATGGTTGCATTTGACTAATTTCTCTTTTTCCCATTAATCTCATAACTAATAATACAATTATGTATAAAACAATAGATCTAAAAAAAGTTATTAACATACAAACACCTTCATTTTTTATTCATATGTTTATTTTTTACACTTTTCAATACTTTTATACTTCGTTCTGAATAATTATTATTTTTTTGTAAATACTATTTTTAGAACCTGAAAAAATGCATTATGAAATATTGTTTTTAGAATATTTCTATATATTCTAAAAAATCTAAGGAGGTTATCTATTATGTCAGAAGCAAGAGGAAACAATGCTAAAACGGGGACATCAACAGTTTGGCAAATAATTGGTAGATTAATTACAGCTGCTATTGTTTTAGCTGTCACAGCTTTTTTTACACCAGGTTTTAGTATCAATAATTTTGCGACACTTATTATAGCTGCCGTAGTTTTGAGTATTATAGACTTTTTAATTGTTAAATTCACAGGTTTACATGCTACTCCATTTGGTAAAGGCTTTGTAGGTTTTGCTTTAGCTGCCATTACTTTATATGTTACACAATTCTTTGTAGCTGGTTATTCTATTTCATGGATGGCTGCTATTATAGGTGCTCTAATTTATGGTGTTGTTGATTATTTCCTTCCTGGAAATCAATCAATGCAATAATTGACAAAAAAGAACATTAGATTTTAGTCTAATGTTCTTTTTTATATAAAATTTTGTTTTATTTTTTATTCTGCTCTAGCAAATATAATTAATCTTGTACTACTATCATCATTACAAGTTGATAATGTAATTTCTGGTACACCGTTAGTATCTCTTGAATAGAAATCTGCATCTTCCGGAGAAGTTTCAAACTTATCATAAATCTTATAAGTTAATCTATTTTTTGAATTATCTGTTACATAAATAGTATCTCCTATATTTAATCTCTTATTATTTGAGAAAAATAATCCATTTCTATAATTATGTCCTACAATAACTGAATTTCCTACTTGATTAATTCCTGCACCATATAAAAATGCTACTGAAGTTTCAAGTGAACTTTTATTTACCTTTTCTAATATTGGATAATTTAAATCAATTGCTGGTATCTCAATTGTTCCTACTACATTGAACCCTTTATATGTTGGCATTTTATTTCCAGAACTTCCTGATATTGTATTATTTCTTTCAATGCTATCTATTGGGTTTGTTGCTGTTGTATTATCATCTGAAACTGTGTTTTCTTCACTTGTATCTTCTGCTTTTTCTGTATAGTTCTCAACAAATGCTAAAGCATCATTTTCTAAGAAATATTTTTGGTACCAATCATATCCTAAAAATCCTAGTAATCCTAATATGGCAATAATAACAATTACTAATATGACTGTTAATAATTTACTATACTTACTTTCAAACATATCTTTTACCTCCGTAAAATACTAATATTACCACTACATATATTATAGCATAAAATGTAAAAAAAGTACATAGTTTTTTGTCATTTTGTCCAAATAGGGATTTTGGGGACGGACTCATTTTTCCCTTTTTAGAAGATTATCTAAGAAAAAAATATAGAATATAAAAGAACGAAACAATTTAGCTTATACAAAATTGTGTAATGGCTTTATATTCTATATTTTTTAGTTTTCATAATTTATCAAAAAGGGAAAAATGAGTCCGTCCCCAAAATCCCTATTTTACATATTCATTTAAAGGTTTCACTCTATAATTTAGTTCTCCCATTTCTTCTGTTGGTACATATCCTGCTCTTGCATTTATCACATCTGGTATTCTATTTACCACAGAAGCACAAGTTAATTCCACAGTAGCTGGTCTATTAATAATTAATGTTGTATCTGGTTCTCCTTCAATTGTCCACTCATTTTTATCAAAGTCTTCTTTAGAGTATACTTTTCCAATACATTGTGTTTCTAAAGTAATCCCCTCTTCTGTTTCTGTTGTTACAACAGCACTCATTCCTGTTGCTGTTCCTGCTTTTACAGTCATTCCTAAAGTTGAAGATTCAATATCTTCTGTATATGTTTGTGGTACTGTTTTTTGTGTTTGTGATTTTACTGTTAATCCTAACTTTGCACATAACCATCCATTGACATTCCACATATATGAAGGTAAATATTCTCCTTTGTTAATGACATTTTGTCTTTCTTCATCTGAAATCCTATCTAGAGATGCTACTTGCTTATCAAATTCCTCTAATGTTAAACCAGCTCCATGTGCTTTTGCTAATGCTATACCATAATCTTCTACATTATAACTTGAACTTCCTTTTATTTTTGTTATTTTATGAGTTGAACCTGCAATACTTGAAATTAATTGTCCCCAATAGATATCTTGATATCCACTTCCTGTTATAGTACAATTGGTATTCTTGGCCATTTCATCTAATTTTTGTGTTACACCTGGATTTGAATTTCCAGGATAAAAGGCTTCTTCACAAGTCGTTATAGCATTAATTCCATGTTTAGCACATAACATTAAAGCTTCTTCTACATCCGCAATTAAACTCATTGTTGTTACAATTGCTATATCTGGTTTTGCATCTTTTATCACATTTTCAGCATCTCCTAAGCTAACAACTTTTACACCTTTATTTTCGCACCCCATAATTTCTCCAATGTCTTTTCCTATTACATTTGGATTTACATCAATTGCTCCTACAATTTCTGCACCTTTTTCATATACGTATCTCATTGTATATACACTCATTTTTCCTGTACCATATTGCAATACTCTGATTTTTCTATCCAAAAAAATCACTCCTTTCCTTTATATAAATTATTTACGATTATTCACACATTTATACAATTATAAGAAAATTTTATGAACAGAATTCATTGATAATATTAGCACATCTTTTTGAAGCCAATTTCAAATTTTCATCAAATGTTGTTTCATTCCCACCATTTGGAATATCAGATATGCATCGAATACTAATAAAAGGAATATCATCTAAATAGCATACTTGTCCCACAGAAGCACATTCCATATCCACAACATCTGCATTAAATTTAGCATTAATTTTATTTTTCATTTCAATTTGTGTACAAAATATATCACCAGATGCTACAATTCCCATTTTTATCTGATACATTCTTTCTTCCATATTTTTTATCATATTTTCAAAAGCAGCCACTAATCCTCTATCACATATGATTTTATCTCCTACACCTGTAATATATCCTTTACTATGTCCAAATGCTGTTATATCAAAGTCATGCTGAACAACATGTTTGGCAATAACGACATCACCTATGTTTAGTAAATAATTAACAGCTCCTGCTGCTCCTGCATTAATCACAAAGTCTAAATCAAAATTATCCACTAAGATTTGTGTAGTTCTTGCAGCATTTACTTTTCCTACACCACTCTTTATTAATATACAATTTCTCTTTTGTATTTTTCCTGTTATAAATCGTAAATTATAAATTTGTTTTACTTCTGTTTCTGTCATTAAGTCTAGTATTTCTTGCCTTTCTTCATCCATAGCAACTACAATACCAATATACTTCATAGATATTCCTCCTTTCTTCAATACATATCTCTCTTATTTTTGTTATATAAGTATATGCATATAACAAGTTTACATTATCTTTATACCGACATTATATTATACTTTTACTTTTTTTTCTACCCTTATAAGAATAATAGAGAAATTTTTTTTCATTATTTTTCTAATTTAATCATATATAAATTTTTCCTATTCAACAAAAAAAAGATGTTATCATTTATATAATAACATCTTTTATATATTTGGAAATCAATTATTTTAATTCAATAACTGCTCCAACTTCTGCGAATTTAGCTTTTAATTCTTCTGCTTCGTCTTTAGAAACTCCTTCTTTAACTGTTTTTGGAGCTCCATCAACTAATTCTTTAGCTTCTTTTAATCCTAATCCTGTAGCATCTCTAACAACTTTGATAACTTTGATTTTTTGATCTCCAGCTTCTGCTAAAACAACATCATATGATGATTTTTCAGCTGCTCCATCTCCTCCAGCTACTGCTCCAGCTGCTGGTGCAGCTGCTGCTACTGCAGATACTCCATATTTTTCTTCTATAGCTTTTACTAAATCAGCTAATTCAACAACTGTTAAGCTGTCGATTTCTTCAATTAATTTTTCTATTTTTTCCATTTTAAAATCCTCCTAAATATTTTTTTAGTGATATAAGTTCACCACTCTTATTTTGATATGTTTTATAATTTTTAAGCTTCAGCTGGTGCTTCTGCACTTTCAGCTCCTGCTTCTTTTTTGATTCTTACTTGATCAAGTGCAACTGCAACTTTTGAAATATTTCCAAGTAAAGCTCCAGCAAGCATTGATAATAATGTTTCTCTTGATGGTAATTTTGCTAATGTAATGATTTCTTCTGCTGTCATTACTTTACCTTCAATAACACCACCTTTGATTTTGTAGTAATCATTATTTTTTGTGAAGTTATAAATTGCTTTTGCTGCTCCTAAGTAATCTTCATTACTCATAATAACTGCTGTTGGTCCTACTAGTTTATCCTCTAAACCTTCAATTCCAGCTTCAGCTAATGCTCTTCTTGTAATATTATTTTTGATAACTGTATATGTTGCATTTACATTTCTTAAATCAGTTCTTAAGTTTGTTACATCTGTTACATTGATTCCTCTGTAATCTGTTAAAAGTACAATTTTAGCTTCTTTTATTTCTGCTGCTAATTTTGATACTTCTTCTTTCTTTTGATTTAGTATTTTTTCACTTGCCATTTATTTTCACCTCCCATTAGATTATTTATATTATAAATAAAATAAATAACACGCTTATATCCATACCGAGGATATAAAGCGTGTATATCAATCATATATACTTCTTTATACTAACCTCGGTAGGACTTATGATTTGCCTACTGTCTTTGGCTATTTTTCTATATAATCTTATTTGTCAATTATTTTTGGTTAATGAATAAGCTTGGTCCCATTGTTTTAGCAATTGCTACACTTCTGATATATTGACCTTTTGCTGCAGCTGGTTTCGCTTTAATAATGGCATTCATAACTGTTTCATAGTTTTCAGCTAATTTATCAGCACCAAATGAAACTTTTCCAAAACCTAAGTGAATAATATTTGTTTTATCTAATCTATATTCTACTTTTCCTGATTTAATTTCATTGATTGCTTTTGTTACATCCATTGTAACTGTTCCTGATTTAGGGTTTGGCATTAATCCTTTTGGTCCTAATACTTTTCCTAATCTTCCTACAACTCCCATCATATCTGGAGTTGCAACAACTACATCATAGTCAAACCAGTTATCATTTTGGATTTTTGGTATTAATTCTTCTGCTCCAACATAGTCAGCTCCTGCTTTTTGAGCTTCTTCTGCTTTTGGTCCTTTTGCAAATACTAATACTTTTTGTGTTTTACCTGTACCATTTGGAAGTACAACTGTACCTCTTACTTGTTGGTCAGCATGTTTTGAATCAACACCTAACTTAACATGTAATTCAACTGTTTCATCAAATTTTGCTTTTGGCATTTTTTCAATGATATCTAATGCTTCTTTGATATCATATTCTTTTGTTTTGTCAACTAATTTTACACTTTCTGCATATCTTTTTGACATTTTCATTTTTTTTACCTCCTTTGGTATTAGCGAGCTATGCTCTCCCAATTAATTAATTTATTTTATTATATTTTTAACCTTTATTTTTTTAAATCTTTATCTTCTAAAACAAATCAAAAGTAGTATATTGTGCATTTTTTGTATGATTTGTCAAGATGAAGGCGTACGATGGTACGTCGAAGTTTGACAAATTATACAAAAATGTGCAAGATGCTGCTTTTCATTTGTTTTAATTAGTCTGTAACAACAACACCCATAGACCTAGCAGTACCTTCTACCATACTCATAGCTGTTTCTAATGATGCAGCATTTAAGTCTGGCATTTTTTGTTCAGCAATTTCTTTTACTTGTGCTTTTGTTATTTTAGCAACTTTTTCTTTATTTGGTTTTCCTGAACCTTTTTGAATTTTAATTGCTTTTTTAATTAAAACTGCTACTGGTGGTACTTTTGTTATAAAATCAAATGATTTATCTTTATATACAGTAATAACAACTGGTATGATCATTCCAGGTTGATTTGCTGTTCTATCATTAAATTCTTTAACAAATTGCATGATATTAACACCACTTGAACCTAAAGCTGGACCTACTGGTGGAGCTGGTGTTGCTTTTCCTGCCTCTATTTGTAATTTAATTATATTTGTAACTTCTTTTTCTGCCATTGTAATGGCACCTCCTTTTATTAATGTCAGGGGACACACCTTACCCTTAGGTCATTTCTTTTAGGTTAAGGTATGTCCCCTCCCCTTATGATTATCTGTTGACCCTTGATAATATGTTCTCCCTATTTTATTTTTAATTTTCAGGACACACCTTACCTTTAGGTCACTTCCACTTAGGTTAAGGTATGTCCCCTCCCCTTATGATTGACTGTTGACCTTTGATAATATGTTCTCCCTATTTTTTATTTTATTTTTTGAACTTGTGAGAATTCTAGTTCAACTGGTGTTTCTCTACCAAACATTGAAACTAAAACTTTTACCTTATGTTTTTCTTTATTAATTTCTTTTACTGTTCCTGTAAATCCTTCAAAAGGACCATTCATAACTTGTACTTGTTCATCAACATCATAATCAACATTGATTGAAACATCTTCAAATCCCATATTACGAATTTCTTCCTCTGTTAATGGAATTGGATCTGTTCCTGAACCTACAAATCCTGTAACACCTCTTGTATTTCTAACAATATACCAAGATTGTTCTGTTACAATCATTTTGATTAGTACATATCCTGGAAAAACTTTTTTTAGATTCACTTTTCTTTTTCCATCTTTTATTTCAATTTGTTCTTCCATTGGAACAATGATATCAAAGAAATAATCTTCAAGTTCTCTATTTTTTATTGTTTTTTCTAAATCTTTTTTTACTTTGTTTTCATACCCTGAATATGTATGTACAACATACCATCTAGGCATCATATCATAATCTTTTTGAGACATATATAAAAGCCTCCTTAATAAAATTATTCTACATTATTTTCGGTAGTAACTTGATTTTCAGTTACTGTTTCTTGTGCTGTATTTGTTGTCTCCTCAGTAGTTGATGTGTTTTCCGTATTTGTTGTTTCATTGACTGTATTTTCAGTTGTACTACTTTCGTTATCTGTAGATTCTATTGTTTGTATAGATTCTTTTATTCTATCTATTCCATATTTATTTAATGATTCAAAAGCTAAATCTAAAACAAATACAATAACTGTTGTAATTAAAACAATTGTAATAACTGCAACTGTATTATTAAGTAATTGTTTTGGTGTTGGCCAGATTACTTTTTTTAATTCTGCTTTCAAACCTTTAAAAAAACTTTTTTTGTTTTTATTATCTTTACTATTCGTTTCTTTGATGTTAACTTTTTTTTCTTTTTTAGCCATTTTATATCCTCCTTAAAATAGCTTGTCAACTATTTAGTTTCTTTATGTGTTGTACGTTTTTTACAGAATTTGCAATATTTAACTAGTTCTAATCTATCTGTATTGTTTCTCTTATTTTTTGTTGTTGTATAATTTCTTCTTTTACATTCTGTACACTCTAATGTTATATTTTCTCTTGGACCTTTTGCTGCCATTTAAATACACCTCCGAATTTTACATTACTTTTTTAAACGATGTGAACGTATGTCCGTAATATACATACGCTTAAATATTTTACCACCTTTTCCTTGATATGTCAATGAATTTTTCCACTTTTTTAGAGAATTTTTTAAAAGTTTTCTGTTTATTCTTTTATTTCAAAATTACTTAATAAAAAAGAAGAAATTTTTTTCTTTCTTCTTTTCATTTTATTTCTTTTTTCTTCTATTTTTCTTCTTTTTTTGAACAGAAAAACCAAATTTTCCAAGTTTTTTTCCTAATGTATAATAATGTCCATTTGCATAAGCTATTAAATCACATTGAGAAATATCAAAACCACCTTTTTCATCTATATATTGTTTATCTGCATTAATTGCTAAAACATCTGCTATAAATACATGGTGACTACCCATTTCCTGTATTTCTCTTACTTTACATTCTACAGAAACAGGACTCTCTTTTATCATAGGACATTTCACAAAATTTGCTTTTTCCTTAGTTAATTTCATTTCTTTAAATTTATCCACTTGAGCACCTGTTTTTACTCCACACCAATCAGTTGCTCTTGCTAGGTTTTTATTTGTTAAATTTATAACGAATTCTCCTTGTTCTTTTATGAAATGATAAGAATATCTCGTAGGTCTAACAGCAATATATACTGTTGCTGGATTGGTATTTAAGATACCTGTCCAAGCAACAGTAATAATATTAGATTCTTCCATTGTTCCACAACTTACCATGACAACTGGTAAAGGATACAAAAAAGTCCCTGGTTTCCATGTCACTTTACTCATTTTATCCTCCTAACTCCTGACTTGCTTTTTTATGTTTTTCATCTTTTTCTCCATAAAACTTCATAACAGCACTAATTTGTTCTACATTATCAAAAGTTCTTTCATATCCTCGTTTTGTTTTCTCTATCTCTCCTATATAACCATGATTATATTTTGCACAAGCCTCTACACTTTCTTTTGAAAGTATTTTATTGACTACTAAATCATAATATTCTGGATTTATTGGCTTTCCTGTGTATTTATCTATACTTAAATCAATAATAGAAAGATTCCCATAAATACATTCTTGCTTTTCTTTACCATCTCTTATTCTTTGTATTACATATTCACTAACACTTGAATTAAAAACTGATGTGAAATTCACATAATTTATTTTTCCTGTTTCTGCAATTCTTATAAGTTCACCATTTCTATCTTGTAAATCATGAAAAATAACATTTTCATATCTTTTTAAATGAGGTGGCTCTTTATCATATAGTACACTCTCATCATATTTCATACTACAATCATATTCTCTTTTTATTTGTTGCTCCTGCATTTCTTGGATTCTCTTTTCCTTAATTCTATCCATTTTTGCATTGTATTTTTCTCTTGATTGTTTATCTTTTATTTGTTCGTATGCTTCTTCTAGCATTTTAATTTCTAATTCTATTCTTTGTTTTTTACTAAAATTAGCCGTTTCCATTCCTCGTTGAGCAAAACGTATTAAATCTTCTTTTTTTCTCCATAACATATCATCTACATCTTTTCTTATAGAATCAGAACAAGCTGTTCTACTTGTTAATAAAATTTGATATGCATCTTTTGGTATTGGTAAACGTGGTCTTCTTTTTGGTTCTTGACTATCCAAAATTGCATTATATGTGTTTCTTAAATCCATTGTTCTTAATTTAAGATATGCTTCTTTAACTTCTTCTATCTGCTTTTCTATTTTTTTTCTATTTTCATCTGATTGCGTTGGCATATTTTGTTTAATTTCTAATAATTTAATCATATGCTCTGCTTTTTCTTTCACAAATAAATCTTGTTCTTTTTCACTTCTTACTTTTCCTTCTAACGTAATAGTTACAGCTTGTCTACTTGTTCCTATCACTTTATATAAATCATTTTCTCCCATCTTAATTCCTCCTTAATGTTAGACACAACTACATTTTATTATACCATATTTTGTCATAAAAATCAAAAAATTAGAAATTAATACACTTATTATACAAGTATACTAATTTCTAATTTTTTTATCTATCATATAAAATAAAAAAAATCTAGCAACAACCTATCTTCCCAGCAGGGTAACCCACAAGTATTTTCGGCACATTTAGGCTTGACTTCTGTGTTCGGAATGGGAACAGGTATTACCCTAAATGTCATCATCACTAGAAAATTATTGTATGCATAGCACACTCAAAAATACATAGATGAAAAATAAGTTTTAAGATTTCTTTTTTTCTCTCTTTTATTAAAATTGTGGTTAAGCCCTCGATTTATTAGTATTGGTCAGCTTAATACATTACTGCACTTACACCTCCAACCTATCTACCA
>CASEOS010000022.1 GCA_949289635.1 uncultured Eubacteriales bacterium | reverse complement strand
AAACTTTTTAGAATTCTTTCATTTCCACCTTTCCCAAATATTCTCTTGAATACATAATCATTTGATAATGGTAGCATATCTACTTCTTTTAATTTGTTTAAATTGCTCATCTATCTTCTCCTTTCATTCTATCAAATTCCTATTGTTTATTCAACAAATAAATTTGATTTTTCTTTATAAAAATACATTAGAAATATTTTTATATAAATATAGCTATATAAATTTAATATGAGAATTGGGGATATGGGAAATTAGAAAAACTACAAAATAATAGATTATGAATAAGAAATAAAACATATAATAACTTGAAAATATGAATTTTAAAAAACTTGAATCTAAAGAATTTCATTTACTTATTATTTATTTTATAGTCGAATATATAGATTTAAAAAATTAATTTCTAATATAAATAAAATTATACATACATATAAAAATAAATTGAAATTTTATAAATACAAAAAATATCTCTAATTGTATTTCCATTATTTTACAACACAATTAGAGATTTTGCAATATTTAATTCATTAATTTCACAAATATAGTTTCTATTAAATACTTTTAACTTTATATTTAGTTATTATCAAATACAGGATATCCATCCTCTCCTATTATCCATTTTTTCAACACAACACCTTCTATTGTTATATTTTCTGTTACATAATTATTGAGTTTCTCTAATACTTCAGTTGATTTCATTTCTGTAACTGTAAGACCTTGTATGTCTTCTAATGCTTCTTTACTAGAATCCCATCCTCCAATTCCTTTTGAAATGCTTGTGTTTAAATAATAACAATTTTGGGTTATTAATAAATCATTACTTGTATTTAATCCTCCTATAACCCCACCTGCAACCTTTCCTATGACTTCTCCAATATTATAGCAATTTTGTATATTTGCTGCATTCCACTCTAAATTTCCGATGATTCCTCCTGCATTTTCATTAGATATTATATTTCCTAAATTGTATGAATTTATTACATTTGCCGTCTGATATGTATCTCCTATAATTCCACCAACATCTATATTTCCTGATATATTTCCAGTATTATAGCAATTTATTACTTTAACACCATTATTGTAATGCCATCCCAAAATACCTCCTACATTATCTTTTCCATTAATTATTCCCTGATTTATACAATTAGATATGATAATTCCCTTTTCCCCTGAACCAGATGCAATATATCCAACAATTCCTCCTACTCTATTTCCTTCTATTGTTACATTACTAACACAATTTTCTATTTGTATACAAGTTTCAGAGTTATCATTTACACTTAATAGAGCTGAACCAAGTATTCCTCCTACTGTTTCTCCAATCATATTTCCTGAAATTTCCAAATCTTTAATGATTATATTATCAAATTGTGCCATGACATTTGAAAACAATCCTACGGTTTTATCTGGTTTGTTAATATAAATATTTTTTATGGTTTTATGGTTTCCATCAAAAATACCAGAAAACAAACTACTATTTTCTCCAATTGGAGAAAATCCTTGATTTTCTGTTAATAGCTTTTTTAGTTCTTCAATTGATTGACAACTTTTGATATTTCCATCCACAGATATGTTCCTATTTACATAGGATAAATCTGATTCAAAATTCAAACTTTTCATTAATTTAACTATTTTTCCCAGAAAAGATTTTTTCCCATTTACTTCATTTGAAAAAGCACATAAGTCTTCTATACACCAAATCTCATATGGTTTTTCTTCACTTCCATCTAATATCTCTCCATCTTTTCCGACTGTAATATCTCCTGGATATTTGTCTTCTATAATTTCAAAAGCTCCTTCTACATTTCCATCTTTATCTACTATGTAATATCTGTTACTTTCATGAAATACAACTTCAAATTCATCTCCGACATCTGATACTTCTGTTTTTCCAGTATCTGTTTCTTTATCTAACTGTTCTTGTAATTCACTTTCTTCTATATTTCCATATTTATTATTTCCCATTACTTGTACTGTTGCTTTTTCTATAATTTCTTTTTCATTTGCAATTTCTGTTTCTTCTTTTGCTTGTCCTGCATTTCTGATAATTCCATTG
Source organism: uncultured Eubacteriales bacterium (assembly GCA_949289635.1). Classification (GTDB taxonomy): domain Bacteria; phylum Bacillota; class Clostridia; order TANB77; family CAG-508; genus CAG-269. Next base: position 27,719 of record CASEOS010000022.1, on the reverse strand, counting down.
TCTCCTGTTATTGCTCTTATGGTAATTCCAGCTAGAATTAATAATATAATAATTGTAATAACCAACGCTAATAGTGTAATTCCTTGTTCTTTCCTTATCTTTTGCATTTTATTTTCTCCCTTCTATATTTCTTTTAGTTAAGTACTCTAAGAAATATAGAAAGTTGAATTTTGTGCATTATTTTGCTAGTTTACAGCTTTTTTACTTCTCTATTTTCTACATTTTAATTTATAAATTTTACCATTTTATTTTTGATTTTTTATTGATATTTATCATATTTATTGGTATAATTTAGGTACAAAAAAGTTCTAGAGTACTTAACTCTAGGACTTTTGTTGTTGTATTTTATTAAAATATTTTGGTAAATTGTGTTCCTATTCAAATTCAATAAATTCTATTCTTTTATCATATCTTCCATATTTGAAGTTTTATTTTCTATTGTATAATTCGTTAAATCCGGAATATTTACATCCTCATCTGTAACCATATCAAATTCATATTTATATGACTGTATTGTATCTCTAATTTCTTTTACAACATCTGTACCTGTAAAAAATGATTTTGCTCCACCTCTACTAATTTGCCTTATTGGTAAACCTGTTTCTTTATCTATCCATATTTCCCATCTATTCCCTTCTGACCTATTTTTTAGCACATAATATTCTTTTCCATAATCATATGTATCTGTATCTATGGAATATACAAAAGTTGTTCCTATTTTTGCAGTTAAATTATTTCTACCAATAACAAAAGGAACATTTTTTATATGATTATTTTTTATTTTAGAGATATCGCCCTTTTCAATAACTGCTTTTTTTTCTGTTTCATATATATATGTTCGTTCATCTGAATGAATATCCGCATATTGTATAATACTTGTTTCTATTCCACTCTCAGAATAAACCTCCCATACCGATTTATATTTACCATCTTTATAATATTCTTTTGTCACAGCAGTATGATTATCAAATAATATTTCACTTGTCTCTTTATAAAAATTATTTGATTGTAATGATTTTTCTGCTCTGTTCATAATACTATTTATTTTCAAAAAATTGTTTAAAAATATGATAAAAGCAATGAACAATATAATGGCACTAGCTAACAATATAGATTTTACTTTCGACTTTATTCTAACTTTTTTTAGATAATCTAACTCTATCTGTTCTTTATGATCTTTTTCTTTACTATCCTCTTTTATATGGCTGAATTCCAACTGGCAATTTTCACAGTCTTTTAAATGTTCTTCCACTAATTTTTTAGATTCTGGATTTAATACACCATCAGCATAATTAACTAATAAGTCCTGCACAATTTCACATTCTTTTTTATTTTTCATTTTCATTTTCCTCCCTTATTTTTTGTTTTGCTCTATAAAATGTCACTCTTGCCCAATTTCCTGTCTTTCCAAGTATTTCTCCTATTTCTTCATAACTTAAATTACCTATCATTCTTAAATACATAACTTCTCTTGATTTCTCATCAAGTTTTTGCATATCTTTAAATAGTTTTAACTTTTGCTCTTTTTCACAGATAATTTCTTCAAAAGATTCATTATACAATACTGTGTCTTTTACTTCTTCAAAAGAAATTTTTTCACTTTTCTTGCCTTTTTTTAATTCTTTATACCATAGATGTTTTGCTATTTGACATAACCAAACAGATAATTTACATTCTCCTCTAAATTTTTTTATGTCTGCAATAGCTTGAGCAAAAGTTTCTTGCGTTAATTCTTCAGAAATATCTTTATTTTGCGTTAGGCAGAATAAGTATTTATATACAGTTGTAGAATATTCTTTATATATTTCTTCCATATTCTGCATAACTTTTCTACCTCCTTCTATATAATAAGGGAACTTTTTTTTGATTTTGTTACAAAAAAATCAAAATTTTTAAAAGTAAATATTTATAAAGTATATTTTAGTTATACATAATTTTAATAACCATATTTTAAATGCTTATTTATTAAAATTATAACACTAGAATAAAAAAATATATACATAAGAAAAATTACTTTATACCTTTTCGATATAAAGTAATTTTTCTGTTAACATCCTCAAAATTATAATTTTTTCAAATAGTATTCATACAAATTATACACCAACAATTGAGAAACCATTGTCTACGTGAATAATTTCTCCAGTAATGGCACTTGACATATTACTAAATAAAAATGCAGTAGCATCTCCTACTTGGTTGATTGTAACATTTTTATGTAATGGTGCTCTTTCTTCAACAACATCTAATATTGAACCAAAGTCTTTAATTCCTTTTGCAGATAATGTTTTAATTGGTCCTGCTGAAATACCATTAATTCTATATCCATCTTTTCCTAAATCTTTTGCTAGATATCTGATACTTGTTTCTAATGCTGCTTTTGCAACTCCCATAACATTGTACCCTTCTATTACTTTTTCAGATCCATAATATGTGTATGCTACAATGCTTGCACCTTCATTTAACATTTCTTTTTCTCTTGCCATTCTAACAATAGCTACTAATGAATAAGCACTGACATCTTGTGCATGTGCATAACCATCTCTTGATGTTAAAATGAAATCATTTCTTAAATCTTCTGTGTTAGCATGTGCAATGGCATGTAATAATCCATCAATTTTTCCATGGTCTTTTTTGATTTCTTCTAAGCATTTATCTATATCTTCATCTTTACTTACATCATTACACTCATAGACACTTACATTTTTCATATCTTTTGTTAAGTCTTTTACTTTTTCTACACTGTCTCCTGAACATGTGCAAATCACTTCTGCTCCTTGTTCATATGCTGATTGTACTGCTCCCCATGCAATACTCCATTTGTTTCTTACTCCCATAATCACTACTTTTTTACCTTCTAATAACATTTTAAATTCCTCCTAATTTATATTTTTTATTTTAAGCTATATTTAAGACATTTTAACACATTGTTCTAAATTTTTCATATCTGTTTTCTACTAATTCTTTTTTAGATAATGTGTTTAATTCTTTTAAACTTTTTTTAATGTATGATTTTAATTCTTTTAGAACCATTTCTATATCTTCTTGTGCACCACCTTCTGGCTCTTTTATAATTTTGTCAATGATTCCAAAATCTTTTAAATCTTTCGCAGTAGCCTTCATATCTCCTGCTGCTTCTTTTGCTTTACTTGAATCTTTATATAAGATACTTGCAAATCCTTCTGGTGATAAAATAGAATATACTGCATTTTCTAGCATAGCAATTTTATCTCCCACAGCAATCGCCAATGCACCACCACTAGACCCTTCTCCAATAACAATACAGATGATTGGCACTTCCAGTTTTGACATTTCAAATAAATTTCTAGCAATTGCCTCACCTTGACCTCTTTCTTCTGCCCCCATTCCAGGATATGCACCAGGTGTATCAATAAATGTTATAATTGGTCTATGGAATTTTTCTGCTTGTTTCATTAATCTTAAGGCTTTTCTATATCCTTCTGGGTTTGGCATTCCAAAATTCCTTTCCATATTTTCTTTTGCTTTTTTTCCTTTTTGTTCTCCTATTACAGTAACTGGCATACCATCAAATGTTGCAATTCCTCCAACAATTGCTTTATCATCGCCGAAATTTCTATCACCGTGTAATTCTATAAAATCATCAAATAGTCCATTAATATAGTCTAGTGCTTTTGGTCTATTCATCTTTCTTGCTAACATCACTCTATCCCATGCTGTTATTTTTGACATATTTCTTCCTCCTTAAGTTGCCAAAGGGGACGTGCCATTTTGGCAACTTTATTATCTATATTCGCTTTATTCCTTTATCTTTTTATTCTAGTTGCCAAAATGGCACGTCCCCTTTGGCAACTTATGCAATCTGATTAATTTTGCAATAATTGATTTCATATCTTTTCTTTCTACTATTTTATCAATAAATCCATGTTCTAACAAAAATTCTGAACTTTGGAATCCTTCTGGCAGTTTTTGATTAATGGTTTGTTCGATAACCCTTGGTCCTGCAAACCCAATTAATGCATGTGGTTCTGCTAAAATAATATCTCCTAAGCTTGCAAAACTTGCAGTTACTCCACCTGTTGTTGGATCTGTTAATACAGATATATATAATTGTCCTGCTTTATCTAATTTGGTAAGAGCACTTGATGTTTTTGCCATTTGCATTAAAGATATCATTCCTTCTTGCATTCTGGCACCACCTGATACACAGAATATAACTAATGGTAATTTCTTTTTAGCTGCTGTTTCAATTGCTAATGTAATTCTTTCTCCTACTGCTGATCCCATACTTCCCATTAAAAAGTTTCCATCCATAACAGCTAAAACTGCTTTTTCTCCTTCTATTTCACATGTACCACATTTTACAGCTTCTTTTATTTTTGTTTTTTCTTTTAACATTTCTACTTTTTTCATATATCCTTTAAAATTTAATGGGTCTTTTGTTACAATATCTCCACCAATTTCTTTAAAGGTTCCTTCATCTGCTATTTGCTTAATTCTTCTTCTTGATGATAATCTAAAATGTTTTCCACAATTAGGGCATACACTCAAATTTTGGTGTAAATCATCTTTATAGATAATTTCTTTACATTTATCACATTTTACCCATTTTCCTATCATCATATCTGAGGCTTTTTCATTTTTGACTCTTTTTTCCTCTTTTTGATTTATCTTTTTTACTTTGTCGATTACCAAGGTTTTTCCCTCCTTCAATATCCTTGTTATTATATATGTATTTTCAATTTATTTCAACTAGGATAAGTAGTCAAAAATAAATATATAATCATATTCAAAATGTCAAAACATCATAATAGGCAAGTTATCCTATAAAAAATGAATCGTCTAAATTTGAAGTTAGAAATTATCAAAAAAAGTATGAGGGATGTTCACGGTACTCACATAGTGAGGGTCTGAGTGAAAGAGGCTCATACTTTTTTTGTGGAATTTCTACGAAAATTTAGCTTATACAAAATCGTGAATGATTTTATAGGATAATTTGCCTATTATGATGATTTGACACTTTGAATAATTACAAAAGAAATTAGTAAACTCTATTGAATTACTAATTTCTTTTTCTGTTACATATTAAATTCTTTCTTGATAAAAGATGTGTCATAATTGTTTGTTTTAAAGTTTTCATTTTCTAATATTTTTAATAAAAAGTCTATATTAGTTGTGATTCCTTCTACAACAAATTCTGCTACTGCACTTTTCATTTTTGCAATAGATTCTTCTCTATTTTTTCCATGAACAATTAATTTTGCAAGCATAGAATCATATGTAGGTGGAACTGTATATCCACTATATATCGCCGTGTCTACTCTTACACCATTTCCTCCTGGAATATGTAATCCTGTTATGGTTCCTGGACATGGCATAAAGTTTTTATCTGGGTTTTCTGCATTAATTCTAACTTCCATAGAGTGTCCTTCAAATTTGATATCTTCTTGTTTATATGTTAACTCTTCTCCACTTGCAATTTTAATTTGCTCTTTTATAATATCGACTCCTGTTACCATTTCTGTTACAGGATGTTCTACTTGCACTCTTGTATTCATTTCCATAAAATAGAAATCTTTATTTTTGTCAACTAAAAATTCAATGGTTCCTGCATTAGAATATCCGATTTCTTTAACTGCCTTTACTGCCACTTCTCCCATTTTTTTTCTAGTTTCTTCATCTAATATGCCACTTGGTGTTTCTTCTAAAACCTTTTGATTTCTTCTTTGAACAGAGCAATCTCTTTCTCCTAAATGGATGCAGTTTCCATGCTCATCTGCTAATATTTGAATTTCTACATGTCTTGGATTTTCTACAAATTTTTCCAAATAAAGGCTGTCATCATTAAAAGCTACTTTTGCTTCTTGTTTGACAATGTCATATTCTTTTTCTAATTCTTCTTTAGAATAGGCAACTCGAATACCCCTTCCTCCACCACCTGCTGATGCTTTTAACATTACAGGATATTTAAATTGTTCTGCTAAATTTACTGCTTGTTCTTTTGAATAGATTAATCCATCTGAACCAGGAACAACTGGAACACCGGCTCTTTTCATTGTTTCTTTTGCTCTTGATTTATTTCCCAACAATTCGATTAGTTTATAGTCTGGTCCAATAAATTTGATTCCCATCTCTTGACATATTTTTGCAAAGTTTGGATTTTCTGATAAGAATCCAAATCCTGGATGAATACTATCTGCTCCTGTTAAACATGCTGCTTCTAATATGGCTTTTACATTTAAATAACTTTTATTTGATGGTGCTGGTCCTACACATATTGCTTCATCTGCTAATTGTACATGTAAGGCATTTTTATCTGCTTCTGAATAAATGGCTACTGTTCTAACACCCATTTCTCTACATGCTCTGATAATTCTGACTGCAATTTCTCCTCTATTGGCAATTAATACTTTTTTTAACATTTATTTTCCCTCCCATGTAATAATTCTTATATATTACATACTTTTTTACTTCTATTTTTCATAAAAAAAGACAGTTTATATACTGTCTTTTATACCTTATATATTATATATTTATTTTTTATTTTTTTCAAGCTAGGACGAGTGGTCAAAATTTAAATGACGTTAAATGTCAATACAATTCACTTTCTTTTTGTGTCATAATTACTTTAAACATTGGTTTAGGGTGATGTTATGATAAAAGAAAAAAGAAAGGCAAAAAAATATACACAAGAAAAAATGTCTGAAATATTAGGAATCAGTTTGAGACAATATATACGTATTGATAATGAAGAAGATTTACCCAGAAGAGATGTTTTAAAAAATTTAATCTTAGAACTAGATTTAACAGATGAAGAATTAGGTGAGTACATAAGAATTATGGCTAATAAAATAGCTTAAGAATATTGAATTGCATAATAAGATATTCTTAAGCTATTTTTATGTTGAAACCTACTCCTTTATCTTTAATTACCCATAAACTTCTTCATATATATTATGTTATTTTGTGGATATATGTATATTTTCAATTTCCGTATGTAATTCTCTAGAAATAATATTTTGTATTTGTGCTACTTCTTCTTGTTGTAATTGTTCTACTCCAATAATGACACTAATACTATCTCCGTTTACAAAAATAATATTATTAGCAAATCCTTTTGTACTAATCAAATTCTCACATATCATAATACTATTTTTCGTATCATTAATTTTTTTGATTTCTTCTGTGGCACTTTGCTTTTGTGTTTCCAAACTATTACTACTATTTAATACCTTTTCATAGCTTTCTATCATCTGTGAATACATCGTATCTCTTTCTAGTTTTGATTTTGTAAAATATTCATCTGTTGTAACGGTTGCATTTGCTTCTGTTGCTGTTCCAACTGTATGATTTTCTGTTATATTTGTATCTTGTGTCACATTTTCATTTGTTTCTCCAGTTACATCTGCGTTTGTAGTATTTGTATTTTCATTTATATCTTGAGTTGCATTTTCTTCTACTTTATTTTCACTAACTGCTTGACTATTTACTAATGTTGCATCTCCAATATCAGCAATTTGCATATCATCATTTGCTTCCATTTCCATAGCTGTCTGTGTAGATACTTGCTCTGCTGTGTTAGTAGTATAATTCAAATATCCCGCAGTTACTAACATTAAGGCAATCACATAAATAATTACTTGATTCTTTTTTAATAAGCCTTTCATCATTTTCATACATATTCTCCTTTCAAATTTGTGGATTAATAGGTTACCAGAGGTTGCCAAAGGGGACGTGCCATTTTGGCAACTTTTTCTCTTTATTTAAAATAAATAACTTATTTTTTATAAAAGTTGCCAAAATGGCACGTCCCCTTTGGCAACCTTTAGCAACCTATTAATTCATTTCAAAGACTTGTATTTTATGTGTTGGTAATCCTGTTACTGCTTCTACGGCTTGAATGATACTTGTTTTTACTTCTGCATTTCCTGCTCCTTTTGCTGTGATAATGGCTCCTTCTATTTGTGGTTCTACTATTTTTTGCGTGATAATTGTTTTTTGTCCATCTTTTTCTTCATATATAATTTCTTTTTGTGAGTCGGTTTCTTCTATGGTTCTGGTTCCTCCTGATGTGTCTGTTTCTTCTGTATTACTGGTTTGTGTATTTTCATTATACATGGGTATTACTTCACTGGATTCTGAGTAATTGATGAATACATTGACTTCTCCTACTCCTTGAATTTTGGCTAAGATTTCTTCTAATTTTATTTCTAATTCATTACTGGTATTACTGGATACTTCTAATGAAGATGTATTTCTACTGGCTAATTGTTTTGAAGTATCATTTTGTATTCCCTTATCATTATTGCTACTATTTTTGTCTCCATTCCATATGATATTGATAATCACAACTGTGACGATTAATATGACCACAAAAAATACCAGATTTTCTATTTTCTTTTTATTATTTTTATTTCCATTTTCATCTTCTGGATGGATTAACCCTTTTAATTTATCTTTAAACATGTTTCCTCAACTCCATATTCTTCTTTTAAGAATTTTTTTATCTTTTGGATATCACTATTACTGATATTTTGTTTATTTTCATTCTGTTCCTCATCTTCATCTGTTTTATTAATTTTCCCAACAGTTGTATTGACTGGTTTTATTTTTTGAATTTCTTTTACAAGTTTCTCTTCAATTGTTTCTGATGGCTCTGTTCCCTCCTCTTGTTGTTCATTTTTTTGTTCTTCACTTTTTTCCAATGTTAAAACAATTTTTTCTATATAATTTTCTTCATTTTTGCTAGACAATGTTGCATATACATTACAAGTTGTTACTTGATATCCTAAGTCCTCTATTTTTTTTGTAATATCTTTTTCTAATTCTTCTATATAAATTTCTTCTATTCTACTATTTACAGAACTTTGTTCTTCATCTGTTTGATTGGTTGTATAATCACCCATATATTCATTTAAGTTATAAGAACTCACATCTAATATATCTTTATGATTAATAAATGGTGACAAGATATTAAAGATAATATATATACCAAATACCATTCTGACATATTTTTTTGTTTTATTATTTGGTAATAGCATTTCTAAAATCGATATAACAATAATGGCTAGTCCTAAACTTTTGGCCCAACTACTTAAAAATTCTATCATAACTTCCCCTATCTATACATCATTCCTGTATTGGATATCTTAACCACTAACGCTGTACCAACAATTAACATCACAGAAAGTGAACACAAAATTGCTAGAAAGATTTTATACACATCTCCTATTTGATCTAATAAACTGGTTATATTTTTATCTGCGATTGGTTCACAAATTGCCGACATGAACTTATATGCTATTGTAAAGATTCCTAATTTTAAAATGGGTATGATACAAATTCCAATGGCAATAATAATTCCAATAACCCCTACTGCATTTTTTAAAATAATGCCACATCCTAAGACAGTATCTACTGCATCTCCTAGAATCTTTCCTACTATTGGTATTGCTGAACTAACCACTGCTTTTGTTGTTTTAGCAGTAACACCATCTACACTACTTGAAAGTGTCCCTTCTAGTGAAATGACTGCTACAAAAATAGTAAGAATAATGCCAAAGAACCACACGACTCCTGATTTTAAGAATTTCGATAATTTGTCTATTTGTACATTGTCTGAAATTTTAGATATCACTATTAAACTTGTAAAAACTAGAACAATTGGAATAATCAGTGTTTGTATCATATTTCCTATAAAATTGGTTAGAAATAATATAATCGGTTCTAATACACCACTTGTTGTAATACTTCCTGTATATATCATGAGTGAAATGAGTAAAGGTATTAATATATTCATAAAACCAATCAAATTGTTACAAGTGTCTTTTACCACTTGTACAACATCAGAAAAGTTCATCATAACAATCGTAACAATTAATATGTATTGGACATAATAGATCAGTTTTGAAATCGTATCATTTTCTAAGCTTTCACTAACAGATTTTAATATACTATGTATCACCACAATCACTAATATACTTCCTAATACGGTTAACCCATCTACTAATTTTCCTCCTAATACACTAAGTATTTTTTTGAATAATGTTTGATTATCTACTTCTCCTTTTATGGCATTTTCAAGAAGTTCATTTATATTAATACCATCAAAAAATTCACCTGAATATTCTTCTGCTTGCTGGATAAATTCACTAATTCCAAATTCTTCTTGTTGTTCTTGTAATATATCATTTGTATTTATATCTTTCGTTTCATTTGCTGTTGAAATTGGCATTGTGAAATATAAAAAGAGAATAATCATTATCAAAATATATATAATTCTTTTCACTTTGCCTCCTCTTGAACTAAAAAACTGTTTTTAAAATTCATTTTATTGTCTTAGACCTCAATGTTCCAGATTACCTGATTGCTAATCTTTAATTTTTTTCTTATTATTCAAATTTACTTAAGGCAAAATTTGCAATATCATTTCTAACAAACTAGATATAATCGGTATGGACATCGAAATAATGATAATTTTACTTCCTAACTCTATTTTGCTAGCAATGGCACCTTCTCCTGAATCCTTACAAATACTCACTGCAAATTCTGAAAGAAAGGCAATTCCTGTTATTTTAATTAACAAAGATAAAAATTGACTATTAATATTGGCTTTTCCTGCAATGGATTGTATTAAATTGACAATTCCTGATAATTGATCTGTTAAAAGAAGTAATATCAGGACTCCTGTTAATAAACTGATATATATGGCAAATTCTGGTTTGTATTGTTTTAATAATATGATGATAATTAATGCAATTAATCCAATTCCTATAATTCTAATAATCTCCATAAACATATCCTTTTACAAATTAAATATTGTCCTTACTGTATCAAATAATCCACTAATTTCTTTTATTACCATAGTGAGAACAATAATTAATCCTGCTAATGTTGTCATCATTGCTTGGTCTTCTCTTCCTGCTCTTACGAGTACTTGATGTAAAACAGCAACTAATATACCAATTGCCGCTATTCTAAATAACAAATTGATATCCATATTTTATCTCATTCCTTTCTTAAGTCATTCACCTAGTCAAATGAAAACTCCATCATTGACATTATTGTTCAGCCTTTTTTTCTTAAATTAGAATAATAACAATGGCTAGTCCTATCGTTGTTCCAAGCTTTCGATATAATTTTTCATTTTTATCTTTTTCTTGCTGAGCTTCTTTGATTTGCTTTTCTAAAAAATTTTCTGTAATTTCTATTTGGCTAATTTGTCCTTCTACATCTGTTTGTCCTAACATTTTAGAAAGCATGCATAATACATGTTTATCCTCATCAGTAAGATTTGTTTCAATTGTCTGTACTGCATTTTCCCAGGCTTCTCCTGCACTAAGATTCTGCATATTTTTTCTAGCTTGTTCAAATATTTGTCCTATATTTTCTTTAGCCTTATTTGCTATTTCGTTAAATATTTCTGGAATCGGTTCATATGTAAATTTAATTTTGGATTTAAAAACATTCAAAATATTTTTGATTTCTTCTAATTCTTCTAAACGATAGGAATATTTTTTGGCTATACATCTTCCAATAAAACTGGATGCAATAAATACGAGTAACAACATAAAACCTTTAATTATCTGCATATTATACACCTTGTCCTTTTATTTTAATTTGTTTTTCTTTATATTATATGCATATATTTTTTCTTTTAGAACAATAGCGGGCTTTAAAATGTTAAGAACAGAGAAAATATTAAAAAAGCCCATTATTGTTTTATTTTCAAAGTGACTTTTATATAAAAATAATTTTCTCAATGATTTTTTTATCAATCAATTTTTTGATATATGGATTACTATGTACATCTTCTATACTTTTTCCATGCATGGTAAATATACCTTTCACACCAGACAACATTGCTTCCTCAATCGCTTGTATATCTTCATTTCCTCCAATTTCATCACAAGCAATAATCTCTGGTGCCATAGTTCTAATTAATATCTTGATTCCTTTTGCTTTTGACACATTATCAATAATATCTGTTCGGATTCCAACATTATTTTGTGGAATTCCCCTGTACATAGCTGCAATTTCTCCTCTTTCATCAACCACTCCACAAGTTTTTCCTTTGAAATTTATCCCATTTACTCCATTACTTAAATTTCTAATTAAATCCCTCAACATTGTCGTCTTTCCTTTTCCTGGTGGTGAAACAATTAATGTATTAAAAATTGTTTGGTTTTTTATATCAATAACTTGTCCGATAATGCGATTACTACAATTGGGAACTTCTCTAGCAATTCTAAAATTTAAACTGGTTATATATTTGATATTGATGATTTCTCCATTTTCTACAACTGCTGTTCCTGTTATTCCTACTCTATGTCCTCCTCTTATGGTAATATATCCTTCACACAATTGCTTTTTATACGCATAAATAGAATTTTCACATAATCTTTCCACAATTTGTAATATTTCATTTTGTGTAATTTTATATTCCACAATGAATTCTTTATCTCTAAGCTTCAAAATGAGTGGTCTATCAATTCTAATTCTAATTTCTTGTAATTCATCTTTTATTTTATTATTAGAAATAATGGTATTATATAAAATGTTAGATAAATTCATTGGAAAAAACTTAACGATTTCTAAAAGCTTTTCCATTTTCTCTCCTTCTTTCAATAATTTTAGAATTTGTTTTACTTATACCTCAATAATATATATATTCTAATATATTGAATTTATGACTGAAACGTTAGGGACGTGTCAAATCGTTCCAAAATGGTACCAAAAGGGACAGACCTTAGCATTATTCACTAAAGGGACCTGTGGTTATATAAAGTCACTCACAATTTTGTATAAGCTAAATTTTCATAGAATTCTAAAAGAAAAAGATGTATTCATGCACTCAGGCCCTCTCATTACGAGAGTACCGTGCAATTCGTACATCTTTTTCTTTAAGAATCTCTATATTCAAATTTAGATACGCAAAATTGATTCGTTTTTTTATATAACCACAGGTCCCTTTAGTGAATAATGCTAAGGTCTGTCCCTTTTGGTGCCATTTTGGCACGTCCCCTTTGGCACATCTCTAACGTTTATTAATAACTGCTCTATAAATTAGTCCTGTATTAATATCTTTTTCAAATTCTACTCTGTATGCATCATCTACATTAATACTACTTTTTAATAAAGTAATATTTTGCTCATTTACTTCATATTCTTCCCCATCCATATTGATTTCTTCTATTTTATCATTTCCTTCTGTTTCATTATTATTTTGAATGGTTGTTAATAATCCTTTGACTGTTGCACCTTTTGTGTTTGTGCTTTGATATAATTCAAATTTTGCATTAAATGCATTTACTGCTTGTTCATCAATTTGTGCATTTGTTTGACCTGCTTTTAAAAAAGTTGGTATTAAATATTGAATCGGATTTTTATCTTCTGATACCCCTAATTCTTCCATATGTACTTGATTTACTTCTACCATTCTTTCTTGTATAACATTCATTAAATTACTAACATATTCATCATCTTTGTCATTTAGAATGACTGCATTTTCTTCTGTTAAATCTTCTATTTCTACACCATCTTTAAATTGTACATTGTTTGTTATACTATATTTATTTTGACTGGTTGTTTTTTCTGAAGTATTATTTGAAGTATTGGTTGAATTTTCATTTGTATTTGATTCCTCTTCTGGTTCTTCTACAATTTCTCCTGTATTATCTATGACAAATCTATCTCCTGTACTAACAAATGTGATATGAAATGTTGTATCTGTTTCTCTTTCTAAACGCATATCTGTATAAATTTCGTTTTCTCCTGATGATAATTCTTCTTCTACATCTGTATCACTAATTTGGGCACTATCTTCTCCTGCTGCTATTTTATTTGCTTGAACAGTTGTTATTAATGACTTAATTGCTTCTTTCTCACTTGAAATATCTAATGTATCTTGTTCATTTTCTTCTTGTTCCACTACATTAGTTTCTCCATGCTTTCCTTCTAATGTTAACTCATATGTTTCTGTTACATTATCAGAGGTCAAACCAGCATATTTTGCAGTAAATACTGCACTTACGTCTTGTTCTGCTGTATTTAAGGTAATCATATAGGTTATATCTTGACCATTTCCTTCTTTCTTCATTTCTAATGTAGTTCCTGCACTTCTTATATCTACTCTACTAAGATTTCCTTCCATAGCGTATACAGTCATTTCAATATTATCATTCAATTCTAAATCATTGACACTTTCTATAACATCATCTATGGAATCTTCATTTAATTGTGTGTCTATTCCTATCCCCTGTAATATTTCATTTAATTTATAGGTTGTATTGGTATCTATTTTTAAAGCATTTAAAATTTGAACCAATCTATTTTTAAATTCTTCACTTGTTAATGTTAATCTATATCCTGTTAAATTTCCTTCTGTTAATTTAGAGAATTTACTATCATCTAATGTATTGAATATATTATCAAAATAGGTTGTTTTCAAACTTTGTATTTCTTCATTAGAAAACTCTATATTTTGTAATTTTAATAAATGATTGATATCTTCTAATTCAGTAATTTCTTCATCATTTCTAACAGCTACAAAACTACTTCCAATATATTGTGTTTGAATTCCTGTTATAGTATTCGTTTTTCTATATGTTAATGGAAAATTAACAGTATCTGAATAGTTTAGACTAATTTCTTTTTCTGATTTTGCATGATTGGGATCTTCTTTTCCTGAAAATGTAATATTAAAATTATTTGCCAACTCTAACTCATCTTCCATATTGGGAATAGATACATCAAATGTTATCTCTCCATTATTTTCATAGCTTGTGCTATTCTTTTTTTGGAAATATTGCATTAATTGATTATCTATAAATCCATCTTCACTTTGTACAATCTGTGAAGCATATTTGAAGAATAACTGTTTATTACTTTTAAACATATCTGTGAAAAAATATAAATATGCTATCACACCCACTAAAGTTAAAATGATAACTAATAAAATAATGACCGTTATTAACAACCCTTTACTTTTCTTTTGTCCCATAAAAACCTCCGTTATTCTTCCCAGTTATGATAAATATTTGAAACATCATCCAAATCTTCTAGGTTTTCAATTAATCTTTCCATTTTTTCTGTTCCTTTTTCATCTAGTTTTACAGTAGTTGTTGGTACCATTTGAACTTCTGCTTCTAAGAATTCTAATCCTGCTTCTTCTAATTTTTCACGAACAGTTGTAAAATCTGATGGGTCTGTCGTAATTTCATATATTTCTTCTTCTGATGAAAAATCTTCTGCTCCTGCTTCTAATGCTAACATCATTAAATCATCTTCACTCATAGAGGTTGATTCCTTTTCAATGACAATAACACCTTTTTTATTAAACATATATGATACACAACCTGTTGTTCCTAAGTTTCCTCCTGCTTTATCAAATACATGTCTAACATCTGCTGCTGTTCTATTTTTATTATCTGTTGATGCTTCTACAATAACAGCTACTCCATTTGGTCCATATCCTTCATATGTAATTTCTTCATAATTTTCATTGCTTGTTGATGCTTTTCTAATGGCATTATTGATTGTATCATTTGGCATATTTGCTGCCTTACATTTTGCAATAACATTTTTTAATTTTGAGTTTCCTGCAGGATCTGGTCCACCTTCTTTTACAGCAATTAGTAATTCTCTTCCTAGTTTTGTGAATATTTTTCCTCTTGCTGCATCTGCTTTTCCTTTTTTAGCTTGTATGTTGTGCCATTTACTGTGTCCTGACATAATTAATTCCTCCTTTATTTTTTAATGCTTTCTATTTATCTAACTACATCTCCGTAATTGATTAGTTCTAAAATATTCTATCATAAATTTTCTATTTTGTGTAGTATTTTTGTAAATAAAATTTGTTTTAAAAAAAGAATATATCCCATTTTCATGGGAATATATTCTTTTTCCTAGAATGTCACATGACATTAAAGGTTTAAATACTTATCAATGACTTCCTCAAAGTCTTCTGACTCATTAAAATAGGTTCCTTGCTTGCTTACATCAAATGTGTCAACATTTTCCTTTAATAATGTTTCACATAATGCATTGACAAGTTCTGGATTTTCTAAATTGTACTCATACAATTTCTCCTGAACCTCTTTTTCTCTTCCTGTACAGTCAAGAAATCTTTGCACTTCTGGCTTTGCTTCATATTCCGATTTGAAGCCTTCATATTTCTTATATATTTCCTGTACTTTTGGCATTTCTTGAAGTTCTGTTGGTAGCTCTTCAAATTTTACCAATTCCCAATTATTAGGTTCACTATGATATGCATCTCCACTTCCAAAAGTGAAGATATGTTTCGCAATTAATTGCTCCTCCATATTAAATTCATCTTCACATACATAATTATACAGTCCACTTATACATGATTGAAATGTGTCATATTCTTCACTTTCTTCCTGTACAATTTCTTCATATGTCATACCATATGTTTCTTCACTATATTGATTAACAATTCTCTTAGGAATTTCGTTAACCACATCTGCATAATAGAACATTTTAGTTCCTTTACTTAGTTCCATTATTTGTTTTTTGTTATGCAACATATTTGTTTTCCAATCATAATTGTAGGCACAAATCGATAAAATCACTCCTCCTCTTTCATATGAATCATAACTAGTTATTGATAATTTTCTAACATCATCTTCTGAAAAAGCTTTATCAATCTGTGCTTCCACGATATCCCATTCTTCTTGATGTTTTTTTTCAAAGTCATCAAGATTTTCATCGACTTTAAGAAATAGATTCATTCCATAATAACTTTTATAATACATTTTTTTAGTTAAAATAGCATATGTTAGATACTGTTTAAATTCCTCTGTATCTTTTCTTAGTTCTATTTCTTCTTTCTGCCTCTGTTCTTCCTCTTGGATATCATTATTCTTTTTAATGGTACTCCATATCATAACATTGCAAATGATGACTACAAATATTATGAATACAATTCCTTTCCCATTCCGCTGTTTCTTCATGTGCTTTCTCCTCCTTAATAAATATTTAACTTTCCCTCTTTTATTGCTCAAGGGATTTACATAAAAGCCTCAAGTTTTATTTTATCACATTTTTTTCCTTTTGTATAGCGTTGCATAAAATGTCCCATTGAGTTCGTTTCTCAATGGGACATTTTTCCTATTCATTTCCTGCATTTAATGCGTTTTTAGCTGATTTATTTAACATTTTTTTAGCAAGTGCACAAATAATTGGATTAGTTGCTGATACTGCTTCTATGTTTTTCTTCTTTCCTAACACTTTTAAACATGTATCTGTATAGTCAACTACCATATCTAGTCCAGATACAAATGATGCCATAGCAGAATTTAAAAATACCATTGGGCCTGCCATTTCTTCTGATGTTGCCAATCTTCCAGCTAATCCTGCTTGTGCAATTAATCCTTCTTCACTTCCTACCATATCTTGAAATTCTTGTTTCATTCCTGTATCTGTTGATGCTGGTAATACATTGTTCATTCTGATTCCTATCTTTGCAAATTCTACTGATTGCTCACATATAAATTGAGATAAACATCTTTTAGAATACATATATGCAAATGTAGCAGGTGCAGATAAAGCCAATTTTTTTGTAACTTCTTGAACTTCTTCCCAAGTTTTGCTATGTACCACTTTGTTTTGTTCTCTTTTAAATCTCTTCCACTCTAATCCTGCTGTAGATGTACAAAAAACAATACTAGAACCTTTTTCCATTCTATTTTTTAAATAATTTAAAGTCATATACATATTTGCTGTATAGTTACAATCAAATGTTGTTCTATAATCTGTTTTTGAACCTGAAAGTCCAGCAACACCAAAAAATGAATCAATATGTTCTGGAATTTTCTTAAATACTTCATCTATTTCTTCTTTTTTTGCTAAGTTACATTGGATAAATTCTGTAATTCCTTCTACTTTACATTCATTCATATCGATTGCATAAACTTTTGCTCCTAAATCGACAAGCATTCTAGCTGTGGCTTCCCCCATTCCACTAGATGCTCCTGTTACAACACAAATTTTTCCTTGATATCCAAAATAATCTTTCATCATTAATCCCTCTTCTTTCGTTTTATTTTTATATTTTTATCTAGTAAATCTTTTTAGTTTTTATTTATTTTTAATATATATATCATTCACTAAATCATATTGTCAATATTTATTCACTTCTATATTATCTCTCCCACTCTTCATCTTTTTCAATAGATTTCGTTGGCTCTAAAATTTCTCCTTCTGTATCTGTAATAGGAACTGTATAAATTCCGAAATAATTTAACATGTTTTTTATTGTTTTTGCTACTTTTTGTCTATCAAATCGACTTTCCATTCCTACTGTAATAGCAGCAAATCTTGAAATGTCGATAGAATCTTTTACTTGTCTTTCACCTGGTAAATGTTCATACTCTCCTTTTCTTAACATATCTTCTTCTAAGTCTAATGCAATCCCTATTTTGTGTCTTACATATCTATAAAAAGCTGGATCCGGATCTAAATTAGAATATTGCGAAAACTCACTTTCATCAAAGTCTTTGACACACACTGAAATATAATTTTCTCCATTATATACAGGGTCTTTTTCATCATATACAATTCCTTTTTCTTTTAAAATTCTCCTTGAATAAATACCTCTTAGCTTTATGATATCTTCTAACTGTTTTAAGCCCTTATTAACAACTTCGTCTTCTTCCCAAAATGGTATTCCTCCTGCTAATCCATGAAAATATTTATTTTGCAAATCCATTTTCATACTATATTCATTTCCTTCCTTACTTGAAAATCAATTATTTGATTTTCAAAATCATTGCATTTATTTCAAATCCACAAAATTCAATTTTTCTATTACATCTTTTCCTATAACTTCGTTTGCTAATGTCACAAATTCATTAAACAATTCAATTTGCCCTCTATGATGAGTATCTATACCATATACTACATTTATATTGTATTCTAATACAATCTTCCAAAATTCTTTACATGGATATACTACTTTTTCTAATTTTTTTCTTTGTTCTTCTATTGGTTTATCATTTAATTTTCGATTTTCATAATATGTTTTAGCAAATATATTATTTAAGTTAATTTCTAAAGGTATCTTATGTTTTTCAGCTGCTTTACAGATACGATGAGCAACTTCTTCTTCAATTTTTCCAAATTCTTTTCTCTTTAACATATAAATATCTGGATGTGCAATGATGTCTGGAATTCCGCATTTCATCGCGTCTTCTATATATTCTGCATATCTTAATAATTCTTTATCTGTAAAATCGTGTTTTCCATGTATCTTTAAATTTTTATTATCATCATAAACAAAATGTTGTCCTAAAATCAATTTATCTGTTTCTGCTTTTAGTTCTTTTAAGTTTTCTTCTTCCCCTGGTAAGTATTCCACTTCATATCCACTTTGGATTTCGATTTGTCCAGCATATTTTTCTTTTAGTTTTTGTATACTTTCTAAATATTCTTTTCTTTTGCTATACTCCATACGCATATCTTCTCTTTTGTCTATTTTATTTTTTTCTGGGCAATGGTCTGTAAAAGCCATTCTTTTAAATCCCATTTTAATATATGCTTGTACATATTCTTCATCTGTAAAATCTAAATCTGCATGTCCACATCTATATGTATGTGAATGATAATTAAATTCTTGCATTATTTTCCTCCTTGATTTCAAATGTTCGTATTTCACAATTATGCAAATTTAAATCTTCTAATATTCCTTCTTCATTTGGTCCATTAAAATATCCACTAATTGCTCTTGTCACACCTCCATGTGTTACAAGTAATATATTTTTGTCTTGATATTCTTCTTTTAATTTGTCTATCAAATCCCAGACCCTATCACATAAATCATGTATGGTTTCTATACCTTTATATTCTTTATTTACACTATAATTAGCTAATATCTCTGAATCTAATATTTCATCATGAATTTCTTTTCGTATTTTTCCTTCAAAATCGCCAAACCCTCTTTCTTCTAATTCTTCTTTAAATATAATCGGTACATTTTTGACTTCATTAATGATTTCTGCTGTTTTTCTGGCTCTTTTTAATGGAGAAGCTACAATCATATCTATCGGATAATTTTCCAAAATTTTCCTTGCTTCTTTTGCTTGTTCAATTCCTTTCTCATTTAATTCAATATCTGTCTTTCCTTGAATTCTTCCTTCTTTATTCCAATTAGTTTGTCCATGTCTAATGATATAAAATTTCATAGTTGGTCTCCTTTCTTTTTAATTCATTTCCTTTAATAATGGAATAACATCTGATAAAGATTCTAATTTTGCATATACAAGATTTTCAATTTCTTCTGAAGGCTCTTCTAAATCTGGTATCATAATAGGTTTCATTCCTGCTCTATGTATAGATAACACACCATTTGCCGTGTCTTCCACTCCTATACATTCTTCTTTTGATAAATTTAATTGTTCTATACATTTTGAATAAATTTCTGGATCTGGTTTTCCTTTAGTGACTATATCTCCCCCTATTATGACATCAAAGTAATTAAATACTCCAACCTTTTTTAGGTATTTCTTTATCACTTCTAAATTAGAAGAACTTGCTACTGCCATTTTATAATTGTTATTTTTTAAAAATTCTAATAATTCTAAAAGTCCTTTTTTAGGTTCTATTGGATGATTTTCAAAATATTTTTCTACATATTTTTCTCTTGTTTCTAGTAGTTTTTCAACATCTAAACCTTCAAACTTATTACATAATATTTCTTTTAAACGTGTATTGTTTGTTCCTCTTATTTGTGTTAAAGTTTGATCATCTATTTTTACATTTAAACTTTCTCCTACATATTTTAATCCTTCTTCTTTTACATGTTCTGTATCTAACATTGTTCCATCCATATCAAATATTACTGCTTTTATCATTAAATCACTCTCCTATATTCTTTTCTAATTCTATTTTAACAATATTATAGTAAAAATTGCAAATCTCCTCTAATGTATATTTCTCTATTCTAATTCTATATCTTTTTTATCATATTCCTCTGGTTTTAATCCCACTCTTGTTCTTATATAATCTAATCCTATCCTAATGCCACATCTAATATCATCATAATCACAAAACCAATTGCTACACCAATTGTTCCCATATTTGAATGTTCTCCTTCTTGTGATTCCGGAATTAATTCTTCTACAACAACATACATCATGGCTCCTGCCGCAAAAGCTAATAAATATGGTAATATTGGAACAATGGCATTTGTTAACAATATAGTTATGATGGCTGCAATAGGCTCAACAATTCCAGATAATGTTCCATACACAAATGCTTTCAACTTTGATACACCTTGTGTTCTTAATGGCATAGATATAATAGCACCTTCTGGAAAGTTTTGAATTGCTATACCAATGGCTAAACTAATGGCACCTGCTAGACTAATTCCCACATTTCCTATCATAGCCCCTGCTAATGTTACTCCCATAGCCATTCCTTCTGGAATATTATGAAGTGTTACAGCAAAAACGAGCATAGTAGATTCTTTTATTTTTGCCTTAATTCCTTCTGGTTTATCTGTATGTAAATGTAAATGTGGTATAATACTATCTAAAAGCAATAAAAAACCAATTCCTAATAAAAATCCAACAACTGCTGGCAACCATGAAATTTCGTGTTGCTCTGTTGCCATTTCCATAGACGGCATAAGTAGTGACCAAATAGAAGCTGCCATCATCACCCCTGCTGCAAATCCAATTAATAATTTTTCTACTGTTTTATGAATGGATTTTTTCATAAAAAATACCATTGCTGAACCTAAAACCGTTCCTAAAAATGGTATACTCAATACAACTAACATATTTTCACTCACCTTTATACGCCTCTCTTCTATATATACTATTTTATTATAGTTGTATCATATTTTTATCAATTTGTATAGTATAAATTTTTGTAGAAATTTTACAAAAAAATCAGACCCTCACTATGTGAGTACCGTGAACATCCCTCATACTTTTTTTGATAATTTCTAACTTCAAATTTAGATACGCAAAATCGATTCATTTTTTATAAGATATCTTGCCTTATAAGAATAGTTTTGAAAATGGAATTACTTGCTTATTTTTCTTTTATTATTTAGATCTATATTTCAAAATATTATTTGTCGCTTCTGGTCTTACTGGCGTCATTAAAATTTTTCCTGTTCCTCTATACACATTCACAAATCCTTCTCCTGCAACCGCTGAGCCTAATAAACTTCTAGTAGACTTTTCTACTGTAAAATCTAATGAATCAGACCATGCAATTGCCATATTTCCATCAATTTTTATTTGATCATTTTGTAATTCTATTTCAATTAATTCTTCTCTTGGAACTGGACTTTCTAGAACTGCAATTCCTTGTCCTGATAATTTTAAATTAAATAATCCTTCCCCACCTAATACAGCAGAAGATAAATTACTTCTCATAACCACATTGGTATTCAAACTTGCTTCACAAGCTAGGAATAATCCATCTTCTAACACTATACTTCCATTCCAAGCTCCAACATCTTCTAATAAAATATAGTTATATGTTGGCTCTAATGCTAATAACCCTGTGCCATGATATTTAGGTTTTACTGTTGATTCACTAGTTACACTACCCTTTAGCGCCTTTCCCAAGAAATCTCCCACACCTTTTATATTAGTCTTTGATTCTATATTTCCAGCCATCCATTGCATTGCTCCGGCACTTGTCACATATTCATCTCCTTGTAATTGAATCACAACTTGTCTTCTTCTAACATTCATCTTTGCTGCAAAATATTCTGACATTGCTGTCAATTTATTAACACTAACATCTCTTTGAAATTCAACAACTGATATATTTCCCTTTCTATCAATAATTTTTACATCATCATTATCAAATAAGTTTTTAACTGAAATCATAAAAATACCTCCTTCTATTTTTTCAAACTTATTATATACAAAATTTATATACTTTTACAATATTTTATAAAAATTTTCATATTTTTCTAGTATTTTGTTTTATTTCTATTTTATTATGGTATAATGATAAAAGAATGTTAACAAAAGAAAGGGAGATGATTGTACTCATGTCAAATACGAAAGAAGAGGTAAATATTTCAAAGCTTTATGGTCAAGAATGTTTACTATCTAAAAAAGATTTTATTAAAAAATACAAAATTAAAGAAACTGGTCTTACATCACAAGAAGCAGAATACAAATTAAAACAACTAGGCTCAAATGTGATTAAACAAGCTAAACCTAAAAGATGGTATCACTATTTTTTCGAAAGTCTATTTACACCTTTTAATTTGATTTTATTAGGAATTACTTTATTATTATGTTACACAGATGTTATTTTACCAGAAACGCCTAGTTATGCCAATATTATTGTAATTGCTATACTCGTTACTGCTAGTACTTTATTAGACTTTGTTGAAGAATATCGTTCTAATAAAGCTGCTAATGAATTAAAAGAATTAGTTGCTACTACTTGTTGTGTGATAAGAGATGGTAAAGAAATACAAATTCCTATTAAAGATGTTACTCTTGGAGATATTGTTGTTCTTTCTGCTGGCAGTATGATACCAGCTGATTTAAGAATTATTGAAGCAACAGATCTTTATGTTGGTCAATCTTCTTTAACTGGTGAATCAGATGCTGTTAAAAAATTAGTTGAAACAGAAATGAATACAGAGGATTTAGATAGTATTGCTGATTTAGATACCATTTGTTTTATGGGAACCAATGTTATTTCTGGTAGTGCAAAAGGTGTTGTCATTAAAACAGCAGATTCTACGTATTTTGGAAAAATTGCTCATACCCTAACAACTGGCAAGCCAAAAACAGCTTTTCAAAAAGGGATTGAAAGTATTAGTAAATTATTAATTCGTTTTATGCTAATCATCATTCCTATTGTCTTTATCCTTAATTTTTCAAAACATAGTATTGTAACTGCCTTTACTTTTGCAGTAGCCATTTCTATTGCGATTACACCTCTACTACTTCCGGTTATTTTATCTTCTTGTTTATCAAAAGGTGCAGTCAAAATGTCTAAGAAAAAAACAATTGTAAAGAAACTAGATGCCATTCAAAATTTTGGTGGTATGAACATTTTATGCACAGATAAAACTGGTACTTTAACAGAAGATAAAATTGTTTTGGAAAAGTATTTGGATATAAAAGGCGATGAAGATATTGGGGTATTGAAATATGCCTATTTAAATGCCAGTCTTCAAACTGGTTTAAGAAGTAATATTGATGAAGCAGTTATTAAACGTGGGGCTGAATACAATATGCCAGAATTAACTAGTAAATATATGAAACTAGATGAAATTCCTTTTGATTTTGCTCGTAGACGTCTATCTATTGCTGTTAGAAATGAACAAGGTAAAGATGAATTAATTACCAAAGGTGCCGTAGAGGAAATTTTAAATATTTCTACTTCTGTTGAATATAGAGGTGAAATTTCACCATTAACAAAGGAAATCAAAGAAAATATTCAAAGAATTAGTAAAACCTTAAATAAAGAAGGTTTAAGAGTCATTGCTGTTTGTAAAAAATATAGTACCGAACCTAATTATGATTTTGAAGTTGAAGATGAGAAAAATATGATTTTAATTGGCTTTATTGGATTTTTAGATCCACCTAAAGAAAGTGCTAAAGAAGCTGTTGAGAGAATGAATAAAGCTGGTATTCGTGTCATTGTCTTAACTGGTGACAATGCAGAAGTAACAAAATGTATTTGTGATAAAGTCAATATTAAATCTAAACATATTATTTTAGGAAGTGAATTAGATAAATTACCAGATGTAGCTGTTCAAAGATTAATTAAGAAAAATAATATTTTTGCAAAATTATCTCCTATTCAAAAAGCAAGAATTGTAAGACTTTTAAAAGAACAAGGAAATATTGTCGGATATATGGGAGATGGAATTAATGATAGCCCTTCCCTAACTAATTCAGATGTTGGTATTTCAGTAGATACCGCTGTGGATATTGCAAAAGAATCAGCTGACATTATCTTACTAGAAAAAGATTTAAATGTATTGTTAGATGGTGTTACGGAGGGAAGAAAAACATTTGCAAACTTGATGAAATATATTAAATTGGCAACCAGTTTTAACTTTGGTGAAGTATTATCTGTTATTGTCGCAAGTATTGCTTTACCATTTTTACCAGAAACACCTATTCAGTTATTAGTAGAAGGTTTATTATATGATTTTGGACAAATGACACTTCCTTTTGATGATGTAGATGCAGAAATTGTAAAAAAACCTAAAAAATTAGACATTAAAAGTTTGAAACATTTTATGCTATTTATGGGACCTGTTAGTTCTATATTTGACTTAGTCGTATTTGCTTCTTTATGGTTTATCTTTGGCGTTAGAGAAGCTGCTCTTTTCCAAACAATTTGGTTCACATATAGTATCGTTTCAAATTTAGTGGGAATGCATATTGTAAGAACTGCAAAAATACCATTTATTCAAAGTAACGCTAATAAAATGGTATATTTCTCTTCTATCTTATTAATATTAGTGGGTATTATTGTACCATTTACACCTTTAGGAAGTTTCATTGGACTAGTACCAATTGCTGGTCAATATATTGCACTAATCTTTATTGTAACCTTCTTATACTGTATCTTAGCTATGTTTGCGAAAAAGATTTACATCAAAAAATATGGTGAATGGATATAATAGGGACTTCCCAAATGTGCCAAAGGGGACGTGCCAAAATGGCAACTTTTCAATTAAAAAGTTATTCATTAATTGAAAAGTTGCCATTTTGGCACGTCCCCTTTGGCACCCTTTGGCACATTGGCACATTTTGGAACGATTTGACACGTCCCTAACGTTTCATTCTTTATATCTATATTCTTCTATCACATTTCCATCAACATCTTTTATGATAATATCTTTTTCTTCTATCATTGCATAACTATGTGGTGTATTTTCTTTTGGTAATGAGATAGAACCTGGATTGACAAATAATTGATTATCATATTTTTTGATAAAACATATATGGAAATGTCCATAAAACATAATGTCAAAATCTTCTGTTGGTAAATTATCTATATTGTATTTATGTCCATGTGTAAAAAACATATTTTTTCCATTGATTTTTTCTAATATATGTTCTTTTATATCAAATTCAGAAACCATTTGATCTACTTCTGCATCACAGTTTCCTCTTACAACTTCTAGCTTGTCTTTTACACTATTTAACACTTTTGTTACTTTCATTGGATCATATCCATCTGTTAATGGATTTCTAGGTCCATGATAATATAAATCTCCTAATACAATTATTTTTTCTGGTTTTTCTCTTTTAATAATTTCTTTTAATTTGTCAGCATATACGCCTGATCCATGAATATCTGATACAACTAATACTCTCATAAAATTCATTCCTTTCTTCCTTTGCTAGTTTTTGTATTTTTAATTATCATATATTCTAAAATATATGATAATTAATTTCAACCCCTATATAGAAAAAAGTGATATCATTTTTTGATATCACCTCTAATATTTCTGAATTATTTTACAGATATGATAAATGGATTTTCTAAACTTCCATCTCCTTCATTCAAAATAACCTCTTCTTTTAAACATACAACTGGTCTTATTCCACAATAAAGATATCCGCTATTTCCAGTTATCATTCCTGCTGTATTACTTTCATAAGAATTTATATTATATCCACCTCTTACTATATTTCCATTATCCATTTTAGATGCTATCCACATATTATTAGTTATTCTATCAGGCATAGTCCCTGTACTAACATAATATAAATCTTCTGGACTAGTAGAAAATGAAAAACTCGTATTTGATGGATTCTCTGTATTTCCTATCAATAGTCCATTTCCCCCATTTGCTAAATATATTTTTTCATCATGATTTTGGTTCCAAGAAGCAACATACATTTCCAAGGTTGTAGCTCCTGTTACATATTTTGCAACAGTATCCTCTTTTAGCATTTTCCAATTTTCCGTATTTGATAAAAACTCTATTGCTGAATCTGTCGTCGTATATCCTAATTGATATAAATTTAATGAACGATATCCTCCTACTGCAGAGGCATATGCTTCTGGTACAACATAATCACTAGAAATTAAATATATATGACTTCCATCATTATAAAATATTCTCCAATCATCTGACACATCATCATCATTATCATAATCAACATTATAATTCACATATTTCCCGTAATCTGCTCCTGTTGTTTCTGTAGCAAATGTAGGATAATCTATTGGTTTTTGATAACTAATCTCCCCATTCGAATTTATAGTATATTCATTTTTACTATCTTCAAATACTACATTGATACTATTATTACTTGCATCATCTGTACATGTTGCCTCATTATCACCTACTATTTTGTCTAATTCTTTTTGTAATTTTTCTCCGGTAACGGTATCTTGTATATTGTTTGCTTTAACAGCTGAATATGCTAATTTAATCATTTCTTTCTCATTTGCTAACGTTGTTTCTTCGCTTGCCTCACTTACTTTTGTTAATACTCCATTCTCACCTGTTAATGTTGCAATTGTCACACCTGCTAGAATTAGTAATACAATAATGTTTAGTATGTTATCGATGGTTAGGCTGTAAAAAATCAGACTAGAATAGTTTACTAGACCAGCCTGACCATCTATAACATTCATAGTAGTAAATTGCGGTAACCTTTTTTTATTATTTGCTATGGGTTTTCTATTCTTTTCTCTCACTTATTTTTCACCTCTTTTTCAAGTTTTTTCTATTAATTATTGCATTTTTATTTATTACATTG
>CASEOS010000021.1 GCA_949289635.1 uncultured Eubacteriales bacterium | reverse complement strand
GCTCCAATAGTAAACTAATGGTTAAGTCCGTTCGACTTGCATGTCTTATGTGCGCCGCCAGCGTTTATCCTGAGCCAGGATCAAACTCTCTTGTTTTTCTCGCTTTTGCTAATCCAAATTCTGCTGTGTCAATCTTCGTCAAAATTTTCTCGATATACATGGAGTATTATCTCAAAAATTTTTCCTTGATTTCCTTGCATAATTTGTTTATCAAAACCGATCTTTATAATTTATCTCAAATAAAAAATTTACTTGTTCGGTACTCTATTTCTTTCGAAATATTTTCCGCTTCGGTTTATTCTCTAAAGGATTTTATTGTTTACTTTTCAATGTACTTTTTCCGTTCTTTCTCAGAACGAATTTTATTATACAACACCTATTTATCTTTGTCAACACTTTTTTAAAATTTTTTTATTTTTTTTGTTGGTAATTTTTTCTTTACTTTTTTTGATTTGTTTTATAGCCAAAAAAACCTCTTTTTATTCGTCTTTTTATATAATTTTTTCAATTTTTATATATAAGAAAATATGTATTAACAAAATCAAAAACTTTAATTCATACATTTAAAAGTTTCCTTACACTAGTTCATAAATATAGAATATATTTAACCTTGTTGTACGCCAATATGGTCAAGTTATATGATTAAGATAAAATCTAATTTACCTATATTATAAAAAGAGTACTAAAAGTTTTTCTTCTTTCCTTTAGTACTCTTTCCTTCTTTTAATTTTCCATAACTGTAATATAAATATTATTTATTAAACCTGTTGCTTCATCATATTCTAGTCTGACAGAAAATTCTTGTGTATATTTTTCTTCTATATAATTTATCACACTTTCTGCTAATTCTGTATTATTTGTTCCTTTTTCAATAATCAATCTATATTCTAATGGAAATTTTTCTTGTTCTAACCCCTCTTCTCTATAATTTGTTATTCTAACATCCTGCAAATCATCTTTTACCACATCTATTAATTCTTCTATTCTTTCTTTTGTAATATGTTCTCCTTCATATAATTCAAACTTCGAATTAAATCTATTTTTTTCTACTTCTGTAACTGTTCCTTCACCACTTAAGTCATCTAATTCTTCTTCCATCAAATTTAAATTTACTAACATTTGATTTATCTTTTCCATAGGCAATACTTGTAAAAATGTATTTATTTGATTTGTTATATTTTCCTTTACATTATTTCTTACATTTTCTTTTTGTTCATCATTCAACTTTTCCATTATAATATTATTTTCATTTTCTACTAATTCTTCTTTTTCTTCAAAATCATTCACTATATCTGTACTCGTTTCTGCTGTAATTTTCAAAGCATTTTGTCCTACATTTCTAACAAATTCAATATTGCTATGTACATTAGAATTTTCCATTTTTCTGCTTATATGACATTCATTTGTTATTTTTTCCCCTTCTTCTACTATATTATATTGGATAGCAATTGTTTCATCATTGATAGCTGCTGTTTTTTCAATTTTAAAATCAAAGCTATTTTCTTTTTCACCATCTTCTATTTTTTCATTTCCTAATATATTTATAAAATTAGTACTTTCTCCATTCACTACATCTAAACCTGTAAAATCTTTTTCTGTATCAATAGATAAACTAATGGCTATACCGTTTGATTCAAAAACACTTATTGTTCTTTCATCATTTCCTATGTTAAAATTTTGTATGTTTTGTATTGTATTATTTATTTCATCTATAAACTCTTGCTTTAAGTTAGAAATTTCTCCATCTTGCAAAAAGTTATGATATTCATTTAATTTACTATCTATTGCTTCTATTTTAGATAATATAATTTCATCTTTTCCTAGTTCTTCTAATATTTGTAGATAAATATTATTAAATTGTTCTTTTGTAATCGTTATACTATATACATTTGTATTGTATTGTGTTCCATTAATCTCTATTACCATTCCTGATTGTTTTGAGAAAGTCGCATTTGCAATATTTTTCCATATGATTCCTATATATTTTTCTTTTAGTGAATTCCACTCATCTGAATTTAATCCAAGAATTTCTGGTATACCTGTATGAATTAATTCATATAAATTGTATATTTCATTTTCATCTTTATTTTCTGTATTCGTAGATAAATATTGTCTGATTCCATTTAATCTAACGCCAGCAATGTTTCCATCTTCAAGATATTCAATCCCTGCTAGTGTTTCATCATTTTGTTTTAAAGTTATATCTT
This sequence comes from uncultured Eubacteriales bacterium, assembly GCA_949289635.1. Classification (GTDB taxonomy): domain Bacteria; phylum Bacillota; class Clostridia; order TANB77; family CAG-508; genus CAG-269. The sequence continues at coordinate 20,619 of CASEOS010000021.1, read as the reverse complement.
TATAATGATAACCTGCTACTTTTTCCTCTTTGCCTGATATATTCATTTGAATATTATTAATTGGATTAGATGTATCTCCATTTTCGTTGTAATTCATGGTAACAGTTGTACTAGAAGTTAATTTATTGTTATTTAAAATTTCCTCCATTTCATTCATATGCTCTTCATTCATAACATCATCCAAATTTTCTAGTAATTGTCTCGCATATTTCTCAAATAGTACACTATTTGATTTAAACATATCTGTTGTGGCGTATAAGATACCACATACAGTTGCTATAATGATTAAAATACCTAATATTACAGATATTAATATAGCTCTTCTTTTTTTTCTTGGCATCATCATATGTTTTCCTCCTTTTATTTTCTTTATTTCATTCTCTGTTTCATTGCTTCATATATAACAATTCCTGCTGAAACAGATGCATTTAAAGACGTTACTTTTCCTTTCATTGGTATTTTTACTAAAAAGTCACAACTTTTTTTAACTCTATCACTCATTCCTGTTCCTTCATTTCCTATCACAATTCCTAATGGTCCTGTCAAATCTTGATTGTAATAATATGTATCTGTACTGATGTCTGTACCACAAATCCATAATCCATGTTCTTTTAATTTTTCAATAGAATCTGTTATATTAGTTACTCTAGCAATTTTCATATACTGAACTGCTCCTGCTGATACTTTGCCTACTGTACTATTTACTGCTGCTGCTCTTCGTTTTGGAATAATTATCCCATGCGCACCTGCTGTTTCAGCCGTTCTTATAATTGATCCTAGATTGTGTGGATCTTCTATTCCATCTAATACGAGTACAAATGGATCTTCTTTCATCTCTCTTGCTTTATCTAAAATATCTTCTATTTCACAATACTCAAATGGTGGTACAATCGCAATAACCCCTTGATAATTTTGATTTTGTGCCATTTGTTCCATTTGCCTTTTGTCTTTTTCTACCAATATAACTTTTCTTTCTTTCGCCATGCTAATAATTTTATTGATAGAACCATGTCTTTCACCTTTAGTTATAAATATTTTATTAATGTCTTTGCCACTTTCCAATAATTCTATAACCGCATTTCTTCCTTCTACTTGGTCATCATACATTTCTTGTTCTTGTGACTTTTTTACTTCTTGCTTTTTTGGTTTTTCATTTTTTAAATTATATTTTTTGTTATTTTTCATTTCTATTATTTCCCTTCTAGAAATCCCTTTCCTTATAAGCTTTAATTGTCATCATCCAATTTTAATACACTTAAAAATGCTTCTTGTGGTATTTCTACATTTCCAATCTCACGCATTTTCTTTTTACCTCGTTTTTGTTTTTCTAGTAATTTTTTCTTTCTAGTAATATCACCACCATAACATTTTGCTAAAACATCTTTCCTCATAGCAGATATGGTTTCTCTTGCAATAATCTTTCCTCCAACAGCTGCTTGAATTGGAATTTTAAATAGTTTTCTAGGAATAACGGTTTTTAGTTTTTCTACCATTTTCTTTCCTCTATCATAGGCACTATCCTTATGTACAATGAAACTTAAAGCGTCTACAGGTTCTCCATTGATATAGATATCTAATTTTACTAAATCTGATCTTCTATATTCTTTAAATTCATAATCTAAAGAGGCATATCCTTTGGTTTTTGATTTTAAGTTATCAAAGAAATCATAGATAATTTCATTTAATGGCATTTCATAGATTAATGTTACCCTATTTTCATCTAAATATTTCATATCTATATAAATGCCTCTTCTTCTTTGACACAATTCCATGATATTTCCTACATAATCTTTTGGTGTTAAAATATTGGCTGTTACATAAGGTTCTTCTATATAAGATATTTCTTGTGGTGTTGGTAAATCTTCTGGATTATATAATTCAATAACTTCTCCTGTTGTTTTATGTACTTTATAAATAACAGATGGTGCTGTTGTAATTAATCCTAAATCAAATTCTCTATCAATTCTTTCTTCTATAATTTCCAAATGTAATAATCCTAAAAATCCACAACGGAATCCAAATCCTAATGCAGCAGATGTTTCTTGTTCAAATTCTAAAGCTGCATCATTTAACTGTAACTTTTCCAAAGCTTCTTTTAAATCTTCATATTGGCTTCCATCTACTGGATACAATCCACAATACACCATAGGTGTTACTTTTTTATATCCTTTTAAAGGTTCATCTGCTGGATTGTTTTTTAATGTAATTGTATCTCCTACATGAATATCTGATAAACTTTTAATACTTGCCGCAATATATCCTACTTCTCCTGCTTTTATTTCTGATACAGGCATATAAGAACCTGGAATGAAATATCCTACTTCTGCAACTGTAAATGTTTTATCAGTCGCCATTAGTTTAATTTCATCTCCTACTTTTACTGTTCCATCCATGACTCTTACATAAGCCACTGCACCTTTATAGTTATCATAATAAGAATCAAAGATTAAACATTTTGTCTTAGCATTTTCATCACCTTTTGGTGCTGGTAAATCTGTTACGATTCTTTCTAATACTTCTTCTACATTTAGTCCTGTTTTTGCTGAAATACATGGTGCATCTTCTGCTGGTATTCCTATGATATCTTCTATTTCTTGTTTTACTTCATCTACTCTGGCATTTGGTAAATCAATTTTATTTAATACTGGTAAAATTTCTAGATTATTATCAATTGCTAAATAGACATTCGCTAAGGTTTGTGCTTCTACACCTTGACTACTATCAACCACTAAAATAGCACCATCACATGCTGCCAAACTTCTAGAAACTTCATAATTAAAGTCTACATGTCCTGGTGTATCTATTAAATTAAAGGTATATTCTTGTCCATCTTTTGCTTTATAAATCATTCTAACTGCTTGTGACTTTATCGTAATACCTCTTTCTTTTTCTATTTCCATATTATCTAGCACTTGGCTTTCCATTTCTCTTTTTGATAATACCCCTGTCATTTCAATTAATCTATCTGCTAATGTAGATTTCCCATGGTCTATATGTGCAATAATACTAAAATTTCTGATATGTTCTTGTCTGTTATTCATTTTTCCTCCATCGGTCTTTTGGGGACGTGTCAAATCGTTTCAAAATGAAACAAAAAGGACACACCCTATATATTATTAATTATTCATCATTTTATCATAAACTCTCAAAAATCTCAATAGTTTGTAAGACCATTATATAAATTATACACTTGACTATATCCTAATTTTCTTAATTGTTTTTGTGCTTTTTTGCTTCTTCCACCTGAACTACAATATACAACTATATTTTGATTTTTGTCTGGTATCCTATTTTCGATTTCTTTTTTTATTTTGTATTCTGGGATAGAAATAGCTCCATCAATGTGTCCTTCACGAAATTCTTGTGGACTTCTAACATCTATAATTGTAGCTCCCTCTTTTTGAAGTTGCCCTAATTCTTCTAATCCAATGTCCTTTTCTTCAGCCTCTCTATCCCATTTTTTCTTTATTATGTTTTTTATTTTATTTATCATTACTTTTATCATTCCTTTCTCAAAATACAAAATCAGTTGAAAAAAGTATTGTTTTTTCAATCTTTCAACAAATCTCTTCTTATTTATATAATATATTCTAAAAAAAGATATTTTGTTCTTTATTTTAGAATAATGAAAGGCTTTCTTATACATTTTCTCCTCTATGATATTTTAAATGACTTATTATTATGCACTAATTTTATACAAATAAAGTTATCCACAATTTCGATATTTATCCACAATCATTGCTTTTCTAATATTCTACATTTCCTTTTATTTTTCTACTTTTTTCTAATGACATTCTCATAACAGATTTATTTCAATTCTATATTTTTATTCTCTTATATTGTGCTATTTTCCGGTATTTTTATTAATTTTTCTTAAAAATTCATCATTTTTCGCATACTTTTATTACATTCTTTTTTCATATTGATGACAAATAAATATATTTTTCTATTTTATGTATATCTTTTTAACTGTTCTTTTGTCATATTTATCCACTTTTACCACCTGTGGATATTGTGGATAACTTTGTGAATAATTGAAAATACTATTTTTTCGTTCACGAGTTGTTCACATTACTTTTTCGTGTTATCCACTTTTCTATTTTTTTACAATTTATTTTTTTCATTATGTGTACCAAAAACATTATTTTTTATTAAATGGACTAATCTCGCTTCGCGAGAACTTTTCTCTACTTTTTCAACAAAAAATACACTTCGTTTTATGGAAGTGTATTAGAAAAATATCCAATAAATGGCTAATATAATCTCTAAAATCGTTATAAATGGTAATCCTACTACAAATTGCAATTTTTGTGTTTTATGTCTAAAAGTATACATTCCTGCAATAGTTCCAATTCCGTCCGCCTAAGGCTGTGATAATAAATATCGTTTTTTCTGGAATTCTCCAAGCACCTTTTTTAGCTTTTTGCTTGTCTATAAGCATAATCAAAAATCCAATAATATTGATTACCACAAAATAAATAATGATATTTCTTGTTGAAAATATCTCTTGTATCGTTATTGCATTTCCAGGCATTTTCTTTTCCTTTCTTTTCTATTTATCTTCTTTGCTCTCTTTATTAGCTTTATTTTAAAAATTAAAATCTAAATAGGCATATTTTTTTGGTTTATAATTTAAAAAGTTGTGTATATCTTGTTTTGCACTTTCAGAAATTGTATCTATTCTAACAAATTGATGATTCTCTTCTACTAATGGAACAATATATCTTTGTTTTACTTTTATATCTACTGCATATTTATCTTTTGGTAGTTCATCACTTTCCTTAATTTGTGTTGCATCTTCCCATTTCTTAAAACAATTTGAAAGATTTTCGATTGGACAATTCTCTATTTTTTGAATGACTTCTTTTTCACTTAAGGTATATAAATCTTTTTTCGTAATTAAGTTTTGTTCATACATCTTTTTTACAATATCTGCAATCAATTGCATAGAATATTTCGTTTCATTTCCGACATATATACAAGATAATTTACTCATTGTATGAACAAATTTTTCTGCAATTTCTTTATGCTTGAATCCTAGTTCTGGTACACCTTCCTCATTTTTTTGAACTTCTATATCTTGATAAATTTCTTTTACTGTTTCTAAATCCCATAATTTTTCTCTTACGCCTAATCCATTTGATAAAGTATATTCTAATCTATCTGAAGAAAGTTTTGGTGTATCATTATCTGCAATGGGGTATATATGATAATCACATACTTCTTCTAGTTTAATTCCATCTCTATTTAGTAATGCCATAATTTCTTTTGAGTTTTCTATAATTTGAGTTGTTAATTCCTCTGTTGATTCTTGTTTTTCGTGATCTCCATTCATAAAATCAATACAATGTTTAAATACAGGTGTTGCAATATCATGGAATAATCCAGATAATGTTTGCTTTTTGTCCTTTGTAAAATTCCATATAATTAAAGCAACTGCTACACTATGATCTAGACTTGAATACCAAATTTCATCAAATATGTTAGAATATATTGTACCAGATGTTACACTAATCTTTGCTTGTTTTTGCATTTCTGGTGTATGAATATATTCTAGCAGGAAGTCTGGAAATTCTGGTGATAAAACTTGAAAATAATCTTTTAAAAGTTTTGGCAAATTTTCAATATATGTATCCATTTTTTTCTTCCTCCTATCTTTCCTATTTTATATAACATTTCACATATTGTCAATTTTTCCTATAAAAACACTTTATTTTTTTATCAATTTGTGATACAATGTGTACGATTTTAACATCAAAAGAAAAAAATTTAGGAGGAATTCAATATGGAATTTAATAGATGTAGTAGATGTGGAAGTTTTTATGTAGCACAAGGTAATGTTTGTCCAAAATGTAGTGCTAAAGATGGTGTAGAATTTTCTAATTTTATCAATTATGTACAAGAAAATGGTTTAAATGATTCTTTAGATACAATTTCTGGTCAAATCGGTGTTTCTGTAAAAAATTTAAATAGATTTTTAGAATATGAAGATTTTAAACAATATAAAGCAGAAATTAATAATATTGGTAAAAATGGAAATATAGGAAATACTGGTATTACATTAAATTAGTTTTTAAAGACGGATCTTCTATCCGTTTTTTATTATATATATTAATATTTGAAAGGATGGAATTTGATGAAAAATGTTTTTGATATTTTAGACGAAAGAGGATATATTGAACAATTAACACACCCAGCAGAAATCAAGGAATTATTTGCAAAAGAATCTGTTCCTTTTTATATTGGAATTGATCCAACTGCAGATAGTCTTCATGTTGGACATTTTGTTTCATTAATGGTAGCAAGTCATATGCAAAAATGTGGACACAAACCTATTATCTTAGTAGGTGGTGGTACAGCAACGATTGGTGATCCATCAGGAAAAACAGATATGAGAAGAATGATGTCAAGAGAAGAAATTAACCATAATGTAGAATGTATCAAAAAACAAGTAGAAAAATTTGTTAGCTTTGAAGGCGAGAATGCAGCTATTATTGTCAATAATGCTGATTGGTTATTAGATTTAAAATTTGTTGACTTTGTTCGTGAAATTGGTAGCCTATTCTCTGTTAACAGAATGCTTGCTGCTGAATGTTATAAGCAAAGACTAGAAACTGGTTTAACTTTTTTTGAAATGAGTTATATGTTAATGCAATCTTATGACTTTTTATATTTATACAATAAATATGGTTGTAAACTTGAAATGGGTGGAAATGACCAATGGTCTAACATCATTGGTGGTGTTGAATTAATTCGAAAAATTGGTAAAGAAGATTCTTATGGTTTAACTTTTAAACTTTTAACAACAAAAGAAGGTAAAAAAATGGGGAAAACAGAAAAAGGTGCTTTATGGTTAGACCCTAATAAAACATCTCCTTATGAATTTTATCAATATTGGAGAAATATTGAAGATAGTAGTGTAGAAACTGTTTTAAAAATGTTAACATTTCTTCCAATTGAACAAATTAACGAATTAGCAAATTTAAAAGATGAAAAAATAAATGAAGCTAAAAAGATAGCAGCTTATGAAATTACCAAGTTGATTCATGGTGAAGAAGAAGCCAAAAAAGCAGAAGAAGCTTCTAATGCTCTATTTAGTGGTACTGGTAGTTTAGATAATATGCCTACTGTAAAATTAGAGTCTACCAATATTTCTATTTTAGATGCCATTATTCAAACTGGAATCGCTCCATCTAAAGGACAAGCTAGAACTTTAGTTACGCAAGGTGGTATTTCTTTAAATGATGAAAAAATTGCTGATGTAAATTATCAATTATCTGAAAAAGATTTTTCACAAGGTTATGCGATTTTAAAGAAAGGTAAAAAAGTATTTTATAAATTAGAAAAATAAAATGAGGCAATTGGGGATGTTTCTTTTTGTGCCAAAGGGGACGTGTCAAAATGGCAACTTGTGCCAAAGGGGACGTGTCAAAATGGCAACTTTTTCTGTTAATAATAATAATAATAATAACTTAAATTAAAAGTTGCCATTTTGACACGTCCCCTTTGGCACAAGTTGCCATTTTGACACGTCCCCTTTGGCACATCACCTGCTTTTTTGAACAATTTCAACTATGTCTGCAATATATTCTCCAATGATAGGAATGTTTAACGCTACAATTCTTTGTAATAGGATGACTAATATCGCTGTTATGATGGTTACGCCTATTCCAATTCCTACGCCTCTAAATATTCCTGCTATTAAATTTCTTTTTATAATTTCTTTTTTACTTCCAAATATATATGTCCACTCTTCCACATTAGATTTTTGAAATGTTTCTATTAAATTGTTGATAGAATTATTTAGTACATCTATCTTTTTATTTTTTATTTTATTAAAAAATTCTGACATAAAAAATCCACCTTATTTATAGAGTGGATTTTTTATGTATTTTTTATTCAATTTTTTATATTTCATAATAATTTCAAATTATCTATTTACATTTTCATTTGCTGTTATATTTCTAGTTTCTGAATTTTCATTAGTTACCGTATTGTCAATTGAATTTGTAAGATTCTCATTATCTATATTTTCTGTATTTCCCATATTATTGGCTTCTTCTTTTCTCATAGTTTCTAAAGAATCAATCAATGTTTGTAATCGTTCAATATCACTTCCAATCATATTCCAATCACTACTATTCGTAGACTCTTTCAAATTTTGATTTGCTTTAATAATCGAATCGATTAATCCATCAATATCTTCTGTATTTTCTACTTCAATATCCACTGCTGAATTTGAAAGAAGATTTTGTAATGCTTCTTGTAAAGTGTCTCCAATGGCAACTTTATTTCCTGATGCCACTACTACTTTTTTTAGTAATGGTATTTCTGATTCATTAATCATTGTTTGATAAATTGGTTCTACATACAATAAAGTATTTTCTATTGGTACAATAAGCATCTGTTTTGTAATTCTCGTTCCTGTCGTTTCTAGTGTTGCTAATTCTGATGAAATCGCTTCATCCTCTTCTATCTGTTTGTCTAACTGTGTCGGACTAACAATATTACTATCTGCTGAGAATGTACATAATTTCAATTTGTTTGTTTCTCCATCCGTTGTTCCTACTAAATATGAAATAATATTCTGTCTATCATTTTGTGTATAAATTTGCATTAATCCTACTTCTTCTCCATCATCTGTTTTTACCATAATATAGTATGGTTCTAAATATGTTCCTGTTGATCTTGTTGTATTTAAATTATTATATTTTACGAAATCCCATAAGTCATCTGAACGATATAAAACATCTGGTCTTACATTATGATAAATTTTTAATAGTTCAGCTTGTACATGATATAAGAATTCTGGATATATAAAATGTTCTGCAATATCTTCAGGTATTTCTTCATCCAAGTCTTTAAATAATGATGGATACATATTTCTATATGCCATGGCAATTGGGTCTGTTCTATCTGTTATATAGAAATCCATTGTTCCATTATAGGCATCAATAATCACTTTTACAGAATTTCTAATATAGTTAATATCTCTTGTACCACCTTCATGTTCAATTTCTGTATATTGTGAATATGGATAACTACTTGAAATTGTATAAGCATCTAACACCCAATAGATTTTCCCCTCATCACTAATCACTGTATATGGGTTTTCATCATACATTAAATATGGTAATGCTTTTTTTGCTCTTTCTATGATATTTCTATTAATTAATATTTTGCTATCGCTTGTAATTTCACTAGAAAAAGCTAAATTAATATCTCCTTTATACATAGCTAAAGCCAATCTGTCTAAGAATCCTAATTGTAGTCCAGCTTCTCCATTATATGATGATGTTACATCATTTCCGTTTTCATCTGTATAATCATATTCTTGTTTATTTTTTGTATTTGTTGCAATAATAGCACTATCATCTGTACTAAAATAAATTCTTGGTTCTGTTATATTAACAATTGCATCACTTCCAGATACATTTTTTTGAATATATTCTATATTACCAGTTTCTGAACTTTCTGTTGCTGATGTAATAATTTCTCCATAACCATGTGTATATTCATAAGTTTTATTACTATATGTTCTATCTGAACTTGTAATCTCTCTTGGAGATAAGTATACAATCTGTTCTTCCTCTCCAATTTTATATTTTGCCAAATTAGCAGTTCTATATGTATAATATCCTGTACTTGTTTGTGTGTTTTCTAAAGTCATTAATACAGCATCTTCACTAATAATTGGTATATTATTCACAACATTGATATTTTCATCTAATTCTTGCTCAGTTACTGTTCCAGAGTATTCTATTGCCTCTTCTTCTATGTCCAGTCCATAGGCATTTTTTGTATTCTCAATATTTTGTGCAATATATGGTCTTTCCCTATCTAATTCATTTGAATTTACATAGATTAAATCAAACCCTACCATAACAACAAATAACACTACTAAATAGATAGGAATAACTGCTAAGTTTTTTAATACTTTCGCCGTATTTTCTTGTTTAAAATATTTTAAAGCTCTATATGCAAAAATGACAATGATAAATGCAAATATAATATATCCCCATAAACGAATAGTAGCTTCAGTCATTCCAGCACCATTAATTTCTATATTCTCATCAATCGTTAAAATTTTTCCAAACATTAAGTTTTGTGTACCTAGTATCGTAATAATAGCAACTCCCAAAATAACAAATAAAACATTTCTTGTTAGCTTTTTCATAAATAAACTGTCTTTTAACATGTTTCTATCTATGCCGTCAAAATATCTATTAAATACAAATATATAATATACAGCCATATATATAGTTAATCCAACAATAACTCCTACTATGTAATATACAATCATTTCTATTAGTGGCTTTTGGAATACATAATAAGCAATATCTAATCCAAATATAGGATCATTTATTGCAAAAGATGTATTTGCCATCACTAACATTATATTTTGCATCATAGTATTTGATACAATCACACTGATAATAATAGAAATCACTAATGAAATAGATTTATTTAATAATTTAGGCATTTCCTTTTTTTCTTTTTCAAAAAATGGTTTTAACCCTTTCTTGATTCCTCTATTGGTCATATAAATCACAAAAAATAGTATAACAAAATTGATTGCCATAAGTGCATATCGATAAATTAGATTTGTGTAAAATACATCTAAATAATTTTCTCCTAATTCTAAATATTCTAAATAACTACCTCTTATTTGGATATATGAAGTAATCGCAAATATCAAAATAAATAAGATTACCAATATCATTCTGGCTCTATTTGTTTTCCTTGCTTTTTTAGGTTGTTTAATTCCTTGTTCTTTCTTATTATTATCCTGTTTTGTGGTATTTTCATCTTCCATAGCAACTTTTATTCTTTCTTCTTCCAAGATAATTCCTCCTTTTCTTTAATATTTCTTTTGAATTTAATTTAGATAATTGCTTTTACAAAATCTTCTGCATTGAAAATTTCCATATCATCGATTTGTTCTCCTACACCGATAAATTTGACTGGTATTTTATTTTCTTCTACAATCCCAATCACAACGCCACCTTTGGCAGTACCATCTAATTTAGTTAGTACTAATCCCGTAATATTTGCTTCTTCTTTAAATGCTTTTACTTGTGAGATTGCATTTTGTCCAGTAGTTCCATCAATCACTAATAATATTTCTTTATCTGCTTCACTCATTTCTTTATTAATTACTTTTTGGATTTTGCCCAATTCATCCATTAGATATTTTTTATTATGAAGTCTACCTGCAGTATCAACAATTAATACATCTGCATTTTTTTCTCTTGTAATTTTAATCGCATCATATACAACAGAAGCTGGGTCCACCCCTTCTTCTCGTTTTACAATATCTGCTCCTGAACGTTTTGCCCAAATTTCTAATTGTTCTACTGCTGCTGCTCTAAACGTGTCAGCTGCTGCAACAACAACCTTTTTTCCATCTTTTGCTAAACGATTAGCAATTTTTCCAATAGACGTTGTTTTTCCCACACCATTGACACCAACAACTAGTATAACTGATGGTTTTGTATTTAACTGTAAACTAATATCTGTTACCTCTAATATGTTTTTCATTTCTTCTCTTAATGCTTTTTTGACATCTTCTTCATCTTCTATTTTTTCTTTTTTTATTCTCTCTCTTAATTGATTGATAATTTTTATAGATGTATCCATTCCAATATCTGACATAATTAGGATTTCTTCTAGTTCTTCTAGAAAATCCTCATCTACCTTTCTAAAATTACTAAATACCATATTTATTTTTTCATCAAATGATTTTTTCGTTTTATCTAATCCATTTTTTAATTTATCAAAAAATCCCATGGTTAATTTCCTTTCTCAATTTACTACTTTGCTTATTATTTTGACATTATATATTTTAACATATTTTTTCTGATATTTCCATTAAATTCAATATTTTGTTTAATTTTTAAGATTTTAATCTAACACTATACAATAAAAAGAGAAATCTCATCTTTTTTGAAATTTCCCTTTTATTATTTTCTTAATGTATTTATTACATATTTATTTTAATCATTTTAAGAATTTTGAATTCATTTCCAAAATCTCGATTTATTCTAGTACAAACAATTCTCCTAATGGTCTTGCCTCATTTAGTCTTCTAATTGCTTCTGCAAATAATGGTGCAATGGTTAATACTTTTATTTTACTACTTTGTTTTTGTTTTTCTTCTGATAATGGAATTGTATTTGTAACAACTAATTCTTTTATTGGAGATGCTTCAATCCTTTGTACTGCATCTGCTGATAGTACGCCATGTGTACAACCTGCATAAATTTCTTTTGCATGGAATCTCTCTAAGATTTTTGCTGTTTCAATTAAAGAACCTGCTGTATCTACCTCATCATCAAAGATAATTGCTTCTTTGTTTTCCACATCACCAATAACGGTTGTAGCAATCGCTCTATCATCATTGCCTGCTCTTCTTTTATCAATTAATGCAATTGGGCATCCAAAGTATTCTGAATATTTATATGCTTTTTTAGAACTTCCTGCATCTGTTGCTACAATAACCATATCTTTTAAATTTTTTTCTTTAAAATATTGTTGTAAAATATTTTGTGCTGATAATCTGTCACAGTTAATATTAAAATATGCTTGAATTGCTGGATTATGTAAGTCACATGTAATGACTCTTGTTGCTCCTGCTGCTTCTAATAATTGTTGCATTAATTTTGCTGTTACTGGTATTCTTGGTTGGTCTTTCTTGTCTGATCTCGAATAAATATAATATGGTAAAACAACATTAATATTTTTAGCTGATGCTCTTTTAAATGCATCTATGGCAATTAACAATTCCATAACTCTTTCATTTACTGGAGGTGTTGTCATTTGTACAATATAAATATCTTGCTCTCTTACTGTTTCTTTAATTTGTACAAATGTATTGTCATTTTTAAATTTTAATATGTCCATTTGTCCTACTGGTAATTTTAAATAGTCACATATCTCTTTTGTGAAATTTTCTGCACTTTTGCAGGCAAAAATTTTGATATTTTCCATTTTTCCTTCTCCTTATATTTATTTTACTTTAATAGTATATCATCTTTCTCCAATTTTTCCAAGCATTATTTAAAATTCGACATATTTTTTCGTGTTTTTCTCTATATAGCACTGAAAAAGCCGAGCAAGTGCTCGGCTTTTTTCTTGATACCTTAAAAATTATTTATTTAAAAAATAATCTCAATGTTTTTCAAGTGATGAATGGTATAGGTATTTCCAAATTTGAACTCTATTACTGTACGATTATCACTATCTCTTAATTGTGTTGCCACTGGTTCAAATTTATAGTAATAGTAACCATCTTTTTCTTCTTTTACTTTTAAGTCATCATCATAGCGATTGACTCTAATGGTATAATCTTCTTTATTTAATTTTATTCCCGATTTTAAAGTAATGCTCATTCCTGTTGAATAAATTTTGTATGATTCTATTTTCTTTAGCTCTCCAGAATTTTCTACATATGGAATATAATTATCTTGTTCTTCATCATAAACAAATAAGATTCTTAGATTATCCAATTCTGTTTCTTGTCCAATAGGAACATTGACTTTATTTTCAAAAGTAAAATTATCAGCATCTTTTGTTTCATATATTTTCTTTATGTTTGTAATTTCTTCACTTGGTAAGCCATTAATTGTGATATCTTGATTCTTTTCTGTGTTTTCTGTTTGTTGATTTTCATACTTTTCAATATAGATATCTGTTTGCCCATTTTTATGTGTATAGCTGAATTTATATGTATTTGCTTTCAATTTAGGTCCTAATTCTTCTACCAATTGATTATCTACATTATTTAATTGTACTTCTTCTGTCCCTTCTGTATAATGCACTTGTATATTGTCTGTTCTGCTATCTGCCAATTTTAAGATATTCAATATATCATATTTGTCTAAAAATCCTTCTTTTTCCATTTTTTGTTTATAATTTTCCAAATACACTAAATTATATTCTGTTGCTTGTCCATCTATTTCTTGTTTTGATTCTGTTTTAGCTTCGATAAACTGCCCTATATCTGGTAATAATTCTTCTGCAAATAATTTTAAATATGGATAATTGATGACATATATGCCTATTGTTAATATGACAATGATAATTGTTGCTATTACTTTTTGAACTTTTTTGATATCTCGCAATAAGATCATTCCTATGATTATGATTGGTATCACAATAACTGTAAGAATGTATAAGCTTGGCATGATAATTGCTGAAGAAAAGGTTTCTTCTTTTCTATATATGATTCCCAATATTGTTAATAGTACAATTGGTATCACTACCATTAAAATTGTCTTTACTTTCTTTGTCTTAAAGTAATTGATGATATATAATAAATATCGATATGTTATATAAACTGATCCTGATACAATCATCACTCCTGATAACAACAACAAAATACTTTGTGCATTTGATAGATACAATATTGCTAAAGCTAATGCAAATACTGGTTTTACAAAAACAAATATCGCAATTAAAACCAAAACAATAGATATAATCATCGTTAATAGACTAATTTTTACTAATTTATTTTCCATATTTTTTATATTCCCTTCTTATGGTATATCTTGTTCAAAAATGATATGTCTTATTTTTCACTATTTCTACTAAGTATTTTAATCTCCAAATGCACTTGCACCAACAACTTTTCCTAACTTCTTATCTATATAAACTGTTACACCACACATCATTTCATCTTTTCTTGTAAAAGCATATACTTCTACTGTATATTGTGCCATTTGTTCTCCTTCGTTGTATTTTCTTGTAAAAAATCCATTTGGTTTTATTTGTGTTTCTGTACATTCTTGTGTTTGTTTATCATAACTGCCAACCACTCTTTCTGCTTCCCTAAAAGCTTTTTCTGCTACTTCTTCTGCTTGTTCTTGTGTAATCTCTCCTGTGGCATTTTGATATTCTTGATAAAAGCTCTTAAAATCTGTTACAAAAGTTTCTGTATCCAAATTTTCTACTTGCTCATCAAATTTTAATTCAGATTCTTCTAAATCCACTTTTGCATCAATTTCTGTTAAATCTGTATTATATATACAATCTGTATTTACAATTTTACTTACCACCAATAAATGAGCTGTATATTGCATAACCGCATTATCTAGCCTATCATATGTATATTGAATATTCCCTATACTAACTTTAACATCTATTTTGGGAACTAAAGAAACTGTTAATATTAAATCATTGTTTTCAAAAATCTCTTCATTGATTTCTTCATCAAAAGCTAAATTACACATTGCTTTATATAATTCATATGTTTCCATATCTTGTATTTTTACTTGATGTATTTTATAATTTATTTCTTTAAATTGTTGTAAATATTTGTATTCCATTGTTTGTATTGGATTTCTAGAAATCATTTCTTTATATTCTAATGTATATGGAGTTTCATTTTGGGATTGTTCTTTTGCTATTTTTTCCATTTCTCCTAGATGTTCTACATTTGTTGATACAACAATCCCTCCTGTTGTTCCTAATTTAATCATTTCTGGTTTTTCTATTTCTTCTAATGGAATAAGATAATTTTTGCTAGCTGTTTCATAATCAAACTCTATAAAGGATTTTTCATGAATATTGTCAATTTCTTCTTGTGTTAATGTATTTCCACTTTCACTATAAATAACTAATGCATTCTTTATGCAATCTCTTATTTGATTATATCCTTCTGTGTCTTTAGCAAATTGGTAATATTGTCCATTTTGATTTCTGTATACAATTCTATCTGGATCAATGATATTTTTTTCATATATGGCTTGATTTTCTTTATTTGATATTTGTAAAGTATCACTTGATGATACAAATAGGGCTATGATAAGTCCTAATGCTATTATTGTTAATATACCTATAATAATAATTTTTGTTCTTTTTTTCATAAAACTATTCTCCTTTAATTATCTTTTCATTAAAATAAGTATAGCATATTCTTTTTGTTGCATCAATCATTTTTTTATATATAATAATTGATAATAACACCTAAAAAAACAACTTACGAACCTTTTAATATTCGTAAGTTATTTTCATCAAATGGAGCCACTAAGCAGAATTGAACTGCTGACCTACGGGTTACGAATCCGTTGCTCTACCAACTGAGCTATAGTGGCATATAAAATGTACAGGATAAATTTTATCGCATATTTCCTATAATGTCAATTCTTCCTGTACAATATTTTTATTTCTAATTATCTTTCAGATACTTCTTCTGGCATATTTTCATATAAAGGAATAATAAAATTTAGTGGTGCATCTACTGTATTAGAAGCCTCATAAATTCCCTTCATATTATTTGCCTCTGATTGTGGTGCTAATAAATTTTGCATATATTGATGGGTATATAAACTTTCATCTTGATTCACTACATCAAATTTTTGCAAATATAAAGTATTTTGTCCTACATTAATATATCCTTCTTTTAAGAATTCAACACCGCCAATTAAAGCTTTTTCTAAACTATCCCATCCTTCCTCATAAGCATATTGTGCTGCATTTTGAATAATTTCTTGTTGTGAGTTTCCTTTTGCATGAATGTTAAATGGATTATACACAATGGCATCATTATACTCGCAACCTCTTGACAATATAGTTCCATTTCTTCCTTGCTCTTGAATCAGTCTAGATGCTATAAAATATGGATCTAGATTTGCATTTTTACCTGCTTGTATTAATGCTTCTGAAATACTATCTCCTTCTAAAAAAGAACCTTCTGTTATTTCATAAATCCCTTCTTTTGTTTGTGCAGCTTCTACATATTTCAATTCTGCAAATTGGAATATGTTTTCATTATTTAATATATTTCTAGAATCCATTTGATACTTGATTGCTTTATCAGAAGCGCATAACCATGTTCCATTATCAAAAGTTTTATCCTTGTCTATTTCACATTTCCAATCTTCTGGATATTTTGATGAATCTGGAATTAAATTTGTTGGATATTCTGTATTATCTTTATGTCCTTCATTTTCAATCACTTCTTCCCAGTCCAATTTTGTGTAGAATAATGTAAATGTCCAATTGGGATGTTCTTCTTGTAGTTTGTCTATTAATTCTTTATATCCAGGATATTTATTTTCATTCAAGTTTTTTCCATTATATTCTACATATTTTTGTTTTTGACTTTCTTTAACACATACAACGATGAAACAACACAAAATAGTTAGAATAAATATGAATACACTAATTCTTTTTACCTCTTTGGGAATTTTATTTAGCATTGTTCTAGCTTGTATTATTAAATTACTGATTATTTTTTTTATCTTTTCTCTATTCATGTTTTTTATTATACCATATCCTATTTATTTTTTTCAATGTATTTATATGCCTTTTATATGAATTTACAATAAATTCTCACATTGTTATTTTTATGTTATACTCACTCAATATAAAAATAGAAAATACCTTCTACATTATATATAGGTATTTTCTACTTTTATTCTATTTAAATCTTTTTCCTCTTTTTCTTCCTCTTGTTGATCTATCTTCTTCAAAGTCATCCATATAATCAGAATTATATCCTTCTAAAAAATCTTTTTTTGCTTTTTCTTTTTCTCTTTTTTCTTCACTATCATCAAATTTTATTTTTGCATCTACTTCTTGATTATCTTCTGAATTCATTTCGTCTGTTAATAAGTTTTTATTATCATAATTATCAGCAAATTGAGTATCTTGATTATCATCATCGTAATTTATTCCAGCAAATGGTACTCCTGAAAATTCTTCAGCATATGCTCTATTTCTTCTACGTTTTACTACAATAATGATGACTATGATAAGTATAAGTGCAATAATTCCTCCTGCTATTATAAACATTTTTCTTTGTTCTTGTTTTTCTTTTTCTGCTTCTTCTTTTGCTAAAGCTTCTTCATCTACAAGTGATTTATTGACTGTTAATTGATATGTTGCCACATTATTTCCTTCACTATCTGATACCAAAATTGTAATGGTATTTTCTCCTTCTTTTAATTCTTCATTTCCTAATATTTCAACTGTATAGCTAGGATCTGTTGCAACTGTTTGGATATCTAATGATGTATCTTCTCCAATATATTTTACTGTATATTCATATGTATCTGTTTTAAAAGAAGGACTTAATTCTAAATCTCCTATTGTTATGTTAGATAATCCATTAACAATTTCTGTTTCTTCCTCTGTTTTTTCTTCTTCTCTTGTTACATTAATTGTATATGTTTTTGTTGTTCCATCTTCTGCTGTAACTACAACATTTAATGCATTTTCTCCATATTCAAGTGTTTTGTTTCCTGTTCCTGATATAGTTGCTTTTGAATCTTGTGCTGTTGCATATACTTCTATAGTTTCTACATCTTCTGGTACTGTAACATTATATGTAGTTGTTCCTGGAGTAAATCCTGAAAAATCATTTGGTCTAATTCCCAAATTACTTAAATTGGCATTGTTTGATTTTTTCTTTGGCGTTGAAGTAGTAGAACTGCCTGATGTACTTCCACTAGATGAAGAACTGCCAGATGATGAGCTTCCTGATGAGGAACTTCCTGATGAGGACCCACCATTTGAAGTTGAAATAGAAATTTTGGTACTTTTCCCTTGCACTTCAACATCTATTCCTCCTGATGACATTACGCCTCCTTGCGGACTAGCACTTATTGATGTTGTACCTGAATTTCCAACAGTTATTGTAAAACTTTGAGCTCCACCTTCTATCCAAACTCTATCTGGACTAACAGTACCATTTGATGATGACAAATTAACTCTTCCAACACAATCAGATGAAATTGTTCCAGAAATGGTTTCTCCTGGACTAGCTGTCGTTTTATTTAACGATATAGATATATATGCTGCACTTACATGATTTGTAAATAACCATATAGCAAAAGCAACTATTGTAATTAATAACATTTTTCCCAATATTCTTTTATTCATTGATAATCTCCTTTTAATTACTCATTATATAATCTTTTATTAAGACATAATCACTCGATGTTATTTTCCCATCAGTATTATAATCTGCCGCTTGTTGTGCTTCATTATCTAATGTACTTGTTCCCATAATATAATTTTTAATTAAAACATAATCACTTGATGTTATCTTTCCATCTTTATTGACATCACCTTTTTTTACTGTTGTATTTCCACTATCTGCATTTCCTGTATTACTTCCACCATCCCCTAATGGTATTAAGTATAATTTATATTCAGCTTCATTATCATATGTTTGTCTAGCAACATATCCTTCTTCACCATTAGCTCTTCTTATTTTATCCCAGTAAGTTCCTGCTACTTTTGATGTTGCTTTTTCAATTCTCGTAACAATCTCTCCACTAGATACTGCTCCTATTACAGATCCATTTGGTGCATTTCTCATATTTAGTCCACCATTTGCATTAATTTTTACGATATCTCCTGATACTGTAGCATTAGCACTTCCATCTGGTCTACTACATGCTGTACTTGGCATATTTTTATATAAAGGTATAATAAACGTATGTGATGAACTAATTGAATTTATATTCACATATGTTTTTCTTAATGTATTTCCCTCACTTTGTGCTGCCATTACATTTTGCATATATTGATGATAATATAATCCATTGTATTTATTTTCTACATCAAATTTTTGTAAATACAATGTATTTTGTCCTTGTTTAATATAGTCCTTTGCTATAAAGTTAATTCCTCCAGTAATTGCTTTTTCTAATGTATTCCATCCTTGTTTTTTTGCATAATTAATTGCATTTTCAATTTCTTCTGCCTCTGAATTTCCTGTTGCTCCTATATTAAATGGATTATAATATCCACTTGCTCCTGAAGATGTTGCAGAACCATTTCTTCCTTGTTCTTGAGTTAATCTTGCCACTATATAATATGGATTGATTCCTGTAGCTTTTGCTGAATTTGCAATTTCATTAGCATGTCCTTGTAAAAATGTACCATTTATCATAGAATTGATTGCATTGATGTCACAGCCATTAATTGTTAATTCTTCAAATTGGAAAATATCTGATGCATTTAAAGAATTTCTTGGATCCATCATATATTCAATAGCTGCTTGTGATGCACATCTCCATGAACCTTTTGCATATGAACAAATTGGGCAAATCCATTGACCTTGATAATTTGTTGTTGCTTGTATCATATTTCTTGGGCCAGAATTATGTCCTACATATTCATTTGATATAACATCAGCCCAATTCAAATCTGTATATAATACTTTAAAGGTCCAATTTGGATATTGAGCTTGTAAACTTTTTATTTTTTCTTTAAATCCAGGGTATAATGATTCATCAATTCCGTTAATATCTGAACTAATCCATTGGGAAGCCGCATATGTTTCATGATTACTAAACATTATTAATAAACTATATGCGAGTATTGTTAATACTAATACAATTGAAATAAATTTTATTACTTTTATTTTTTTCATAATTTTTCTCCTTTGAACTCTTTTGTTTATTTATATTTGTTATCTTTTTACAACTTTGTATAATTTTTGGCATTATCATTATATCATTCGCATTTTTTTTAGTCAATAATTTTTCTTTTTTTTCTTTTTTTTCATTGTTGTTGTGTCAATGATGTGAAACAAAATTATATAAAAATTTAATCTATATAATTAAATTGCACAATTAACCATACCAAATTCTTCTAAATTAGCTC
>CASEOS010000020.1 GCA_949289635.1 uncultured Eubacteriales bacterium | reverse complement strand
TTTTCTTTTCTTGCCATATTTAAAACCCCCTTATGACATTTTTATTTTATCATAAGAAGGTTTATTTTTAAACTTTACACACTTTTTTCTATATACTCACTTCATCATTGGCTATTTTCTTTTCTTAATTTTATATGCTAAAATTTTTATCCTAAGGTCTGTCCCTTTTGTTTCATTTTGGAACGATTTGACACGTCCCTAACGTTTCAGACATATTTTTCAACTAACACCACTGTTCTTCCGCTTCTGGTTGTTCCTGTAAATTCTTTAATAATAAATCTGCCTTTTCCCCTAATGGTTATGATGTCACCACATTTTACTTGTTTTGAATTTTTGGTTTCATTTTGTCCATTCACAAATACTCTTTCTTGTGCAATCATTTCTGATGCTTTACTTCTAGAAGTTCTTGCTAAGTCTGATACGATATTGTCTAATCGTAATGATGGAACAATAATACTAACTTCTTCTACTTTTATTTCTAATTTTCTTACATTTTGTATCTTTTCTATCTCTATTTTTGCATTTTCAAATCTTGTTAGAGATGGCAATTGTGTTTTTAAAACTTCTGCAAAATCACTAACAGTTATGATATCTGCACCTTCTTCTCCCACAAGAATATCTCCTACTTTTTCTCTTTTTAATCCTAATTTTACAATTCCACCTAAGTAATTTCTATGTGAATACTTTCCTTTTTCTTCCTCTGGTAATTGAATTCTTACAACTTTTAAAATCTTATCATAATTTTTTTCTAACATGTTATCATCAAATTTTTCAGGAAATGTAATGAATACTTTTCTTTCTGCCTCTTCATATCCACCATATAATTTAAAATTTTGAAATTGAATTTTTCTTAAAAAGTTTTCGACTAAAGATACTTGATACATATCTAAAAAATCTGTATATTCGATCTTTTCTCTTTTTGATGATATTTCTATTTTATCTAATATTTGTGACAAACATAGTTTATCCTCTTGCTTTTTGTAATCTTTTAACAGTTCTTGTTTATTCATTTATGTTCTCTCCTTTTATGTAAGAAGACATTCCTTATCTCTAAGATTTTTTCCTGGTTTAAGAAATGCCCATCTTTTGTAATGAATTATTAATCTTTTTAATTACCTTATTTTCATCTTTCTTTTTTTATTTTTATCTTTATTTTTCTTTACTTCTTCTGACTTTACCTCTTTATAGTTCTCTTCACTCTTATTTATTTTTTCTTTTGCTTCTGTTTCTTTTTTATCTTCATTTCCTTCATCTAATTCTATATGTTTTTCTACATCTTCTACAATAGAATCTTCATCTAAGCCATATATTTTTTCTAACTCATCAACGCTTCCATGTTGAATAAACTTATCTGGATACGCATAGGCTTTTACTTCTACATCTTCCATATGGTTATCAATTATCAATTCTTTTATCGCTGTACCTAATCCATTGATAATCGTTCCATCTTCTATGGTAATGACTTTTTTCGTTTTCTCTATTGATTTCTTTAATGTTTCCACATCTAATGGTTTTAAAAATCTAACATTAATCACTTCTGCATCTATATGCATATTTTGAAGTTTTTTTGCAATTTTTATTCCTCTTGCTACCGTTTTTCCTATTGTCAATATAGAAATATCTTTTCCTTCTTTTAAGATTTCTGCTTTTCCTTCTTCTATATTTTCATGTTTTTCAAATGATTCTTTGTCTTCTCCACCTCTTGGATATCGAATCACCACTGGCTTTTTCAATTCTATTGCAAATGCTAACATATCTTCTAATTCTTGAAAATCTTTTGGTGCTAAAACCGTTAAATTTGGAACTAATCTAAAAAATGCCATGTCTAAAATTCCTTGATGAGTTTCTCCATCTGCTCCCACAATGCCTGCTCTATCTACACACATAATGACTGGTAAATTTTGAAGTGCAATATCATGAATTACTTGATCATATGCTCTTTGATAAAATGATGAATAAATAGGAACAATTGGTATCATTCCATCCATGGCCATACCTGCTGCTAATCCCAAAGCATGTTGTTCTGCAATTCCGATATCAAAAAATCTATCTGGAAATTCTTGACTAAATCTTGTAAGACCTGTTCCATCTTTCATAGAAGCTGTAATGGCTACAATCTTTTCATTTTTCTTTGCTAGTTCTACCAATTTATCGCCAAATACTTTAGAATAGTCTTTTCCTTTTTCTTTTTTACTTTTTCCTGTTTCAATATCAAAAGGTCCTGTTGCATGAAATTTGTCTGGATTATTTTCTGCTATTTTATATCCTTTTCCTTTTTTCGTTAATACATGTATTAATACAGGATTGTCAATTTGTTTACTTAATGTCAAAATACTTTGCAATTCTTCTAAATTATGCCCATTAACTGGTCCTAAGTAGGTAAATCCAATATCCTCAAAAAACATTTTGGGAATAATTAGTTGTTTGATACTTCTTTTGGTAACTTGTACCATTTTGACAATTGGTTTTCCAATAACTGGTATTTTGCTAATTCTTTTTTTCATAATGACATTTGATCTTGTATACATTTTTTTCGTTCTTAATTTACTTAGTAACATATTTAACCCACCAATATTTGGTGAAATACTCATTTCATTATCATTTAAAATAATTGTCATTTTTGTTTTACTATATCCCACATCATTCAATGCTTCTAATGCCATTCCACCAGTCATAGCACCATCACCAATGACAGCTAATACAGAATAGTTTTCTTTTTTTAAGTCTCTAGCTCTTGCCATTCCTAAAGCTGCTGATATAGATGTACTACTATGTCCTGTATTAAAAAAATCATATGGAGATTCATTGGTTTTTGGGAAACCTGCAATTCCATTTAATGTTCTTAATGTTTTTAACGCTTCTTTTCTTCCTGTTAAAATTTTATGTATATAGGTTTGATGACCTACATCCCATACAATTTTATCCTTTTTAAAATCAAATACATTATGTAATGCTAATGTTAATTCTACTACTCCTAAATTTGAAGCCAAATGTCCACCATTTTTTGATACAATGTCTAATATATATTTTCTGATTTCTTCTGCTAATTTTTGTTCTTCTAAAATACTTAATTTCTTCAAATCATCTGGAGAGTTTATATTTTCTAACATGTTATCACCTTTTTATTTTAATTTGCATGTCCTATTTTATCACATTTTTTTATTTTTTTCTACAAATTTGTTGTATTTTTTATTTCTTGTGTTAAAATATATATTGAAATAAATTATGGGAGGATTACGTATGAAAAAGAGTATTTTAATTACCTTATTTTTAATTTTAATTTTAGTTGCAAATATTTCTTTAGCATCTTATGATACTGTTACTATGACAGTTGTTGAAGAACCTGTTTGTACGATAGAAATTGGAAATAATTCAAGTTTTGAAAAAAAATTAGTTGAAAAAAACTTAAATAATAAAGAAGTAACTCTTCAATTACAAGTAACCAATGAGGAAACTTCTTTGCAACCAACTGGCGAAATTATGCTAGTAATTGATAACTCAAAAAGTATGGAAGATATTGTTGAAGGAACAATGACTAGAGAAGATTTGGTTATTGAATCTGCTAAAACTTTAGTAAATACCATACTAGATGGAAATGAACATTTAAAAGTTGGGATTGTTAGTTTCTCAACAAATGAAGATGTTTCTAAAGAAGGCACAATTGAAGATGCTAATTTAGTTTCTAACTTGTCTTCTAATTCTGAATCATTAATATCTGCTATTTCTAATATTCAATATACTGGGCCTAGAACGGATTTAGAAGCAGGATTAAGTTTAGCTAGTCAATATTTTACAGAGGAAGATAATAACAAATATGTGATTGTCTTAACAGATGGTGTTCCAAATGTTGCTCTAGATTATGATAAAAATTACTATTCTGATGATGTTATTAATAAGACAAAAGCACAATTACAAGCTTTAGATACTGCCGGCTATAATGTTATTACAATGCTTACAGGAATTTCTGCTGCAGATGGTATTCCTGCAACTAGACCAGACGACAAAACTTATGGTGATATCATCAAAGAAATTTTTGGTACAGAAGAAACACCAACTGTTGGTAAATTCTATTATGTCCAAGATAGTGAAATTGAACAAACCATTACCAATACTATTTATAATAATTTATTACCAATTGAACAAGTATTAAAAGATATTGTTGTAACAGATTATTTCCCACAAGAAATTATTGATAATTTTGAATTTGCTTATGTTTCAGAACCAAATATTGGAACAATTTCAGCTGATGTAGATTCTGAAAGTAATTCTATTACGTGGACAATTTCTGAATTACGACCAGGAGAAACTGCTACTGTTCAATATACTCTAAGTTTAAAAAAAGATTTCGATAGTAGTATCGTTGGTAAAATCTTAGATACTAATGAAAAAGTAGATATTTCTTATACAAATTTTGATGGTGAACCTGTAAAAGATACTTCTGATGTAACACCAAAATTAAAACTTACTGAACCACCTGTTAAATTACCAGCAGCTGGTACACCAATTATGATTGCTTTATTTGTAATCGTTGTTGGGGCAATTGTTTATTCATTTGTAAAGTTCAATATCATAAATAAAAATATGAAACATTAGAAAAATTTTGGGGCAATTTGGGGCAATTGGGGACGTTTCTTTTTGGACATTTTTTATATAAAATTATTTTTAAGCTAATATATAAAAATGTCCAAAAAGAAACGTCCCCAATTGCCCCAAATTTTCTTATAACAATTCATTTTCTATTGTTAATAATCGATTATACTTTGCTACTCTATCTGTTCTACATGGTGCTCCTGTTTTGATTTGCATACTATTGATACCAACAGCAATATCTGCAATTGTCGTATCTTCGGTTTCTCCAGATCTATGAGAAATAATTGTTTTGTATCCATTTTCTTTTGCCATTTGAATAGTATCTAAAGTTTCTGTTAAAGTTCCTATTTGATTTGGTTTTATTAAAATGGCATTTGCTACATTCTTATCAATTCCTCTTTTTAGTCTTGACATATTGGTTACAAATAAATCATCACCAACTAGTTGAATTTTGTTTCCTAACTTTTCAGTTAATACTTGCCAGTTCTCCCAATCCTCTTCAGCTAACCCATCTTCTATGGATACAATTGGATATTTGTTACATAAATTTACTATATACTCTATCATTTCTTCATTACTTTTTAAGACATCTGTTTTCCAAAAATAATATCCTTCTTTTCCTATTTTCTTGGCTTCTTCCTTCATTTCTGTACTCGCTACATCCAATGCTAAAGCAATTTCTTTTCCTGGTTCATATCCAGCTTTTGTTATCGCTTCTATAATAACGTCTAATGCCATTTCTTCATTTTCCAAATTAGGGGCAAATCCTCCTTCATCCCCCACGCCAACATCAAATCCTTTTTCTTTTAAAACTTTCTTTAATGTATGATAAATTTCAGCTCCTCTACGTAACCTTTCTGCAAATGTAATATTTCCTATTGGCATAATCATAAATTCTTGTATACTAATATTATTTTCTGAATGTTTTCCACCATTTAAGATGTTCATCATGGGAATAGGCAATTCTTTGGCATGAATTCCTCCTATATATCTGTATAATTCCATGCCTAATGTATTGCTTGCTGCTTTTGCTACTGCTAATGACACACCTAGTATAGCATTTGCTCCTAAATTGGATTTATTTAAAGTATCATCTAATCGTATCATTTCTTCATCAATTTTCCTTTGTTCAAACACATTCATTCCTATAATTTTTTTGCTAATCTTTTTATTTACATTTTCTACAGCTTTTGTAACACCTTTTCCTTGATAACGATTTTTTTCCCCATCACGCAATTCTACTGCTTCAAAACTTCCTGTAGAAGCACCTGATGGAACTGCTGCTACTCCACATATTCCCTCTTCTGTTACGACTTCTACTTGAATAGTAGGATTTCCTCTTGAATCTAATATTTCAATTGCCTCTACACTTTTAATTAATGAATTTTTCTTCATACCAATCTCCTTTCTTTGAGCTTATGCTCGAGACATTCTTCTATTTACATATGTATACAGTTTTTACAATTTCATGAAATCTATACAATTTATTATATTTTTACATAAATATTTTACACAAAAAATAAATGATTAGATTTATTTCATCTAATCATTTGAATTCTCTTTAATTTTAACTTGCTTTTTTATTTCTTAATTCATATGCATATTGTAAAGTCACTTCATTAACTTCTCCAGAAGAAATTCTAGCAATTTCTTCTATCACTTCATTTTCTTTTAATAATTTGATTTGTGTTTTTGTTCTCTCTTCCTTAATATTTTTACTGATAAAGTAGTTATAATCTGCAACAGCTGCAATATTTGGTAAATGAGAAATACACATTACTTGATGTTTTTTAGCAATGGCTTTTAACTTTGTTGCTACAGCATTTGCAGCTTTTCCACTAATTCCTGTATCAATTTCATCAAATACCAACACAGGTACTTGATCTGTATCTGCTAATACCTTTTTAATTGCCAACATGGTTCTTGACATTTCCCCTCCTGATGCGATTTTAGATAATTCTTTTTCATCTTCTCCTAAGTTTGTGGTGATATAAAATTTAACGATATCTTTTCCGTTTTTGAAAAACTCATCTTCCTTATACTCTACTTTTACATTGATTTTAGCATTTTTCATTTCTAAATCCACTAATTCTTGATTAATAAAGTTACTCAATTTTTCTGCATATTCTATTCTTACAACATTTATCTTTTTACCTAAGATATTCATTTGTTTTTCTATCTTTTTTAGTTCTACCTTTAATTTGTTATTATATTCTTCTAAGTTTTCTATATGTTCAATTTCTTCTTGTATTTGTTTATTATATTCTAATATTTCTTGTATACTATTTCCATATTTTCTTTTTAATGAATAAATGGTATCTAATCTTTCTTCTATATGGTTCCTTTCTTCTTCATCAAAATATACATCTTCTTTATACCCGTTAATATCTCTTGCTAGTTCTTGTAATTCATAATATGCACTTTTCAAACTGTTACTTGCTTTTTCATATTCTTTATCAATACCTTCTATTTTTTCTAATGCTCGAATTGCCATACTTAAACTGTCTATTGTATTTTCAGATAATAAACTATCTGCTTCGTTTAAATTTTCTACAATTTTTTCTGAATTTAAAAATAAATTTCTTTTTTCTTCTAATCCTTGTTCTTCATTTTCTTTTAATTTTGCTTGTTCAATTTCTTCTGTTTGATATCGTAATAAATCTAATTTTCTTTGTCTTTCTTTGTCATCACCATAGTTTTGTTTTAGTTCTTCTTTAATTTCTAAATAACGATTATATAATGTTTTATATGTTTCTTTATCTTCTCCTAAATTTTCTGTTCCAATAAATCCATCTAAATATTTTAAGTGTAATTTACTATCTAATAAATTTTGATTATCATTTTGTCCATGAATTTCGATAAACTGTTTCATAAAGTCTTTTAATTCATTGACTGTTACCATTCTTCCATTAATCTTACACATATTTTTACCATTTACATGAATTTCTCTGGAAACAATAATATTTCCTTCTATGGCTTTTTCATTTTCTGGACAGTACAAACAAAGCTCAACAAAAGAATTGGTTTCTCCTTTTCTAATCATCTCTTTTGAAAATCTTCCTCCAGATATAATTTGAAGAGAGTCAATAATTAAAGTCTTTCCAGCTCCTGTTTCTCCTGTTAACACATTTAATCCTTTATTAAAATCTATACTTAAATCCTCTATAATTCCTATATTTCTAATATGTAAAGATGATATCATAATTCATTCCTCTACTTTCTTTTTATTGAACAATACTAAAAAAATGTTCGCCTTTATTGTATCCACAATTTTAAAAATTGTCAATACTTTTTGCGAACATTTTTTCTTTTTATTTATGTTGTTTTAACATCCATATCATTTTACTATATTCTAAAATATAGTCATCAATTAAACTAGATGTTGCATATATATGGTGTTCATCTGCTAATTTTTTTATTGTCATTGCTTTTTGCAATAATATTTCAAAATCCTTTAATATTTTATCTAAAACAATTTCTCCTTCTATTTTTGCATTTTGTGCTTCTTCTATACATGTTTTTTCTAAATAATCCTTCATAGTTCCCAAAGGTTGTTTGTTTAATGTTAATATATGCTCTGCAATTTCATCAATTTCTTCATTAATTTTGTCATAATATTCTTCTAGTTTTTCATGTAATACAAAGAAGTTTTTCCCTTTTACATTCCAATGATAATTTTGTAATTTTCTATAAAATACATTTAAGTCTGCTAAAAATTCATTTAGCTTATTTACCATTTCTTCCATTTTTTCACTCCTATCTTTCATTTTATATGTACATTTTTTCCGTTTTTTATTTTTTTATACAAGTAAATATTATATTCATATTTTTTATATATTTGCACATACTAAATTTGAAAAGGAATCTGCAAAAAATGAATATTACAATATTTTTTGTAAATATTAAAATTTTAGGAGGTATCAAAAGATGAATAGACCTGAATATATTTTAAATGAAGTGAATAAAGGAATTAAAATGGGAATGGATTCTATTTCTTCAATTGCTGAAAAAGTAACAGATGATCAATTAAAAGATGATTTACAATCTGAATATAATCAATATAATACCATTTTAAATGATGTAAATGCAGAACTTGGAAAATACGAAGAATTTCCTAAAGAATTAAATCCTGCTCAAAAAATGATGGGCTGGTTTGACATTCAAATGAGTACATTAACAGATGACTCTGATTCTAAAATCGCTGAAATGTTAATTAAAGGAACGAATATGGGAATTATTGAAGGTGTTAAATTGTTAAACAACAATCCTGAAACAACTCCTGAAATAAAAAATATTTTAACAAACTTTATTCAATTTCAAGAAAATAATGTTGAAAGATTAAAAAAATATTTATAAGAAAATGTGCGTTAATAAAATCAAAGATCTAAATGCACAGTTAATTTTACTATATAATAAAAAATTCCAAAGGGATAAACCAACAGGTCTGTCCCTTTCGTTTCATTTTGGAACGATTTGACACGTCCCTAACGGACCACTTCTTTTAAAAGTTTCCAAACTTTCTCTATTGAATTGATTGAAACTCTTTCTCTTGGAGAGTGTACATCATAACTGTTTGGTCCTATACATACATATTCACAGTCTGGCATTTTATCAACGAAAAATCCTCCTTCTACTACGCCTTGTGATATGATTTCTTCCATTGTTTCATTGAACAATTTTTTATATGCTTTTTGACATTTTTCTAATAGCACATTGTTTTCTTTTTTCTCTACACCTTTTAATTCTTGGTGCCAGATGATGTCTATATTATATTTCTTTATTAATTTATCTAATGTTTCTAAATAATTTTCTTCCAATTCTTTTTGATTACTTCTTTCTGAAAATTCAATTTGTATTCCTTTTTCATATTCTGTTAAAAGTGCTAAATTACTAGATAGTATTACATTTCCTTTTTCTTCTCTTTTTAATGCTCCATTTTGATATTCATTAACAAAATCAATAATGCTTCTAGTTGTTTTGATAGAATATGCTTGTATATTGTTAGATTTTGATAATGTTTCTAATACTATCGTTTCATTTTTAAAGATTTCTTTTTGATTTTGCATAACTTCTAAAATCTTATTGACTTCTATTTCTTGGTTATCATCTGATATACAAAATTCCACTTCAAATTCTCTTGGAATGACATTTACTCTACTTCCGCCTTGTAGTTTGACAATTTGAATATCCTTAATTTCTTTTAATGTTTCCATTGCTAGTTTTATTGGATTTCCTCTTTTTTCATCACCTATATTTCCTCCTGAGTGTCCTCCCAAAAAATTTGCATATTGTAATTTATAAACTTTTTTGGCATTGATTGTTTCTTTATCAGCTTCTAATCTTCCTATCCATTCATTACAATTGGCTGAACTAATTAATATTTTTCCTTCTTTTCCGTTATCAAGAGAAATAATTTTCCTTGCCTTTATATTTTTTTCATCAATTTTAATAGCACCTATCATAGTGGTTTCTTCTTGTACTGTAAAAATACATTCTAAATTTGGAATAGATATATCACTATCTATAATAGCTAACATATATGCAACTCCAATTCCATTATCTGCTCCTAAGGTGGTTCCATTTGCTGTTATGTCATCTCCTTCTTTGTATAATACAATTGGGTCTTTAGAAAAGTCATGTTGTACGCCTACATCTTTTTCACATATCATGTCTGTATGTGCTTGAAATGCTAATGTTTCTTCATTTTCTCTTCCTGTGGTTGCTGGTTTATAGATAATGATATTTTCATATTCATCTTTCATATATTTTAAATTTCTTTCTCTTGAAAAATTTTCTAAATATTCTCTGATTTTCTTTTCCTCTCCTGATTTTCTTGGAATTTTACTAACTTCAGCAAAATATTCAATTACTTTTTTTGCATCTAAATTTTGATAATCTTCTAATTTTAATAATTCCATTCTTGTTTTCCT
This sequence comes from uncultured Eubacteriales bacterium, assembly GCA_949289635.1. Classification (GTDB taxonomy): domain Bacteria; phylum Bacillota; class Clostridia; order TANB77; family CAG-508; genus CAG-269. The sequence goes on along the minus strand of CASEOS010000020.1, from coordinate 14,006 downwards.
TTCTTTTATTCTCTTTCCAAATATCTTTGTAAAAATTGTTTAGTTCTTTCTTCTTTTGGATTTTCAATCACTTCTTTTGGTGTTCCCATTTCAATAATAGAACCTTTATCCATAAAGATAATTCTATCTGCTACTTGACTAGCAAATTGAATTTCGTGTGTCACAATTACCATTGTCTTTTTTTCCTCTGCTAGCTTTTTGATAACTTTTAATACTTCTCCTATTAATTCTGGATCTAAAGCACTGGTTGGTTCATCCATAAATAAAATTTCTGGTTCAATTGCTAATGCTCTTGCAATAGATACTCTTTGTTGTTGTCCTCCTGATAAATTACATGGATATGCATCTTTTTTATCTTGTATTCCCATTTTGTCTAATAACTTTATTGCTTTTTCTTCTGCCTCTTTTTTTTCCATTTTTAAAACCGTAATCATCGCTTCTGTTACATTTTCTAAAATAGATTTGTGTGGAAATAAATTAAAGTTTTGAAATACCATACCACATTTTAAATTCATCTTTTTTAATGTTTCTTTATCATTGTAAATCGGCTTTCCGTTTTTATATTCTTTTATCATTTCATCTTCATCAATTTTTATATTTCCACCATCAATTTTTTCTAATTGATTCATACATCTTAAAACTGTCGATTTTCCAGAACCAGATGAACCAATAATTGCTAGAACTTCTCCTTCATTTACTGCAAAAGATACATTTTTAACAGCCATATTATCCTTATATTTCTTTACTAAATTTTCTACTTTTACAATCTCTTTCATTTTACCTTCTTCCTTTCTACTTTTCATTCTTGTTTTCGATTACATATTCCATTATATCTTACCAATTGCACTAAGTTATGGTATAGTAATCTAATTTTTTCTCTGCTTTATGAAAGGCAATTGTAATAACAGCACATAGTACTAGATAAATAACTCCTGCTACACAAAGTGGTACAATTGAAAATTGAAAGCTTGCTTGCTTTTGTGCCAATGCAAAGATTTCTGTAACTCCTATAATTTGTGCTAATGAAGTGGTTTTTATTAAAGAGATTACTTCATTTGATAATGCTGGCAATATTCTTTTGATGATTTGTGGTAATGATATTCTAAAAAAAGTTTGTGTTTTTGTCATTCCTAATGTAAATGCTGCTTCTTTTTGTCCTTTTGGAACACTCAACATTCCACTTCTAAAGATTTCTGCAAAATATGCTGCATAATTAATGACAAAAGCAATGATCACTGCTACAAATCTATTATAAGAAATGTGAAATAAATAATATGGTGCAAAATATACAAAGATAATTTGTAACATCATAGGTGTTCCTCTGATAATTAATATATAGATTTTTGTTATCCATGTAATCATTTTACATTTTGAATTTTTCGCTATTGCCACTATAATTCCTGCTGGAATTCCAATAATTAATGTTAATATAAAAATTGATAGTGTTGTTCCTAATCCTTCTAATAAAATTTTTGTTAGATTAAGTATATTTGACATATCCATCCTTTTCTTTCTCCTATTCTGTAATTATAATTTTTCAGAAAATGTCCATAAAGAAACGTCCCCAATTGCCCCAAATTGTCCCTTTATACAGTTAAATCTTCTCCAAACCATTTTTCTGCTATTTCTTTTACTTTTCCTTCTGCTTTTAATTCTGCAATGGCTTTTTCTATTTTATCTTTTAATTCTGTGTTTCCTTTTTTTAAGCCGATTACCATTCCTGTTTCCCCAGTTGCTATTCCTGTTGATTCAAATGTTTTAAAATTTTTGTTTTGTGATTTCATAATATATGTTCCTGTAATTTTACTCATATATACTGCATCAATATTTCCTGTTTCTAAATCCATTAATGCTGTTAAATAGTCTGTATATCCAACAATTTCTTCTATTTCTTTTCCAAACTCTGCATCATTTAATCTTCTTTCTTGTGTTGAACCACTTTGTACGCCTATTTTCTTACCTTTTAAATCTTCTTGAGAACTATATTCTGAATCATTTTTTACAAAGAATATAGATTCATCTTTTATATACATATCACTTAGTGTCATTGCCTCATTTCTTTCTTCTGTATAACCAAATCCATTCCATATACAATCAATGTTTCCTGAATCTAATTCTTGTTCTTTAGCTGCCCAAGAAATGGTTTGCACTTCTAATGTCATTCCTAATTTGTTACAAACTTCTGTTGCTAAATCAATATCAAATCCAACCAATTCATTATTTTCATTTCGAAATCCCATTGGTGGAAAACTATCATCCATTCCTAAAACTAATACATTTTCATTATTTTTTTGTCCTTGTACACTAAAAACAATTACTCCTATTAATGCAATTATGACAATTGCTGAAATCACTCCTATGAATATTTTATTTTTCATTTTTCATTCCTCCTCAAATTTTCTTTACTTTTATTTTTTCTTTAAGAGATTTTCTTTGCCTTTATTTTTATATCTTTAAATTTGGCGCCTATTTTTTTCAAAGATATACAAAAAGACCTTAAAAGTACGTTTTGTACCTTTAAGGTCTCTTTCTAGAAAACTAAAGGCACAAGCATCTAAAGCTTGTGCCAATCAATTTCAGACACAAGCTATATTTTATGATGATGTTTGTTACCATTTAGTTTATATATTTTCATAAAATTCTCTCCCTTAAATTTATTGATTAAAATTCTATCATGTATTTTTATCTTTTGTCAATAGTTTTTATAAAATTTTTAAAATTTTATGTTAAGTGTCGTTGTTGTTCATTTTTAATACATATTTTTTAACTAAGCTATATCAATGTATTTACACCTTTTAGTATCATTTTTTATATATTATGTATTTTTTCTAAAATTGTTCTTTTTTTGTATAATAAATTCATTCTGTTTCATTAATATCTAATAAAGAATATACATCTTCTGCATTATTTAATTCTTTTATATTCATAATCACACCTTGTCCTACAACAATTCCTCCAACTTCTTCTATTGCTTGTTTCATTGCTTTCATAGTATTTCCTGTTGCATAAATATCATCAATCATATATATTCTTTTTCCTGTATATTCCTCATCAACTAATTTCGGTAATTCCATTTTATCTTTTCCATATTCTTTTTCATATGAGAATTGTTTTTCAACTGTTGTTGGCGGTAATTTTCCTGCTTTTCTAACTGGTATAAATCCAATATTTAATTTACTTGCTACTGCCGCTCCTATGACAAATCCTCTTGCTTCTGCTCCTACAATATATTCTACTTGCTTGTCTTTTATTTCTTCTACAAATTTATCAACAATTTCTTTAAATGTTTCTTTTTGAATCGTTAATGGCATAATGTCAATAAATTCTATTCCTTTTTGTGGAAAGTCTTTTTGTGTTCGAATATGTAATTCATTTTTTAATTCATTTCTTAATATTTTCATACATCTACACCCTTCATACTACATTTTGTTTTTTATTTGTCCTATCTAAAATACTTTCTATTTCTCTAAAATTTCAAAAAATCTTTTTTTCTTTTGTTCACTATTTGATGAATCTATGAATTGTATTGTGCCTTTTTCATTGTTATTGTGAATCAAATCTTTTTTCTCTAAAACTTCTTGTAAATGTTTTGCCAAATATGGTGCTCCATTAAAAAATGTAACTTCTCCTAACACCTCTTGTATTTCATCTTGTATCAATGGATAATGTGTGCAACCTAAAACTACATTTTTTACTTTTCCTCTAAATAACTCCAAATGTTCCTTCAAATATTTTTTTATTTTTTCTCTATTTCCCTCTTCTATGATATCTGCTAATCCTACACAAGGAAGTAAAATGGTTTTATGATTATCATATGTATGATATAAAAGGTTAAATTTTTCACTTTCAATAGTTCCTTTTGTTGCCAACACCAAAGTTGATTCACTATATGCATAATCATACACCATTTTATATGCTGGTTCAATGGCTATAAATGGTATATCTGCATACTTTTGTCTTAAATATTGAGCAGATTTTGCACTTGCTGTATTACAAGCAATCACAATTGCCTTACATTTTTGTTCAATAAATACATTTACTATATTTTCACATAATTCATGAATTTGGTCATCACTTTTATCTCCATAAGGATTATTTTTTGAATCGCTATAATACATATAATTTTCATTTGGTAATACTTTTAAGATTTCTCTTAATACAGTAACCCCTCCGATTCCTGAATCAAAGATTCCAATTGCTTCATTTTTGTTCATTTCTTCTTCCTCTTGTCATTTTTCTTCTATTTTTATATTTTATTTCCTTTTTTTAAAAATTTCAAACATTTATTATTTTTATTTATTTTTTATTGCGTTGATGATTTTTTGCTCCGTCCCTATATAATTTGTTTTGATTGGTTGTTCTTTTTCAGGTATTTCTATTCCTGCCTTTTTTCCTTGTTCTATACATTTTAATAGCCATGCCATATTATTCCCTAATGTTCTCATAGTTTGCATTCCTTCTTCATCTTGCATAACTTCTTCTGGTATATTTCCATGTACCATATTCCAATATTGTGATGATACAATTGGCATATTATTAATTGTAAAATATTTATTTAATTGATCAAATGTTGAAGTTGCTCCTCCTCTTCTACAACTTACCACACAAGCTCCTAATTTGTTTTGAAATACTGGTTTTCCTGCATAAAATACTCTATCCATAAATGAAGTAATGGCTCCTGTTGCTGAAGCAAAATGCACTGGTGTTCCAAATACAAATCCATCTGCTTTTTTTGCTTTTTCGATAAATTCATTTACCTTATCATCTACAAAACATTTTCCTGTATTTTTACAACTACCACAACCAATACAACCTGCTACTGGTTTTACCCCTAGCCAAAATATTTCTGTTTCTATATCTTGTTTATTTAATTGTTTCTCTACTTCTTTTAAAGCTGTATATGTACATCCTTCTTTATGTGGTCCTCCATTGACTAATAATACTTTCACGTAATTCACTTCCCTTTCAATTTTATGATATTAAATAAATTTAATCCTTTACTAATATATTATTTTTCGGTAACTATTTATTACAGTTCAAACCATAAATACTTTTCAAATGATAAATAAAAACAATGTATATTCATCATTAAGAAATTCAACCAAATATCATCACTACTATTTCAAAATTGTTTTTACTTTACCTCTTCCATCTTGAGAAGTTACTTCTAATATTGCGCCATTTACCATGGCAAATTGTGGTGAAACATGACCTACATCTGCATCACAAATAATTGGTATATTTAAATCTCCTAAAACATCTTTTACGGTTTGATAAAAATCTATATCATAATCATTTCTAATAAACAATGGCCTACCAAATATAATCCCCTTACAATTTTTGAAATATCCTGCTTCTTTCATTTGCCATAATGTTAAAAGTACAGTTGGTGAACTCATTTCAAAAACTTCTAAAAACCATACAATTCCATCTTCTTTATATGTTTCAATATAGTTTTTCACTTTGTCATATTTTGTTCCAATAAACGTTTTTACACAATCTAAACAACCACCAATAGCTCTTCCTTTGAATTCTATCTTTTCTTCACCTTTTAAATTAATCCATTTGGTTTCTTGAGTTAAGTCATATCCTTTTTCTAAGTTTTCTATTTTCAATTCTTCTTGTTCCTGATTCAACTCTTCTATACTTTCTTGATTTTTAATAGGTTGTTCTGATTGTTCTGGTTGTTCTATTCTAAAATCGATAATTTCTTCATGTTTTTCAAAAGATGTTTGTTCGATTTCTTCTCCACTTGCAATTTTTAAGGCATCTGTTAAATTTCTGAATAATGGTCTCATGGCATAATCTTTTACATTTTCACAATAAATAGATGGTCTTTCCAACATCATATTCCACAAGTAGTTAATACCTGTAATATCAGAATATCCTTGCATCCATTTTGGTTTTAATGTTTTTATTTTTTCAAAGTCCAAATATGGTATCATTTCTACTAGAAAGTCTCCTCCTTGTGCAAATATAATTAATTTTACTTCATCATTTTCTAATAATTCCATAAATTCTTTTGCTCTTTGCTTTCCTGATGCACTTCTTCCTCTTTCTTCTTTTCTCACACTTTCTGTTTCTATAATTTTATATCCCATTTCTTGTAATTGTTTTTCTGCTAATTCTAATTTTTTAATTGCATCTTCTTCAGAAATTCCTCCTGATGGTGCACATATTCCTATGGTGTCTCCTTTTTTTAAGTTTTCTGGATAATTCATAATTTCTCTCCTTTAATTTTTTCTTATGATAACTATATACCATTTTGTGGAATTTTACAATATAAAAACATATGCTTTTTTGATTTTTATGTTAATTTGTGGTATAATTATACTTGACTATAAAGTAAAAGGAGGTACATTCACATGTACAACAGAGAATCTCTGAAGAGGAAAATTGCGAAGGAGGGGTTAAATACGACTATTCAATTTTTACAATCTGATACCCTGCCTCCGTATATTAAGGAGGCTCTGACAGAAGACCATATTTTTGATGAAAATGGTCATCTGTGTTTGGACTTCTTGTCTCTTTAGAGGCTACAACTCCCTTGCCAGCCGTTTTTTTTGCTGGCGTAGTTACAAAGAACCCCATTCTCGCAAGAGTCTGGGGTTCAATCTTTTTAATTCTTATATTCGTGTAATAATCGCGAAACAATTTTACACATGTGGTAAAACCACTTTTTCTTATTATATAGTAAAATATTTTTACATTAATATTAATTTCATCATACATAATTTTCTTATATATTCTTAATGTTTCTTTTCTTAAATACGATAAATGTTGGTATCATCATAATTAGGAAATATATCACACAAATGATGATTGACATTGTCATATTCATTCCTTCCATATATGGTAAAGCCCCATTTGCATAGATACTCAAATCCCAATTCATAGTCACAAAATATTTCATAAATTGTAAATCATATCCAATAACCAATTGATTAATAATAGATGCTGCCATAAATCCTAATAAAGAAATAGCTATGGCAAGTGTACTATTCGTAAATAACGCACTAATGGCAAACGCTAGTGTTGCTAACAAAATAATCATTGGTAATTGTGTTAATGTTTGTACTCCTAAATTTGTAAATATATTCATTTCTTCCATTGTATTAGTATTAAAGTTATATGCCACCACTGGTTCTGATAGACTATCAAATCCAAAGATAATACCGCCTATTAGCATTTGCATAACAAGTGTAACAACAATAATGAAAATCATCATTATCAATGTTGTCATTGCTTTTGCCATTAATATTTTATTTCTCGTATATGGTTTTACCAATAATAATTTTATTGTTCCTTTATTAAATTCTTCACTTACAATCGTTCCTGCTATCATAACAACAACAACAATTAAAAAGATTCCGAATTGTGAATAGAAGTCTTCAAGAATTCCTTTTAAAGTATTTGTATTATGAATATCTCTTCCTGTTTCTAATATATATCTACTTTCTGCTTGGTCTTCTAAATAACGATTATATTCTAATCTTTGTTCATAAGTTAAGTCTTCTATATTTTTAAAATTGGCTAAATTCGTATGTGCCTGTTGTAAGTTTGAAATGGCTCTATTTAAATAATTCGTGCCATAAGGAATTTCTTTATTTAATCTGATTTCTGCAATTTCTTTTTCCAATTGTGCATTATTTAATTCTATTTCTATATTTTCTAATACTGCTTTATCTTCTGTTTGTTCTTTTTGAGCATTCAATTCTTCTATTTGTTGTTCTGCCTTTGTTAAATCTTCTCTTGCAAAATATTTCCAATCATTTTCATCCAATTTGGCAAGTAATGCATCTATTTCTTGATTAATTTCTTCTACTTGTGCTTCGTTCTTTTCTGCTCCGTATTGATACGTATTTCTTTCAGTTATATATGGTGCAATTCTTTCATTGATAATCGCTAGTTTCCATTCTGCATCTTTGTGTTGTTCCATCATTTCACTTAATTGGATTTCTGATAATAAATCAATATATACGGTTACATCACTTGGTTTTTCTGGGTTCAACGTTTCTAAATCAGCTCTTAATGAATTAATATAATTTTCATTATATAAATAATAATCATATTCACTTCCACCATTTGCATATTTAAACATACAATTCATAAAAATTAATAATAAGAATATAACGACCATTGTAATATAAATGGTTTTCTTTTTAAATATTTTAATCAATTCATTTTTTACTAAATTACTCAATGACATTCCCCCCTGTCTTTTCAAAAAATGCATCTTCTAGTGTTTTCTCTTCTGGTTTTACTTCATAAATCTTAATTCTATTTTCTACTAATTTTTCAATCACTTCTGGTACCTTTTCTTTTGACACATTTATCTTAAATCTGTGATTATCTACTATGATTACATCTTTTAGCATATTCTTAACATAATTTACATCATCTACTTCAAATAGTTGTAAATCTTGACTGGTCTCTTTCTTAATTTCAGAAATTTCACTAGTTTCTATCACTTCTCCATTTTTTATAATACATACTTTTGTACAGAAATTATCTAATTCTGCTAAATTATGGCTAGAGATTAAAATGGCCATTTTTTCTTTTGTTGCTAAATCTACTAGCAATTCTCTCATTTCCTTAATTCCTTCTGGATCTAATCCATTGGTTGGCTCATCTAATATTAATAAATTTGGTTTATGCAATATGGCTTGTGCAATTCCTAATCTTTGTCTCATTCCTAAAGAATATTTTGATACTTTATCTTGAATTCTATTTTCTAATTTTACCAATTTTACAACTTCATCAATTCTTTCTTTTGTGATTCCTTTATATAAATTGGCTACTAATTTTAAGTTTTGATATCCTGACAAATACATATACATATCTGGATTTTCAACTATGGCTCCTACTTTTTTAATGGCATGTGTGAATTCTTTTTCAATATCATATCCATTGATAGTTACCTTTCCACTAGTAATACTCTGCAATCCTAAAATTAGTTTTATGGTTGTGGTTTTTCCGTGCACCATTTGGTCCAATAAATCCTAAAATATCTCCTTGTTGTATTTCCAAAGAAACTTTTTTTAAAATATTTCTTTTTCCAAATGTCTTACACAAGTTTTCACATTTTAATATGGTTTCCATATATTGATCATTCCTCCCCTTTAAAAATTTTTAACTTGTTTTCTGTTTTAAATTCTAACATATATTTATTGATTTCCAATTGATTTTTTCTTAATATTTTATGAAGTCTTTTTTGTATTTCTTAATTTTTTCTTATAAAACATCTTATATAAAGCAAAAATTAAAATTAATTTTTCTATTAAATAAAAAAGTTGCTAAGTTTTTTTCTTAACAACTTTCATCTTCTTTGCCTGATTTTATTTCTTTATACACGATTTCTTCTATATATTCTTTATTTTCATTGACATTTTTTCTAATTTTTGTTCCACTAATCGCATATTTTTCTCTAAGTCTATCTACTTGTACCTCTTCTATATGTAAATCTCTTGCAACATATTTTCCATAAGGTTCACTGTTATAAAAGTGGGTAACTGGAATACCTTTTATAATATTCTTTAAATAATCCATTTGAATTTTTACACTTTCTTCATCTAACCCATATTGTGATGGTGGATTTTTAGCTAATAAAATGTTTACTTCTGGATACAGTTCTTTTATCCATTTGGCTCTTTGTTCTAAAGGAATATCTATAACATTTGTTTCATATACAATGACATAAAACTCATCCATTTCTTTAATTCCTTTTTCTATTAAATATTGATGCCCTTTGTGTAATGGTGCAAATTTTCCTATCGTAAATCCAATTTTCATTTCTTACTTCCTTCTTTTTTGCTTTATTATATCATAAGTTATTCCCTTTATCAATTTTATCATAGCTACAAGGCTTTTTCATATAATACTCATTCTTACTTTTCTTTTGCTAATAGTTTCTTAAATGCTGTTGGTAATGGATATTCTTTTTCCATTTGTTTTTCTGTTACCCATGTCCATTGCTTATTTTTATTTTTTACTTCTATTTCATAAACTACCATCTTCCACTCTATGTGAGTAAATACATGTTTTGCATGTTTTTTCAACTGTAAATTTTTAAATTGTATTTGCCATTGTTCTAAAACTTGTGGAATTTCCTCTTCTGATATTTCTCCGAATAACATTTGGAAATTCATATAAATTTGCTAATATTCCTGTTTCTTCACGTTTTCTAATCGCTATTTCATTTTTATATTTCAAGATAAAAACAGTTTTGTTTTCTATCTTTCGTTTTTGTTTTTTTACTCTAACAGGTATTTCATTGGTTAGATTTTCTTTATTGGCTACACAAAATTTTTGAATTGGACATGTTTCACACAATGGAACTGTATTAGGCAGACAAATTTTTTCTCCCAATTCCATTAATCCTTCATTAAAATCTCCTGGTTCGTCAGGCATGATTTCTAATAATTTCTTTGTAATTTTTCTTTTGGTTTCTGGTAATAACACATCTTCTTTACTGGCAAGTACTCGAGAAACTACCCTTAATACATTTCCATCTACTGCTGGTACTTTTTCCTTATAGCTAATTGATGCAATAGCTCCTGCTGTATATTCTCCTATCCCTGATAATTTTAATAATTCTGTATAACTTGTTGGTATCTTTCCATTATATTCTTGCTCAATTTGTATTGCTGCTTTTTTTAGATTTCTCGCTCTACTATAATATCCTAATCCTTCCCATAATTTTAATAACTTCTCTTCTGGTACATTTGCTAAATCATGTATGGTTGGCAATTCTTTCATAAATGTTGTATAATATTTTTTTACTGCCTCAATTCTTGTTTGTTGTAACATAATTTCTGAAACCCATATATGATAAGGTTCTTTATCTTGTTTCCATGGTAATGTTTTTTCTTGCTTTTGATACCACTTTACAATTGGTCCTACGATTTCTATTAATTCTTTTTTCATTTTTTGCCCCTAAATTAATTATTTTATAAATTTTATCATTTATTTCCATGTTCTATTGCAATTCTTCTTTTCTTTTTCTTTAAAAGCCTTAAACATGTCTACATGATTCATATTGGCTATACTAAATAAATATATAAAACAATCTGCTAATTCTTCCTCAACATTTTCATCATATTTTTTATTTATATCTAAAGATCCATTGGTATTTTTTCTAATGGCTTTAGCCAATTCTCCTATTTCTTCTATAAATAACATCATTTCTCTTTCGATTGTAACACCATCAAATTTTCTAGCTTTTTTCATATCTTTTATATATTTTTAAATATCTGCAATTGTACTATTTTCATTTAATAATTCTAATTCTTCTTTTAGTTCCATCAATTACTCCTTTTCTATCTCTCTTCCTATTCCTTTATCAAATTCCACTATTATAACCTCTCCATCATGAAGTGTTTTATATTTAAGATTATGTTTATCACAATATGCTACACACTCATCTATTAATTTTGTTTCTTTATGGTCTGATTGATAATGTGGAAGAAATAGATAATCAAAATATCCTAATCCTTCCCATATTGTATCTATACCATATGGATTTATATTTGGATTATCACACATCTCTAATCCATGCAAGTCTTTTGCTAATATACATATTCCCGCACTATATCCTATATATAAATAGTTTGGATTATTTTCTATTGTTTTTAAATATTTATCAAATCCACTTAAATACATTGCTTGTCTTAAGGCAAATGCATTTCCACCAATCACATAAAAAGCATGAAATTCTTCCAATCTTTTTATTAATTCATTCTTTTTATTAAAATAATCCTTTAATGACAGTATTGTAACCTCAAATCCTAAATTTGTTAGTTCTTGCACATCTGAATAAATTTTTGATGTTTTTCTCTCACCATTAGGATATACATCTCTTGCATTTGGTATTAAACATATTTTATTATCATGGTCTTTTATCCATTTTTTTAATTCGTCTTTCTTATTTCCTAATTTTAATGACGATAAATAAAATTTCATTTTTTCCTCCATAAAATTTATCTTTTTATTTTTTATATTATATATGATTTCTAATATAAAAACTAGTAAATAGAATAAAAAATCCCAATATCTTAGCAATTTCTTAGTATTTTAGCCTTATGGCTTGAGAAATGTCGAAAAATAGCTTATAATATAGAGAGAATTTAATGATATAATGAAAGGATATATTATGACACCTATAATTATTGGAATAGCTGGTGGTAGTGGGTCTGGTAAAACTACTTTGGCTGAAAATTTGAAAAAGGAATTTGGAGATGATATTACCGTTCTTTGTCATGATTTTTATTATAAACAACATGATGAACTTACTTTTGAAGAACGCCAAAAATTAAACTATGATCATCCTCTTGCTTTTGATACAGATATTTTAATAAAACATTTACAACTTTTAAAACAAGGAAAATCTATTAGACATCCTGTTTACTCTTTTGTTAAACATAATAGAGAAAAAGAAACTATACTTGTTGAACCAAAAAAAATTATTCTTGTTGAAGGTATTCTTATTTTTGAAAATGAAAAACTTAGAAATTTAATGGATATTAAGATTTTTGTTGATACAGATGCAGATATTCGTTTTATTAGACGACTTGTACGTGATGTTAATGAACGTGGCAGAAGCATCGATTCTGTTATTGAACAATACTGTTCTACTGTGAAACCTATGCATGAGCAATTTGTTGAATATAGCAAGAAAAATGCTGATATTATTGTTCCTGAAGGTGGTAACAATCAGGTGGCTCTTAATATGATTAAAGAGCAAATTAAAAATATTTTATATACTTTGTAAAAAATATGAAGCTACTAAAATAATAAGTTGTAGCTTCATATTTTTATTTTTCAAATTTTAAATATAGTTTACATTTTTCCATTATATGTATAGCCTAATCTATTATGTATTTCTTTATGACAATTAGAACATACTAAAATACATTTTAAAGCTTCTTGCTTATATTCTTTCCATGACATTGTATTTCCTGAACCTAACTTGAATTCTTTTTCATTTGGATTTTCATGGTGAAATTCTAATGCATCTATACATTTATTATAACCACATATAGAACATTTTCCACCTAATAATTTAATTGCTTGTATTTTCATACTTCTTCGTAATATTGTTTTTTGATGCTTTCTTGTTTCATTATTATTCCTTGTAGATTCTCCACTACAATGATAGCAATATATTCTTGTAGAAGATTTTGTTTCAAATTTTTCATTGCATATTTCACATATTTTTACCATATATTTTCACATCCTTATTTTTATATAATATATGATTTTTAATAAAAAAACTAGCGAACAAGCAAAAAAATAACAGATAATTTCTTATCTGTTATTTTATGGCTCCTCTTGTTGGACTCGAACCAACGACCTATCGGTTACTGCACTACACTAACTTTCATTAGCATTATATATTTCTATATAATTTGTAGTCTGGACTTTCTCTTTACCATATCTTTCAACTTAGGTAGGTGGTGTAAAGTCTCTACACATAGCTTTCGCCTTGCTCGGTATTGTCGTCAACCTTACTTGTTACGAGTTTCACCGACTTAGCCACCTTTTTCATCTATAAGTTTCCTTATAGAGCTGCTAACTTCTTGATCTTGCGATCTGCTCGACAGCCGAGCGCTCTACCAACTGAGCTAAAGAGGAATATATATAAAATCTGGCAACAACCTATCTTCCCAGCAGGGTAACCCACAAGTATTTTTGGCACACTTAGGCTTGACTTCTGTGTTCGGAATGGGAACAGGTATTACCCTAAATGTCATCATCACCAGAAAATTATTAACTTTTCATTGTACTTTTGCATTATACTATAAGTAATTTGTTTTTGCAAGTACTTTTCTATATTTTTTCCAAATATATTAAATTGTATGCATAGCACACTCAAAAATACATAGATGAAAAATAAGTTTTAAGATTTCTTTTTTCTCTCTTTTATTAAAATTGTGGTTAAGCCCTCGATTTATTAGTATTGGTCAGCTTAATACATTACTGCACTTACACCTCCAACCTATCTACCA
>CASEOS010000019.1 GCA_949289635.1 uncultured Eubacteriales bacterium | reverse complement strand
CCTTTATATAATTTTTGTTTGGCAACTTAATTATATATGATTTGAATCACTTATTCAATTTTTATTATTTTTGTTTCACATCAATTGTAACACTACAAACTTTTCTTTATGGTTAGATACTCACTAATCTGTTGAATCGTCTAAATAATAAATATCCAAATTGTTCCATTATGGATAACATGATTTCTTGCATGTACTTTTTCCTTTAATCATTCATTTCTTTTTTTCCATTATACTCATTTACTAAATATAATGGTCTATTTTTACTTTCATTGAATATTCTTCCTAAATATTCTCCAATAATTCCGAATAATAATATTTGTACACCTGAGAAAAATAATATTAATAAGATGATTGCCTGATATGCTTGTACAACTGTATTCGTTACAATACATTTAGCAATTACATATATAAAATATACAAATAATAAAATAAATGTTGGTATACTAATATATGTAGATATTCTAAGTGGTGATGTCGTAAATGAAGTAATTCCATCAATTGCCAAATCTACTAACTTTTTGTAATTCCATTTCGTTTTTCCCGCAATTCTTGGGTCTCTATCATATAATACTTCTTTTTTCTTATATCCTATCCAACTAAACATGCTTTTAGATTGTCTTTGAGATTCTCTCATCTTTTTCAATGCATTTACACATCTTTTGTCTAATAATCGAAAATCTCCTGTATCTTCTTGAATTGGTATATTGGTTAAGTGTTGTAAAACTCTATAATACATCTTGGACGTGAATTTTTTTAGCCAAGTTTCTCCTTTTCTTGAGTTTCTTTTAGCATAAACATCATCATATCCTTCTTCCCAGTATTTTACCAATTCTGGAATCAATTCTGGTGGATCTTGTAAATCTGCATCCATAAAAATGACACAATCTCCTGTTGCATAATCTAATCCTGCAATCATCGCGATTTCTTTTCCAAAATTTCTTGAAAAATCAACATAACTGATTCTGTTGTCTTTTTCTCTATATTCTTTTATTAAATTGATTGTATTATCTTTACTTCCATCATTTACAAATAAAATTTCAAATTCATAGTGTTTCATAGAACTTATTAATTTTTCTAATCTTTCGTATAAATGTGGTAGTGATTCTTCTTCATTATATGCTGGTATGATTATTGTTATTTTTTTCATTTTTATTCCCATTCCTTTCTTGAGGCTTATACCTGGTTGAAAAAGAATTATTGTTCAACCTTTTCATCTTTTTGTTTATCTGTTTCTTTTTTTGTTTTAAATGCAAAAAACTTACTTATAAAGAAATTTAGTATAACAACAATGACCGTAATGGTTACTTTTGTTATAACATATTCTACATGCAAGACTGTATACAGCAAAAATACACCTGCCATTTCTAATATCATAGTGAATGATCTTCCTAATATGAATTTTAAAAATTCTGTCCATTTTTCTTTTGCGGTTTCTGCTGTAGAATTAAATACCATTTTACGGTTGGTAAAGTACGCAAATAAAATAGATATGATAATTCCTATGGTACTTGCTATATTTCCTTCTACTTGAAATGCTTTCACTAATACTGTTGAAACACCTATATTAATTAATGTTGTTAATACACCAAATATTAGATATGATATTGTTTCTCTTGTACATAATTTTTTAATAATTTTTTCCATTTATTTTATCTTCCTTATTTCTATAATCTTATCAATAATTATATACTATGCCTATATTTTCGTCAAGAAAAAAGAGACGAGATAGTTATTCTATTTCGCCTTCATATTTGAAATGTAAACGTGTATAAAAAATGTAACCATACATATAAATAATAAGTTCATAATTATAATACAAGAGATTGAGGCACCTGTCATGCCATATAATTCAACAAGTTTTTCTGGAACAAATAAAGCAAATATGGATACCACTGTATATGCTATAGTCGTTAATTTTTGTGCTCTCATAGTTCCAAGTGCATTGAACAACACATTTGTACATGCATATAGGAATCCAGAAAAAATTAAAAGCATTAAGTGAATTTTATAGTCTCCTAAATCTACTCCATATAATAAATTTAACATAGGTATTCCTACTATATATGCACCAATCTCAGCACATATTGTTGCAAGAGCAAGTATACCAACAATTGCTAATATAATTTTTACAAATTTTTTATATTTTTTTTCATTCCAATACTCTCCAAAAGGTTTTAAAAAAGGTTTTATAATAAATATACTTAACATATTTATTATAAATGTTGGCATATACAATATATTAAAATATGTCTGCATTGTATAATCACCACTTTTATCAATAGCATATTTTACAGCATTAATAACATACATACTGATTAACGTTGAAACTGCAAGAGGAATACATTCTTTAATAACTTTTATTACATTTTCTTTATTTACTTTAAAACTTATTTTAGTGAATTTTTTTATAAGTCTTGCATCATAAACTGCAAATATAATGATATTAGTAATTAGAAATCCTATTAAAGATAAAATTATATTTCTTGTTATATAGTCTAATATAAAGAAAACAATTAATCCTATTATGTTTCGATATATAATTGTTTTTCCGCCTAATTCTAATCTTCCATTTAGCTGAAACTCTGCTTGATAAGTTTCACTTATATTTTCAATTGCTCTAAATAGTATTAAAAGTATACATATATATAATTTTTCTTCTGTATATCCTGTCACAATAACGAAAATGATACCTACCATTACCATTATGGTAACAGCAAATAGTCTTGCAATTAAATATTCGGAAAATGTATTTTTTCTTTCTGTATCTGTTGTTTGATAAATTCTAAGTCCAAAATTTCCAACTGAATCTAAAATGCTAGCAGTAGCATAGCTAATAGAGAACATACCTGCAATTTCAATGCCATTCAATCTAGTGCAAAAAGCAAGTATAATTGCGTTTAAGACTGAGGAAATGAGACTTCCAATTGTATTCCATATAAACTCTCTTTTTTTAATCATTTTTTTACCCTTACCATTTAATATCTATTTTTAATATTTTTGTTATAAAATCATAAAATTCAAGAAAAAATCTAAGTAAATGAAATTTATAAACTTTCTTAAGTATTGCTACTTTTAGATTTGCTTTGGCATGTTTTAGTGTATAGGAAATATTAAGATATTTACTTTTTTTCCATTCTGGAAAATATTCATTCAGATATTGTAAAATTCCTTTATACTCTTTTATAAACTCTTTTTTGTTATTTTTAAATACACTAAGCATTAGGGATGCACCAAAATGTAAAAAAGCAACACATGAAAGTATCTCAATTCTATCATTTGAAACTTGTTTTTTTACATATTCTTTTCTGATTTCAATCATAGCTGATTTTGCTAGTTCAATGTCATTATCTCTTAACGTATTCATTGCTGATCCAGAAATCACCATATAATTATATAAATAATCGTTAACAAATGAAATCTTTTTTGCTTGTAAATAAACTAGTGATAAGAACATCATATCTTCTAATATTCTAGGAGGATTTTGTAATTCCATAATATTTTTCAAAATAGATGATTTATATATTTTATTCCACAATGCTGTATTGATAGATATCACATCTTCTGGATTTTTGTCCATGTTAATCAAATAATTACTTTCTTGTTTCATTTCATATGATAAAACTTTTCCAGTTGAATTATCTATTCTTTTAAATCCACATATAGTTATATCAGAGTTGTTTCCTTTTGCAGTATTATATAATTTTTCTACAAATTGTAAATCAACATAGTCATCTGAATCTACAAAGGTTATATATTCTCCAGTAGCTACTTTTATACCATCAATTCTAGCTTTCCAAACACCTTCATTTTTCTTGTCAATAATGACAATATTTTTATCTGTATATTTTTCTTTATATTCTTTTAATATTTGTAAACTGTTATCAGGAGAACCATCATTTACACAAATAATTTCTACTTCATCTAGTGTCTGATTAGTTAATGAATCTAATGTTCTTCTTAAATATTTTTCTGTTTTATATATTGGTACAATAATGCTTACTTTCATTTTTTTTACTTATTCTCCTTGTTTTGAGTGGTTTCATATTCTTTAATTGCAATATGGTGTGATACATCTTTTATTTTTTCATTTAATTCTGTTATTTTTAAATTGTTCAAATATACTTCTATTAGTAAAAATGCAATAATAATAACAAATACAAAGTTTACTGGTGCTTCAAATCCTAATCCTTTTGCACACCATTCTACCACTCCAGAAAATATACTCATAAAAATAAGTAAGAAGCTCCCTAACATCCATACAATTGCATTTTCAACTTTTAGCTTTGCTTGTTTAATTTTTTTGATACATAAAATGCAAGAAATGATAGAGCAAACAATTAATATAACTCGTAATGTTACTGACATAACTACTTCCTCTCTTTCTTTTTACAGGTTAAGTTTCTAATTAAAAATATAGAAAAAAACATATTTGCCATATACTTTACAGATTTTAAAGGACTTAAATATGATTCTCCAAATTCTCTTTCTTTCATTTCTACTTGTACTTCTTTTACTTTCATGTTCTTTTTTAACATATATACAAGAGTATCTGGCTCTGGTGTTAAACTGGAATCTGATACAAAAGCCTTAATAGCTTGTCTATCATATGCTCTCATTCCAGAAGTAGGATCTGTTATTTTTTTGAAAGTAGTTAACCTAATAGCTAAACTAATTAGTCTACTTCCTAACATTCTCATTGAAAATGGTTTCTTTTCTTCAAGAAATCTTGAACCAATGGCAATATCTGCGTTTTCTTCTTCAATTTCTTGTACCAAATCTTTTAAATATTTTGCCTGATGTTGACCATCACCATCAAATTGAATGGCAACATCATAACCATTTTGATAAGCATATTTCATTCCTAATTGTATACCACTTGTTAGCCCATAATTTACAGGTAAAGATAACACATGATATCCATTTTTTTGACAAACCTCTAAAGTATTATCTTTTGAACAATCATTAATAATAATATAGTCGTAATTTGTATTTTCTTTTATGTCTGATATAGTTTTTTCAATATTCAGTGCTTCATTATATGCTGGTATGATAATTAATACTTTCATTTCTTGCTCCTTACATATATGATCTAATTGAAAATCCACATACTATGATATAAATAACAGATAAAATGATAGCATATTTCATTTCTTTATTTCTTATTTTCCATTCAAATTTATTTTTACTTAATAAGATACATACTAACGGTAAAATTGGTAAAAGATATCTTCCTTGTACCCCTTCTACAACAGTTTGTTTTGCTTGTGTCCATTGTAAATACATAGCAGCTACAACACCTAATGTTTCAATCGCAATCATAATCCAACAAACGATTTTATCCTTTTTCGTAAATTCCAATTTTTTGGTGTTTTCTTCTTTTCTAAACATTGTTGTTAATAACATAATAAATAAGATAATAGATAAAATTTGAATGGTGTTCCATCCTCCTATCATTTCGAAGAAATAATTTGAGAATTCACTATACATGGTATTTAATGCTGTTAAACAATCTCGTGGCAGACTTGATAATGTAAATAAAATTTGTTCTGTCATATTGGTTCTTATAGCTATTTCACAATCCCCTAAAGAAATAATTTTATTTAATCCTAAATATGGGATAAATACAATCGCCAATATGATAATCCAGGATAAAACTTTTTTAGATTTGCTCTCAAATTTTTCTTTTGGAAATAGGAATACTAATAGACATAGTGGGAAATATACTACTTTACATACTGTTGGAATCATACATAAAATTCCAAATATAATAATATTTTTAAATCTAATCGTCTTGCTTTCAAATTTAAGATGCATTGCATAAGCGATTGCTAGCAAACTTGTTCCTAGAATGACTGTATCTGGTGATACAGTCGCTGCTAAATTCATACTCATAGGAAATAGTGCAATCATCATAATAATCATTTTCCATTTTTCTGATGGCATAATTTTGATTGCCATGAATACCAAAGCAATATACATGAATAAATTGGTCAGTCTTCCTAAATAGAAGATAATCATAGGACTTAATTGTAAAATTCTTCCTATAAATACACCTATCACTTGAGAAATATAACTAATCGGTGTTAGAGAGCCTGTTGCCCCTACTGCAAAAGGTGTTGTTTCATCTTCATTAAGGTCTACTCCTATTTTTGCTCGAATGGTTTCATAATCAATTTCTCTATTTGGATAACTCCCATCCTCTCTTATAAACAAATCAATTACATTATTTGGTAATTCATTTGTCGTTCTAGAAACAATTTTACCACTTGCAATTTCATATGCTCTCCAAAAATGTGCATGTTCATCATATCGAATTTGTGGAGCATTCACGAAAACAAGTGCAACTCCTATAACAAGTGCAAGTCCTGCAAAAAGCCATTCTTTCTTTATTCTTTTTTCTGTTCCATGTGATATTTTATATAATTTATATATACTATATGTGCCTAGTATAACTATAAAAATAATTAACATTTGTACAATTGAAAAGGTAATTTCAGGCATATAGTCTATATTATCATTAATTAATACTTTATCTATATTTTCTATATCAATTTGACTTTTTGAATAATTTAGTGAAAATTCTTCCGTTTCTATTCCTGAAAGAAAATATACTTTAAATTTTGTTGCATCTACATTTTCTTTTGGCATAAATTTTGCATCATTATTATATAGAATTCTTAAGTAAACATCTTGGTTAGCATCTTTCATTTGTAACGAAACATTATATATTTTTTCTCCGTTTGGATTTTTTATCATGATTGTTTGTGTTGCTTCATCTTCTTCTATTTCAAAATCATCTTTTGCAATCTCTATTGTTTCATTTCCTGTAAAATGAAACTTTTGATATAACTGATTGATAATAAAATGATATGCTACTACTCCTGCTTCAACGATAATACTTAAAATGACTATAACAAGTAGTGTTTTTACGATTTTTAATACTTTTGATTTTTCCATCATTTTTCCTTTCCCTTGTTTATTTTCAGTCTTTTGTTATAATAGTGCATCCAAATCTTTTATTTGGTTACGTACACTTAATTTTTCTCTTTATAGCTCTTCTGCAAATCCTTTTTGTAATCTATTGAATATTAAATATCCAATCACACAGCAAAGAATTCCTACACCGATTAAGATAAAAATAGGTATTAAATCTGGAGTTTGTTGTTCATAAAATATTGCTCTATATCCATTAATGATATATGTCATAGGGTTAATATCTAATATCCATTTAAAGTTTTCTGGTATTGTATCTGCTGCATAAACAATTGGTGTTGCATAAAATAGTAATTGTAATGCAACTCCAATTAAATGTTGTAAATCTCTAAAATATACTGTTACACTAGATATGATAAATGATATGGCTAAAACAATAATATATTGTGCCAATAATACAAGTGGGTAAAATAAAATATATTTTGTAATCCCTAATCCTCCAAAAATAACAAATGCCATTATGATGATGGTAGATATAATAAAATTTACCGCTTCACTTGTCACTACAGAAATTGGCAATATTTCTCTTGGAAAATATACCTTTTTTATAATATTACCATTTTCAATCATTGTAAATGCTGAACGTGTGATGGCTGTTGAAAAAAATGTCCATGGGATTAAACCACAACATAAAAATATAACATAGTTTTCTTGAGTGTTTCTTAATATTAAAGGAAATACAATTGCATAAACAGCAATTTGTAGTAATGGATTTAAGAAAGACCATAAAACACCTAAGAAAGAGTTTTTATATTTTCCTCTTATTTCCTTTTTTACATTTGTTTTTAATAATTCTCTATACTTGTACAAATTTTTAAATACATTCATTATGATATCTCCTTTAGTTTCTTCTCAATTTTCTTAATATGCTTTTTATTTGCTCATATATATGCATTTTCTTTGCAATGGCAATTACTTTTAATCTAAATTTTCCCATTGGGGTTTCAAAATAGTCATATGAAGATTCTGCATTTCCTCTTATTTGTCCAAAATATTCTATATTGACTTGATCACATAACCATTTGTATTCATCTTTAAAAGCAATATAATAACTTGTTATTAGTTCTTTACAAACATCTATTGCTTTTTGTAAAGCATATCCTGTTTCCACTTTTGTATTATTTTTATTTTGAATTACATTTTCAAATTCTTTTTCCATATTTTCTACCATATGGTTAATTGTAAATCCTTCTAATATTCTTTTTCTACAATTTGTTTTATACTTTTCCAAATGATCCAATACTTCACAGATTCCTTCAACATATGGCTTGATTTCTTCTTCTTCATAGTCAAATTTTCTAATTTCTTTTTCTTGTTGTAAACATGGTACAACTTTTCCTACATCTTCATTTACTAACTCTGCTTGTCCTCCAACATCAGCTGTAACTACTGGAACTCCCATTGCTAATGATTCATAAGCTGTTAATGCTAAGCCTTCTTTTATAGAACAGTTTATTGTTATATCACTAATTGCATAGATTTTTTCAGTTTCTTTTATATTTCCTAATAAAACTGTAAACTCCTGTAAATCATATCGTCTTATCATTTTTTTTACTTTTTCTAACATAGGACCATCACCTGCAATGACACATATAAAATCTTTTCTAATTTCTTTCAAGCTTCTTAAAATCTCTATTAATAGTAATGGCCTTTTTTGTTCACTGATTCTACAAATATAACTTATAATATATTTCTGATTTACATTTTGTATTTTTAATTCTCTTAATATTTCCTCTTTGTTGTAATTTTCTGGATTAAATTTATTTTCATCTACACCAATATAAACTGTCTTTACTTCATTTGGGTTTCTCTTAAAATAATCTACTAAAATCTTTTCACTATGTTTATTACATACTAATGTTCT
Source organism: uncultured Eubacteriales bacterium (assembly GCA_949289635.1). GTDB lineage: Bacteria > Bacillota > Clostridia > TANB77 > CAG-508 > CAG-269. The sequence continues at coordinate 21,658 of CASEOS010000019.1, read as the reverse complement.
ATCTATACATGAAGATACAACGCTAGAATCTCTAGAATACCCTCCTGCTCTATTATACCATTCTTCCATATGTACATAATCCATAATTGGAATTTCTGGATATTTTGCTTTTAAATATGGTAACATAGAATATCCTACAAAGCTATTTGTATTAAAAATAATATCAATATGATATTGTGCTATAATATGATTAATAAAACCAAGCCAATATTTTTTATTTAGAAATGTTGTCAAATCATAAACAATTGCTTGATTATCAAATTCCTGTCTCCATGGATTTGTATTTGGTTGTGTCGTTACAATGATAATATTAAATTTCTTTTTATCAATTCTAGATACTAAATCTAAATTGAATTTATCTGCTCCTCCTATTATCATCCATGGAATAATCATCAAAATATTTATTTTGTCATTATTTTCAATACTTGCATTTGGTATATCTATTTCTTCAATTAGTTTTTCCCAATTGTAGTCTTGTTTTGGATATTGAATTGCTTCTACATCTTCTTTTATCTTTTCCCCTGTAGCTCTTACAATTTCCAATGCTCTTTTTATATTTTTTTTAGAACGTTGCAATTCGCTTCCTTGTTTTTTTCTCCTATACCAAAAACCATCAAAATTCATCCTAACTGGTTTTTTACCAACAGCTAGTAGTTTTAGCCACAAATTCCAATCTTCATTTACTGCTTTTTCACGTAATTCATATCCATTTACTTCAAAGAAATCTCTTTTTCTAATAAGAGCTGTTGCTACTAATAAATTTTCTTTCTTTTCCATTTCTGAATCAAACCATTTTATCCATTTAAATTCCATATCTTCAAAGTTAACAACATCTGTATATGCCCATGCTGCATCTTTATTGGTTTGTAAAGTAGCATATGCACACTCTAAATATGTTGGATGAATTAAATCATCATCATCTAAAAAAAATAAATATTCTGCATTTTCATCTGATTGATTAGCACCATAATCTCTTGTTGCTGCTAGCCCTGAATTTTCTTTTGTCAAGACTTTTATTCTTTTGTCAATCTTTTCTATTTCTTTTAATTTTTCAACGCTGTCTTTATTGGTTGAGCCATCATTTACGATTATCCATTCCCAAAAAGGAAATGTTTGATTTAATACACAATTAATGGTCTGATCAATATATTGATGTCCATTATAATATGCAGTAACAATCGTAATTTTAGGTTTATCGACTGTTTCTTTATATTTAGTTATTTTTCTTTCTTTTCCTGGTTCTAAACTGTAATCAAACATTATTCTACCTCTATTTTTCTTTCATCTTTGTTTTTTATATTTCTTCTCATTTTTTACTATTATTTTGTAGCTTCTACATATGCATCGACTACTTCGTTCGTATTGCCATCCATTTTTATGATTCCATTATATAGCCATACAGTTCTATCACAAAGTTCTTTTACTGCACTCATATTGTGTGTAACAAAAACCATTGTTTTTCCCTGTTCTTTCAATTCTCGCATTTTGTTATAACATTTATTTTGAAAATGTTCGTCTCCTACAGATAATATTTCATCGATTAACAAAATATCTGCGTCTACATTGATAGCAACGGAAAATGCTAGTCTCATATACATTCCTGAAGAATATGTTCTTACTGGGTTATCTATATATTGTCCTAATTCTGAAAATTCAATAATATCGTCAATTCTTCTATCAATTTCCTTTTTAGTTAACCCAAATATGGAAGCGTTAAAATATATATTTTCTCTCCCTGAAAAATCAGGATGGAATCCTGCTCCTAATTCTAATAAAGATGTCAATTTCCCATTTGTTATAATTTTTCCTTTATTTGGATAGATAATTTGTGTCATCAATTTTAGAAGTGTTGATTTTCCACTTCCATTCGTACCAATTAAAGCAACCACTTCTCCTTGTTTTATTTTTAAATTAATTCCTTTTAATACTTCTCTTTTTTCTTTTTTATTCCTTGAAAATAGAAATAATAATTTTTCTTTTATTGTATTAGCCTTATCTAGATAAACATTAAATGTTTTATATACATTATCTACTGCAATCTTATATTCGTTACTCTCACTCATTATTTTCTCCCTTCACGTTATCAGATATTGCATATTATATCATAACATCATATAATGTCAAAATATAATGCTAAAATTTTTTATGCAAAAATTTTGAAATTTTTTCTGTATATCTCCATCTTTTTGAAGAATATATTTCTTCTCTTTCTTTTTCTAGTATTTGTATTCTCTCTTTTTGCTCATTGATTTCTTTTCGATCCTTTTCATTTTTTTCATTAATGGTATTCATTTGATTTTTCAAATCTTCTTTTTCTTTATCAAATTTTTCCTGTTGTTTTATTATATATTTTAATAATTCTGATAGACCTGATGAAATTTGGGGATATACCTCTTCTTGAATCACATTATCATAATTTATTTTTGCATTTAAATTTTCTTTACCGAAATAATAATTTCCCTCTTGGATTTGTTTTATAGTTTCATCATCTAAATTGTTTAAATTTTCAACAACACTTTCTATCGTACATGTTGGCAAATTATCACCTGCAAAATTCCCTTGACATGCAGACTGAACATTATCTGGTGTTACAATACCTTTTAATTCTTTATGTCCTAATATAATAGTTAACCTTTTCATAGCAATTGCTTCCAATATACATCTACCTAAACCTAGTACAATATCTGCATTGTTAATGTATTCTAGTACATTTGAGGATGGACCTTTAAATTCAACATCTTTAATATTGTTATTTTTTATATATTCTTCTAATTCACTTTGCATTTCTCCAGAACCAATAATCATTAGATTAGCTTCTTTTATTCTGCTTTTATATGCTTTAAACAAATTTATTCCATTGTATAAAGAATCTTTTTTATCATTTGATAAACGACTAACTAATAAAATTCTCGTTTTCTGATTTTTCTCTTCTTTTCTTATGTAATCTACCATCTCATAATTTATACTATTATAAATAATTTCTATTTTTTCTCCTGGTACGTGAAATCTTTCAATTAACTTATTTTTTGCTTCTTCTTTTATTGTAATGATTTTATAGGCATTATTAAAATACACTTCAAACATATAATTGTATATTTCAAATCTATCCATAAACCAATCAAAAACATTGTCAACTCCAACATGAGAATATGCAATATATGGTACATTTGAAAATATACAAGCTGGCATAGCAGATAATATACATGGAAATTGGTTTATATGGACTTCGTTAATTTTATATTTTTCAATAATTTCTTGAATTTCTTTGATTTTATCAGGATAAAGCTTTTCTCCTAATTCAAATGTAAAATCAATACAAGTGGCTCCTTCTTGTTTTAATTTTTCCGTATATAGTCCTTCTTTTGCAAGTATAACAACAGTATGTCCTTTTGAAAGTAAAACTGATGCTTGATTTACAACAAATGTTTCTACACCACCAATATTTAACGCCTCTAAACAAATCAATATATTTTTCTTCATGAATCTGAAGCCTCCTTATTTAAATTTAATCTTTGTTGCTATTTTTCCTGGAAATAACAGCAACATGATTAAAATTTTATTATATATTCCTTTTACGTTTTTTATTAAACCTTTTCTTTGCGTTAATGTTGCAAACAATATATAATGTTTAATAACATATAATCTCTTTTTAAATGAAACTCCATGCATATCATGTTGTTCTAAAATTTCTTTAAAATATGCATAATGACCATAGGGATTTTCTTTAAAAATTTTTCTAATATTTTTGGTATAGCCATCTTCCTTGTAATCACATATCATAATTGGTTTATTAATACATTTTATCCTATATTTTAAATCCATTTCATGGTACATTCTTGCCTCTGTTGAAAACTTCTCATCTTTTTCAATTTTATAGTGATATTGTTTTCGAATATTGGCAAAAAATACAATTGCTTTTTCTCCAGTTTCCCCGTTCTTTAAAATATAAATCAAACATAGTTGTTTCTTCTTTTTGAAATTGATTTCCAATATTATTTCCTTTTAAATCATGTTTTAAAAAACATAATCCGTATAAATCATTCCTTTGTTTTGTTTCATCATAAGCTTGTAAAATATCATAAAATGCATTATCTGAAAATATATCATCAGAATCACATTCTACAATTAAATCTCCATCTGCATATTGAACAACGTGATTGATGGCTGCCATTTTCCCTTGGTTTTCTTGTTTGTGATATTGTATTTCTATCTTTTTCTCATTTATGTACTGATTTATGATTTTTTCCGTATTATCTGTTGAGCCATCATCTATAATGATCCATTGCACTTGTGTACTTTGCTTTACTTTATCATTTCGTTCTAAATTTTTTATAATACTATTGTATAAATTACCAATCATATCTGCCCTATTATATGTTGGTGTTAATACAGATATTTTCATCCTACTCTCCTAATAATTTTTTTAATTTTTCGATAATATGTTGATTATCATAAGTTTGTGTTTTCTCATCAAATATTTTTATATTATTTTCAATGATATATTTTAATTTATTATAAATTTCATGTTCATCATTTTCTACAATAACTGCATTTTTGTAATTTTCAACTGCTTCTCTTGCCGCTGTATTGGTAATGATAATTGGCTTGTTTAAAATTTTTGCTTCTTCTAGTACCATACCATATCCTTCAAATTTGGAAAGTAAGCAAAATATATCTGATTGTTTCATATATGGATATGGATTTTCTTTAGCACCTAATAAAAAAAATGTCTCTTGTAAATGTTCCTCTTTTATTAATTTTTCCAATTTCTCTTTTTCTGGACCATCACCAATCACATAAAATTTATTTTTAAAATGATTGGCAATTAATTCCCTATGAATACGAATTAATCTATCAATTCCTTTTTGTTCTACTAATCTTGCAACTGTCAAAAAATTGATTTGATTGTTATCAAAAGAAAAGTCTATCTTTTCCTCTGCTCTTTCTATTACTTTTTGTGCATCTATATAATTATAGATAACCTCTTCTGTTGGTTGCATATTCGGATATCGTATATCAAACGCTTTTTGATTATCTTTACTAACAAATATCAACTTTTGGTATTTATTATAAATCTTTCTATCTATGAGTAATTTTAGTTTTGCTTTCAAACTATTTCCATATACTTTTGAAATATCATTATGAATCCAAGCAATTTTTTTAGTATTCTTGTTTTTTGTGCTGAATAATCTTGTTATTGGACCTTCCAAAAATGCTATTTCTATGTCATAATCACCTTGAATATATTTTTTATAATATTGTTTTTGAAAGCATAAGATTTTTAAAGGTATACTTATTTTTTCAAACTTGCTGAATTCTTTATATGGTTTGTCAAATATCCTTTTTACTTTTATCTTATTATTTAAACTTTTTTCTAGCTCACCTTTTCCATAAATCGTAAATATCGTAATATCAAATGTGTCACACAAGCGATTTGCTATATCCACTAATACTCTCTCTGCTCCGCCGAATCGTTAAACTCGTTATTCCAAATAGTATTTTTTTCATATTTTCATGAATTCCTTTCTTAAAAAACAAATCTGATTGGAAAAGAATTAAATTCTAATTATTTTTCAATCTAAATGAATTTTTCTTGTAACTTATCACGTACAAATCCCATTCTTGCTAAACTTGTATACAGTTTTAATGTAAGATGATTAACACTTCTCATATACAAATTTTTTAATCCTTTGTCTTTTAAATAGAGATTTTTCTTCCAATTAGGAAACTGCGTATTTAAAGATTCCCACGCAAATTGGATAATCTCTTTTCTTTCCTTTTTATTTTCAATCATTACCATTCTAAGCATAGAACTACATAAGATATATCTTGCATAAGTATATTCGATTTCTTCTTTGTATTCTTCAAACAAGTTGTTTGTTTTGTAATATGTAATAACATGTCCCAAGACATCAATCATTTCTTTTGTCCTCGTATTTTGCACATTTGAGATAGAATTTTCTCTTTGTACATAATGGATAAATGGTTTTTGAACAATTCCATAATGATGTATAAATGGTAATAGTTTATAGAAAAACTCTACATCTTCATATCGATATCCTTTTGGAAATTCTAAATGGTTATTTTGTATAATTTCTCTTTTGATTAATTTGTTCCATGCAACCACTCTAGTATAAAGAAACATTTCTTTTTTATTGCTATATTGCTTTCCTTTGCTTTCTAAGGTCTTATCTGGATATTCCCATAAAAAATCACATTCTACATAATCCAAATCTTCTTGTTTTGCTTTATGATACATTTCTTCATACATATTGGTTTCAACATAGTCATCAGAATCTAAAAAAGCAATATATTCTCCCTTAGCATATGGAATTGCATAATTTCTAGCATCTGATAACCCACCATTTTCTTTTGTTAAATAGACAATTTTATTTGGATATTTTTCTACAAATTGTTTGGCAATTGCCTCTGATTTATCTTGGCTTCCATCATTAACCAATAAAATTTCAATATCCTTTAATGTTTGATTTACTAAAGATTGCAAACATTTTTCTATATAATTTTCTACATTATAAAATGGAACAATGATACTAACCTTTATCATGATTGATTGCATTCCTTTCTGAGATATAAATTTGGTTAGAAAAGAATTAAATTTTGGCTAAGAGAATGCGTTTGAAATTTAATGATACCAAAATTATAATTATTTTCCAGCCTTTCCTCTTAAGCATAAATACCATTTGATATTTATGCTTAAAACTACTCTTCTTACTAGTTGTCTTATATTTTTCGCCTTAATATTTTTTGTCATTTTTCTTTTTCTAATTTCTTTGATATATTGTTTTTGATCTTTTTTCTCTAATGTTTCTGTTTTTAATAAAATGGCATTTGTATAATATATTTTTAATGTTTCTGCCGTTTTTTTGTTTAATTTATATCTCTCAATTTTTAATAAAGCTTCATCATATTGTTTTAGAGCATCATTTGCTTTTTTCTTTGTTTTTTCATAACTGTCATTTCTTGTAATACTTCCCTTTACTTGTACATAATGATATCCATAAAAATTAATAGAAATCATTGTTTTTGCAAGTACAATGACAAATGGCATTAACCCAAAATCCTCATGTTCTGTTCCGACCTTAAATGCTAATTGGTTTTTCGTAAATATTTCTTTTTTCATCACATAGACGCAAGGAGAGTCTAGCAAAACATCTGTTGCATATAATTCTTGAAAACCTTCTTCTCCTGTCTTATTTTCAAATACAGGTCCATTAACTGTTTCTATTATATTCCCCTTTTCATCTTCTCTTTGCAATTTAAATTTAATTAAATCTATACCCTTTTCCATATATTGTTTTACCAAACCATATAAATGAATATCTAAATAATCATCTGCATCTAAAAACAAGATATATGTTCCTTTTGCTTTTTTAATTCCATAATTTCTTGTATCGGCAACTCCTGTATTTTTCTTTTTGTAATAAGAAATGATTTTTGGATTTTTTTCTTTGTATTCTTGTATAATCTTATCAGATGCATCTGTACTTCCATCATTGATTAGTATGATTTCTAAATCTTCATCTTTTTGTTTTAAAACAGATTCTATACATTTTCTTAATGTTTTTTCCGCGTTATATACAGGAATAATGACACTTAATTTTTTCAATATTATCGCCAACTTTCTTTATTAAATTGAAATGTCCAAAAGGAAACGTCCCCAATTGTCCCAAATTTAAAATATGGTTTCTAATGTTTGTAATATTTCTTGATTATATCTTTTGTAATCAAATATATTTTTTATTTCATATCCATTTTGTATAAATTCTTTCATTGCCATATAGATAGCTTGTGTATCTTTTTCTACCACCATTCCTCTTCCATTTTCTACTTGTTCATAATCAGATACTTTTGTTGTGATAATTGGTTTATGTAACACAAAACTTTCTAAATATACAACTGGATATCCTTCATAATCAGAAGATAAAATAATACAATCACTGATTGTAAAATATGGATATGGATTCTTTTTTCTTCCTAAGAAGAGGATGGTATCTTCTAAGCTATATTCTATAACAAGATTTTCATATAATTTCGTATCTGGTCCATCCCCTACTAATAAAACTTTAAATACAAAACCTTCTTCTTTTAATTTTTTAGATGCTTCTATTATTCTTGTTAATTTTTTTTGTAATTCATCATGTCTTCCTACATTTAGAAAAATAGGATTTTCTTTTTGGGCTAATTCTAAGACTACTTCTTCTGTAATTGCTTCTTTTGATTTTTCTTCAATTCTTTTTCCGTTTATCATATTGTTACATACCATAACTTTTTCTTTCATTCCTGGAAAACTTTCTATAAAGTGATTTTTTCCTTCGTTTGAAACAAAGATGATATGTTTAAATTCTTTGCAATGTAAATTTTCAAAAAATCTAGTCATCTTGTTTCTATCTCCATGATATAAACTAAGATAATCTGCATGACACCATAATGCTGAATTTTTCGATGCTATTCTTGCCATAAAACTACTTGCTAAAGAATATGTGGCAAAACTTGCTGAAAAATCAAATTTGTTTTTATATTCTATGATAAATTTGATTCTATTCCATAAATTACATATTTTTCTAAAAATAATATTTTTATTGTTATTAGTGTTATATTCTACTATTTTTATTTTTTTATTTAATCTGTCTAAAAACACACCTTCTCTTTTTTCCAATCCAATTGTTACATCATAACCTCTTTCTGATAATTCATTTGCTAATGTAACAAGTGCTGTTTCTATTCCACCTAGGTCTAAGTTATGTGTTGCAAAAAAAAGTTTTTTCATTCATTTTCTCCTCTATTTAGACATTATTTTTCTTCATTATCTTATCATTATATCGTTTTTTTTGCAACCTTTTTCCTGAGCAATACACAGTTTAAAAAAATAACTGAGACAAAACTATCATCTCAGTTATTTTTTGTTGAATTTATTTATATTGATTATCAATTTCTTTTAAGATAACATCATGTGCACTACCTTCTGAAATACTAACATCAGAAACTAATGTTAATCTTGCTTTTTCATGTAATTCAGGAATTGTAACACTTCCACAGTTACACATTGTTGATTTTATTTTCGCACAAGTAATTGCTAAATTATCTTTTAATTTTCCTGCATATGGAATATATGAATCAACACCTTCTTCAAATGAAAGTTTTGCATCTCCTCCCATATCATATCTTTGCCAGTTTCTTGCTCTATTAGAACCTTCTCCCCAATACTCTTTTACATAGCCATTTCCTTTTTTAACAACTCTTGTTGGGCTTTCATCAAATCTAGCAAAATATCTTCCCATCATAACAAAATCTGCTCCTAATGCCAAAGCAATCGTAATGTGATGGTCATGTACAATTCCACCATCTGAACAAACTGGGATATAGATTCCTGTTTCTTCAAAATATTTATCTCTTTCTGCAATAACATCGATTAAAGCTGAGGCTTGTCCACGTCCGATACCTTTGGTTTCACGTGTGATACAAATAGATCCTCCACCAACACCTACTTTAATGAAGTCTGCTCCTGCTTCTGCTAAATATCTAAATCCTTCTGCATCTACAACATTTCCTGCACCAATTTTAACAGAATCTCCATATTTTGCTCTTACAAAATCTATTGTATTTTTTTGCCATACAGAATATCCATCTGAAGAATCCATACAAAGTAAATCTACACCTGCATCTACTAATGCTGGTATTCTTTGTTCGTGGTCTCTTGTATTGATACCTGCACCTACAATATATCTCTTATCTTCATCTAATAAAGAATCTGGATTATTTTTTCTCTCTTCATAATCTTTTCTAAATACTAGATATTTTAAATTTCCTTCTTTCGTTAATATTGGCAAACATGCTATTTTCTTTTCCCATATTAAATCATTGGCTTCTGATAAAGAAATTCCTTCATGTGCCCATACAGCCTTTTCTTTTGATGTCATAAAATTATCAATTGGAGCATTTAAATCATCTCTTGATACACGATAATCTTTATCTGTTACTAATCCAATAAATTTTCCTTTTGCAGTTCCATCCTCTGTAATCATAACTGTTGAATGTCCTGTTTTGATAACTAAGTCAATCACATCTTTTAAAGGTGTTCCAGATTTTACATTGGAATCACTTACTATAAATCCTGCTTTATGTTTTTTTACTTGTCTTACCATTTCTGCTTGTGATTCAATACTTTGTGAACCATAAATAAATGCAACTCCACCTTCTCTTGCTAAGGCAATTCCCATATCTACTCCAGATACAGATTGCATAATAGCAGATACCATTGGGATATTTGCAGAATATTTTGGCTCTTCTCCTTTTTTGTATTTTACAAGTGGTGTTTTTAAAGACACCTTATTTGGTATACATCTTTCATCTGTTAAGTTTGGTAATAATAAAAATTCATTAAATGTTCTTGAAATATCTTCTAAAATCTTTGCCATATTAACTCCTCCATCTATTAAAATATTAAAATAGCGATGGAGATTAACTCCCCTCACTTTTGTCACGGTTTACAAGTTTCTTTGAATCGCGCTTTATATCAGCGCAACAATTGTATATGGAAACAATTGCCATTAATATTGTAGCTAAAATAGAAATTTTTTCCATTATTGCTTCCACATTAATCTTTAACCGTTTCTTCATACTATGTCCTCCTAAAAATTGATAGTACTAGTATATCATATTTTTGTCGTGGTGTAAACCATTTTTTGTTTTTTATATTATGTAACTTTATATTTTGCTTTATCAAAATATATTTCAAGAACACATATTATTTTATATGTGTTCTTCTATACTTTACTAATTATTTTTCCCTACAAGCCTTTTGGTTTCTTTTGCAATCATTAATTCTTCATTTGTAGGGATAACATATACTTTTACCTTTGAATCAGGTGTTGAAATTACTTTTTCTTCTCCTCTCATGTTGTTTTCATCTAAGTCTAATTTTACACCCATAAATTCTAGTTTTTGGCAAATCCCTTCTCTGATATGAATTTGATTTTCACCAATACCACCTGTAAAGATGATATAATCAATACCTTTCATAGCAACAGCATATTTTGCAATAAAACTTGCAATAGAATAGTTAAATTGTTCAATTGCAATTTTTGCTCTTTCTGTTCCTTTGTTTGATTCATCTTCTATGACTCTAAAATCTGGTGCCATACCTGATATACTTGCTAATCCAGATTTTTTATTTAAGATATCTTCCATGGTTTGTGCATCTAGATTTTCTTTTTTCATGATAAAAGTAACTACTGATGGATCTAAATCCCCACTTCTTGTTACCATAGGTAATCCTGCAAGTGGTGTTAATCCCATACTTGTATCCATTGATTTACCATCTTTTACAGCACATATACTAGCCCCTTGGCCTAAATGGCAAGTAACAATTTTTGTTCCTTCAAGAGATTTGTTTTCTATCTCACCAAGTCTTTGAGATACATACATATGAGAAGTTCCATGGAATCCATATTTTCTAACTCCATATTTCTCATAATACTCATAAGGAATTGGATAAATAAATTTATCCTTTGGAATTGATGAATGGAATGCTGTATCAAATACACCTACCATTGGTTTATTTGGCATAACTTCTCTACAAGCTTCAATTCCTAACATACATGCTGGATTATGCAATGGTGCTAAATCTGTACATTCTTCTATTGTTTGAATAACCTCATCTGTAATGACAACAGATTCCGTTATCTTTTCTCCACCATGAACAACTCTATGTCCTACGGCACTAATTTCATCTAAAGAATCAATCACTTTATACTCTGGATTTGTAAATTGCTCTAATGTAAATTCAATTGCTTCTTTATGATTATATGCTGGTTTTTTAATTTCGATTTTTTGTCCATTTACCTTATGTGTAATAAACGCTTCTTCTTCTCCAATTCTTTCATATTTTCCAGAAGCCAACACTTCTTCTGTTTCCATGTTAATTAATTGATACTTTAGTGATGAACTACCACAATTTAAAACTAAAACTTTCATTTTTTCCTCCTCTAATTTATATTTTTCTTTTTACTATACAGAAATTTTTTTATTGGTGGAACGATTTGACACGTCCCTATCGTTCCATGGTTGCTCTTGCTATCATCAATTCCTCATTTGTTGGAATGACAAATGTTCTAACCTTTGCATCTTTTGCTGTAATTTCTGCTTCAATTCCTTTTACCTTTTGATTGTATTCTTTGTCTATTTTAACTCCAAATACTTCCAAATAATCACAAATGGCTTCTCTTGAATCTTGTCCTTTTTCTCCTACGCCTGCTGTAAAGGTTAATATGTCAAATCCATTCATGGCTACTGCACATTTGGCAACATAGCTAGCAGCTAAGTAGTGAAAATTGTCAAGTGCTAACATTGATCTTGCGTCTTTGGCCGCTGCTTCTGCCTCAATATCTCTAAAGTCAACTGACACACCTGATATTCCATAAGCGCCTGATTGTTTGTTTAATATGTTTTCCATTTCATCTGGTTTTAGATTTTCTTTTTTCATAATATAGGTGACCACCGATGGATCTAAATCTCCACTTCGGGTTCCCATAGAAATTCCTCCAAGTGGCGTTAATCCCATACTGGTTTCTACTGATTTTCCATATTGAATAGCACACACACTTGCGCCCTGGCCTAAATGGCAATTAATAATCTTTAATTTTTTGATATCTTTTCCTACTAATTCTGCTGCTCTATTGGCAACAAATTGATGAGAAGTTCCATGAAATCCATATTTTCTAATGCCATACTTTTCATAATATTCATATGGTATTGGATAAATATATCTTTCTTTTTCTAGTGTTTGATGAAAGGCTGTATCAAACACAGCTACCATTTTGATGTTTGGTGCTAATTTTTTACAAGCTTTAATCCCTAAGATTGCTGCTGGATTGTGTAATGGTGCTAAGTCCACACACTCCTCTATTCCTTTTATGACTTCATCTGTTATCAGAACTGGATTAGCAAATTTTTCTCCACCATGAACCACTCTATGTCCAATACCACCTAATTCTTCTAAGTTTTTAATAACGCCATAATGTGGATTGGTAAGTCTGCTTAATACAAATGAAATGGCTTTATCATGGTTTTTCGCATAATGTTCAAATTTATGCACTTCTCCCTTTACTTTATGTGTTAAAAATGAATCCGACTGACCAATTCTTTCAAAATATCCTTTTGCTAAAAAGTTTTGGGTCTCCATATCAATGACTTGATATTTTAATGACGAACTTCCTGAATTTAAGACTAATATTTTCATAAAAACTCCTTTTCTATAATTTGATGATTATCATTTCAACAATTAACATTATTAGTTTGGTAAAATATTATCTTTAAATTATTTTTCCATTATATATTCTGTTATATCTGTTGTGCTTGTACTGCTGTTATAGCAACAACTCCTGCAATATCATCACTATTACATCCTCTTGATAAATCATTTACTGGTTTTGCAATTCCTTGACATAATGGTCCATATGCTTCTGCTTTTGCCAATCTTTGTACTAATTTGTATCCAATATTTCCTGCGTTTAAATCAGGGAATATTAATACATTTGCTTCTCCCTTTAATGGACTATTTGGTGCTTTTGATTTTGCAATTTCTGGAATAATGGCTGCATCTAATTGCAATTCTCCATCTACTAATAAGTCTGTTTGTTTTTCTTTTACTAATTTTGTTGCTTCAATAACTTTTTCAGTTAATTCTGAATGTGCACTTCCATAGGTTGAATAAGATAGCATGGCTACTTTAGCTTCTTTTCCTACTAGTTGTTTAAAGCTTTTACTAGATGAAATGGCAATTTCTGATAATTGCTCTGGATTAGGATTTTCATTTAGTCCACTATCTCCAAATATAAATACACCATTTTCACCATATTCACAATCAGGTACAACCATAACAAAAAAAGCAGAAACTAATTTGGTATCTGGTGCTGTTTTTAAAATTTGTAAAGCTGGTCTTAATGTATCTGATGTAGAATGTGCTGCTCCTGAAACTAATCCATCTGCTTTATTATCTTTCACCATCAACATTCCATAATATACTGGGTCTAAAACCAATTCTTTTGCTTTTTCTATTGTCATTCCTTTGTGTTTTCTTAATTCATACAAAAGATTTGTGTATTTTTCATAATCTTCTGACTTTTGTGGATCTACAATTTTGGCACCTTCAATATTTACCGCATTTGTTTTTGCCTTTTCTAAAATATTTTCTTCATTTCCTATTAAAATGATATTTGCATATTTTTCTTTCATTACCTTCTCAGTTGCTTGTAATACTCTAATATCTTCTGCTTCTGGAAGGATAATTGTTTTGATTTCTTGTTTTGCTCTTTGTTTGATTTCTTCAATAAATGCCATTTTATTCACTTTCCTTTCTTTTACTTCAACATTATATACTATAAACAAAGAAAAGCACAAGTCTTTTTTTAATTTTCATAATCATATTGTAACAATTCAGACCTCATTATAAAAGTTGATTTTTCCTATACAATGAAAAAAGAAGCCGTTTTTACTACGACTTCAAAATCATTTTTTATTCTAATTTTATCCAAAAATTTTAGGTAAAAATATAATCAATCCAATAATCACAGAAATGATTGCAGAAAATAGTACAGCACCTGCTGCAATATCTTTTGCATATTTGGCTTTTTCATTAATATCTGGCATAGCAATATCTACTGTGGTTTCAATTGCTGTATTAATTAATTCTAATGAAATGACAATTGCAAATAATAATAAACATATTATCCATTCCATTGCTGATATTTTAAACATGAATCCTGCAATAATAACCAATGCCATAATCACAAAATGTATTTTTAAATTTTGTTCTGTTTTCCATGCTTCTACAATTCCTTCAAAAGCATATTTAAAACTATTTCTTAATTTTTTTCTCTTTTTTCTTAATTTTACCATTTTTCTTTTATCCATGATTTTTATTTTTTCCTTTTCTAATTGTAATACAGACCTAGCAATATTCGTAAATAACAATAAATATACGATAGATATTGCAAATCCACCAATCACATCACTTGCATAATGTACACCTAAATAAATTCTACTAAACCCAATCATTGGTATTAAAAGCCCTAAAATCCCACAACTAATGTATTTTATTTTTTTGTTTCTTACCATTTTCCATATTAAATAAATGATGAGCCCATAAAATGCCATACTGACCATAGAATGTCCTGATGGAAAACTATACCCACTTTCAGCAATTAATCTGTATCCCTCTGGTCTTGGTCTTTGTACAATATATTTTAATAATTGGTTTAGTAATGTTGTCATAGCCAAATTAGTGGCAATACATAAACCTACTTTTTTGTTTTTTATAAAAAGCAACGTTCCTAAGGTTATCGCTATTAATACATATGCAGAAGATAAATTGGTTATTACCTTCATCATGACAGTTAGTGGCTCAGACCTTAAATTCAAGATGACTAATCTATATACAACCATATCCAATGTTAATTGTTCATTTTCAAAAATATCTTCTAATAGCATGATAACAATAATTAGACAAAGGAAAGCAATAATCCATTTATAGTTCTTTTCTATTATTCGTTTTAACATTTGTAGTTCTCCATTCTTAATTCATTTTTATTTCTTATTTTTCTTTTGAAGCAGCATATGTTTCATTCATTATATTAAAATTTCACAACTTTTTCCCATGTCAAATTTTCTTTTCCAAAATGGCCATAATTGGTTGTTAAAGAATAGATTGGTTTATCTAATTCTAAATATTTAATAATGCCATCTGGTGTTAAGTCAAATTTTTCTTTAATTTTTGTAATTAAAGCTTCTTCTGATATAATACCTGTTCCAAATGTGTTTACATGAATAGATAATGGTTTTTTCATTCCTATCGCATAGGAAATTTGTATTTCACATTTTTTTGCATATCCATTTGCAACAATATTTTTGGCAATATGTCTTAACATATATGCCGCAGATCTATCTACTTTACTTGCATCTTTTCCAGAAAATGCGCCTCCACCATGACGGGCATATCCACCATATGTATCGACAATAATTTTTCTACCAGTAAGTCCTGTATCTCCTAAAGGTCCTCCAATAACAAATTTTCCAGTTGGATTGATATAAATTTTTGTATCTTTATCTATCATATTTTCTGGAATGACTGGTTTGATAACTTTTGCAATAATATCTTTCTTTAATGTTTCTTGGCTGATTTCTTCATTATGTTGTGTAGAAACCAATATAGTTTCAATTCTTTTTGGTCTATCATTTTCATATTCAACGGTTACTTGTGTTTTTCCATCTGGTCTTAAATAGTTTATCTCTTTATTTCTTCTTACCTCTGTTAATCGTTTAGATAACTTGTGAGCCATAGAAATGGCATATGGCATATATTCTGGTGTTTCATCACAAGCAAATCCAAACATAATTCCTTGGTCTCCAGCTCCTCCAACATCTACACCTAATGCAATATCTGGGCTTTGTTTGGTAATATTTATATCAATTTTACATGTTTTATAATCCATATCAATATGTTCATTGTCATATCCGATTTCTTTTATTTTTTCTCTTACTAATTTTTCTATATCTACTTCGCCTTTAGCAGTTATTTGTCCTGCAATAGTAATTCTATTACCTGAAGCAAAGGTTTCTACTGCTACTCTTGCAGATGTATCTTGTTTTAAATATTCATCTAATATACAGTCTGAAATAGTATCACATAATTTGTCTGGATGCCCTTCTGTTACACTTTCTGATGTAAAATAATATTTGCTCATTTTATTTCCTCTTTTCTTCTTATTTTTCTCTTTTATATTGCATAATTATTACATTTTTTTGTTATTTTGTCAATGGGAGAAAAACATATAAAAAGCAATCAGCGTGGTGAAATTCACCTTACTGGTTGCTAAATTGTTGGTTTGCTATTATTTATTTCTTCGTCAAAATCCATTTCACAATTGCCTTTTTTATAACAGCATATTCCTCTTTTTCAAATTGCATATTCGCAATACAATATTTTTTGTTAGCTATATGTGAACAAAAGATACATTCATATAGATTATTACAATCTTGTATGAAATAAGAATTAGCAATTTTGCTAGAACAAATTACATTATAACTATTTGTACAATCAGCTGAATCAGCAATCCTTAAGCCAAAACTAGAAGTAGCACTTCTTTGACAAGCAATGATATTTTCACAATTATTACATCCATCTGAAAATATGGTGTTTTTACATTTTCTGCAATCCGTAGAACGAAATACATTTTCTGAAGTATACATAGGATCACTTTGTGATACATTGATACAATCATATATCCTTTGTGTTGTTGTATAATTGGTTATTTTCCAAATTTCTAAAATTTCTTTTAAATTTTTTACATTTCGTTTGGGAATCATCCACCCCTTCTTTTCATCATATTTTCTCATATTTTCTTGTGTAATATATTTTGCAGAACTTACCGCAGATGCCCAAGTTTCTTCCCCTGTTACACTATCGATGACTCTTTGCGGTAATCTAACATCAAAAGCAAATTCAGATAATACCTCTTCTAATGTATATGGACTAGTTTGTCCAAATATTGCCATAAATGTTTTATTTACCACTTCCATTGTTTCTTTCGTATCCAAACAATTCCCTCCTTTTTTCCTTTGAAAAGAAAAATTCATTTTCTCTTCAACAACATTACAAAGAAAAATTGCATAACAATTTTTCACTTGCAAAAATCTTTACACTTTTTAGAAGTAAAATCATATAAAAACTAAAAATATAGTTATATAAAATTAGTAGAAAAACGTTTTCTTGACGCTGATTGAGATGCCATAATATCTTTTAGACTGATATTATCATCAATTGAAAAGATATTCTCTTTTTCCTTCTTCTTTTCTACTATGTTTTCCTCTTTTTCCCCTTCAAAGTTAAATTCTGTTGTTAATATCTGATTTAATACTCTTTGGGGCATTGGTGTAAAATCCAATGTTCTTGCTTGAAAAGCAGGATATACCTTTCCTTGACTTCCAATTCGAACAATACATTCTCGATTTCTTAATTCTGTTAGAATTTTCATTCTTGTAATAAATGTATTTTTTACAGCCACATCCATTCTCACATTTCCATCTAAAATTCTGGCATCTTCTCTTGATACTCTAAATATATAATAATTAATCATATTGGAAAAGATTGCTTTTTGCAAAGGTTCACTAATTTGGTTAAAATATTGTTGTGCTAATATTAATGATAAGTTGTATTTTCTACTTTCTGCCAAAAATCTACTTAATATTGGATTTTCCAATAAGGCAACCTCATCAATAATAAAGATAATATGTTCATCATATGTGTAATTTTGAATCAATTGTAAGATTTGTTGCATTGTAAATCCTGCAATTGTTTTGGTTGCTTTCATTCCTAATTTACTTTGATTTAAAGATACAATGGTTAAGAAGTTTTCTTCTAAAATATCTTTTAAATCTCTTTCTGTTCCTTTACTTTTTAATCCTGGTAATAATTCCATTTCATCAATAAATGCTAATATTGGTGAAAAAGCTTCTTGATAAGATTCTGTTTTTAATTTATTGAAATCTACTGAAAAGAAATCAACTGTACTTTCTAATAGTCCATCGGCTTTTAGTAATTCATTTTTATATTCCACTTCTGTTAATAATTTCTTTAAATTTACAAAATCCATTTTATTTAATTTGGTTAATAAATAGATACTATGTCTTAATACTCTTTCCAATTTAGAATTATATTGATCTGCCATTAATGTTTGGAATAAGGATAAGATTAATTCTGTAGTAACGATTAAATCATTTGATGCTCTCATAAACAAATTAAAACTATTTTTGGCTTTTTCAAAATCCAATATTTTTGTATTTTCAATTCCTCCAATATCATTTTTAATTTCTGCATGTGGATCTATTACTACAACTTTATATTTTCTTCTATATTCTTCATTACTTGATAAATTGGCAACCATGGTACTAATCAATTTTGATTTTCCTGTTCCACTTGCCCCTACAATAATAGAATGTTTATCAAAATCATATTGATTTAAGTGTAAATAATAATCTTCTATTAGGTATGGGAATGTATTTACTCTTAAAAAAGCATCTTCTTTGTTATCTTTTAAGATATGCATAGTTTTTTGTATATCTAAAAATTTTGTAGCATCTTTTCTATAAAAGAAACGATTATATTTCGAAAAATCAATGGCTAATAATTGATATGGCACACTAAATACAGCTCTTCGTTTTATCAGATATCCATATGGACTTTCAAAAAATAAATATGTTCTAAATCGATAATAACTTTTGGTTATTGGCAATATATCTATTTCTAGAAATTTTAATTTTTTACCTTTTTTTACTTCTGCTTTATCATAAATATCTAATCCACTTTTTTCTTTATTGGTCACTAGATACCATCTATTTGTAATTGATTTTTCTTGAAAAAGATTTTCTTCTTCTTCCTCTACCTTTTTTAATATAAATTCACTAAAATCTTGTATGATAGATGGCAATTTTCTAGAGGATTGTATGAAATATCGGATGGTATTATTTTCTATATATACATACATCTTCCATTTTCTAAAAATTCCATTTAATTTTGATACAGCATATAAAAATTTAGACCAGACATTTTCTTCTACACTTTCTTGTGTTAAAAATACCTCTGTTAAATATTTCATTTTATCATCACCAATTATATTGTATCAGTTCTATAAACAGAAAAACTGACTTTTTCTATACGAAATAAGTCAGTTTTTTTATTGTATACTATAATTCAATTGGTACTAAAAAATCAGTTATATCATCATGATAATATTCTAATTCTGGTAATTCTTTAATCTTATATTCACAACTTGGAATAAATTTAGCATAAAATTTTCTAATTTGTTTTTGAATATCTTTAGCTTCTTGAGAGTTGATTCTAATAGAAATCCATTTTGATTTTGGTATTTCATATGTTTCTAAACCTTTTTGATGATTTTCATACAAAACCCAAAAATAACATTTTGTTTCTCCAAATCTCTCTATATATTCTGTCATTCCATATTGAAAATCTCCACTATATTTTGTTCTCATGAGCTTACAAAAAGCGGGTGCATCTGTTCGAATATCACTAATGGTTGTTTCTACTTTTTTTCCATAAAGTATCATTTTTTCTCTTTCAATAATGGAATATTCTATATTTTCATTATCTTCTTCTTTTTCATCAAAATGAATTTTCGAAAATACTTTTAAGCCTATTGGTTCTTTTTTTATTTGACTTGGTTTTACCCCATAAAATTTTTCAAACGCTCTTGAAAATGAAGTAGCATTATCATATTGATATTTCAATGCAATATCAATGATTTTTTCTTGTCCATTAATTAAATCAATTCCTGCTTTTGTTAATCTTCTCTTTCTAATGTATTCTGATAAAGAAATATTGCATAACATACTAAATAACCTTTGCAACATAACTTCATTTGTTCCTAAAAATTGTGCTAATTTACTATATTCTATCTTATTTTCTAAATTTTCTTCTATATATTCTAACATCTCATTTAATGCTGTATATACATTCATCTATTCGTTCCCCTTTTCACAAATCGCTAATTCTATCGCTTTATGGCAATTTTCAATATTGGCAATATTCGTATTTCCTGCAAATTCTCCATCAACTGTCCAATCCACATTTTTTTCAGTTGTGACTGTAATTTTATTTGCTTTAAAATAAACAAAATCTCGATTTACCATATAATCTTTATGTCTAAAATCACTTAATAAACGGAAATATCCTGAAAGTTTCTTTGGCTTTCTAATAAAAATAGCTTCAAATTTTCCATCTGCTAAATCAATATCTTCTCTATGAAACCATTTAAAACCAGCTATTGATTCAGAATTCGTAATTCCACCATAGATAAATTCTCCTTCTAATTCTTCATCATCAAATTGTATTCTGACTTTATAGGTTGGAATTCGAATCAATTCTTTTATAGCTTTTATATAATAAGCTAATTTACCATATTTATTCTTTGCTTTTTGTGAAGTTTTATAGGCTACATCTGTAATTACTCCAAAAGCTGCTACATAGCAAAAATACCTATTCTCATTAAATCTTCCTACATCTAATATTTTTGCTTTTGACTCTAACAATTTCTTAGTAATTGAAATATCTTTTATCGGCATATCTAAACTTCTTGCCAAATCATTTGTTGTCCCCATAGGAATATAGGCAACACTAACATCTTTTATATTCATTTCCATTAGTGCAGAAATGGTTTCATTAAATGTGCCATCTCCTCCACAAACCAATATTAAATCAGCTTCTTCTATATGGTCTATAACAATGTTTCTTGCATTATATTCTTTTTTGGTAAGTTGAATATTGACTTGCATATTCTGTTCTTCTAAGTTTTTTCTAATTTCTTTTATATAATTTTTTATATTTCCTTTTCCAGATGTTGGATTGATAATTGCTAACACGCGAATACTCAAAATTTTATTTCCTTCTTTCTTTTTTGTTAATCTACATAATTTTAGCATATTTTTTCAAAATAGTAAAGTTGCCAAAGGGGACGTGCCATTTTGGCATGTTGTTGTGTCAATGATGTGAAACAAAATTATATAAAAATTTAATCTATATAATTAAATTGCACAATTAACCATACCAAATTCTTCTAAATTAGCT
>CASEOS010000018.1 GCA_949289635.1 uncultured Eubacteriales bacterium | reverse complement strand
TAATAAATCTGCTACTTTTGGCTTTTTCTTCTTAAACTTTGGTAATTCTATGATATAGTATTTTACCATGTCTGTTAAATATTCTTCTTCCTTTTCATACCCCATATTGATATATCGAATTTCTTCTGTTTTCTCATACTTTAACATAGCTAAACTTAAATACGCATTTCGTTTTATGACATTATCATTTATGATACATATCACAATTGTATCTTTTGCTTTTTGATATTTTTCTGATACTTTTATTTCTCCTGCTATTAGTTTTGCATTATATACTACTAATCTTTTTTCAATGGCTGTTGTATTTCCTACTTGTAATTCAATATCGATAATTGTATTGTCATTAATCTCTGCTTTTATATCTAATATACTTAATTTTTCATTTATCGTTTCTTTGGGTATTTCTGGATTTTTTATTTCTACCTTTTGTATTTCAATTCTTAATATTGCCTCTAACAAACTTTTTAAAATTTTTTCATTACCACCCTTTCCAAAAATTCTTTTAAATACATAATCATTTGATAATGGTAGCATATCTACTTCCTTTAATTTACTAAAATTGGTCACCTTAAATTCTCCTTTCATTCTATCAAACGAATCTGTTTTATTCAATAAATCTGTTTGATTTTATTTAATATATTAGAGATTTTATTTTTATTTTGTAATTTCTTATTATATAGTAAAAATACCTTACATCTATGTATAATTTTGCTGGATATAACAAAATTCTTTTTTGAATAGATAAAAAACACTGAATTAAAAAAATAGATACATATTTATACAACAAATATACCGAAATTATATAATGGGAATTTTTCTAATAAAAAGAATAAAATTAGAATAAAAATAGTTGAAATGAATTTTTTACAAATATATATAAATTAACTTTTGGATTTTCAAATATTAAACAAAACACTTTATTTTTCTATAAATATCATTATTCTTTAATTAATAAGATATAAATTTTAAATTGATATAAATATACTTTAATAAAAATTTACAAACAAAAAAATCTCTAAGTATATTTCCATTATTTTACAATATAATTAGAGATTTTTCAATATATTTATTTAATTTTTACACATTTTATTATTTTACAGATGCAATATAGCAAGCTAAGTCTACTAATTTGTTTGAATATCCCCATTCATTATCATACCAAGCTACTAATTTTACAAATGTATCTGTTAACATGATTCCAGCTGAAGCATCAAAGATTGATGTATGTGGATCTGAAATGAAGTCTGAAGATACAACTGGTTCATCTGTATATTCGATGATTCCTTTGAATTCATTTTCAGAAGCTTCTTTCATAGCTTTACAAATTTCTTCATATGTTGTTGGTTTTGCTAAATTACATGTTAAGTCAACAACTGAAACATCAACTGTTGGTACTCTGAATGACATACCTGTTAATTTTCCATTTAATGAAGGA
This sequence comes from uncultured Eubacteriales bacterium, assembly GCA_949289635.1. Taxonomy (GTDB): domain Bacteria; phylum Bacillota; class Clostridia; order TANB77; family CAG-508; genus CAG-269. Next base: position 32,333 of record CASEOS010000018.1, on the reverse strand, counting down.
ATAACTTTTCCAACTGCTTTTGCAGCTCCTGTTGAAGATGGGATAATATTAGCTGCTGCTGCTCTACCACCTCTCCAATCTTTTTTAGAAGCTCCATCAACTGTTTTTTGTGTTGCTGTTGTTGCATGTACTGTTGTCATTAATCCTTCTGTAATACCAAATTTATCATTGATAACTTTAGCAAGTGGTGCTAAACAGTTTGTTGTACATGATGCATTTGATACAATGTTCATTTCTGGTTTATATTCTGTATTGTTTACTCCCATAACAAACATTGGTGCATCTTTTGATGGAGCACTGATAACAACTTGTTTTGCTCCAGCATCTAAGTGTGCTTGTGCTTTTTCCATTGTTGTGAATACGCCTGAACATTCTAATACATATTCAACACCTAATTCTCCCCATGGGATGTTGTGTGGGTCCATTTCATTATATACTTTTATTTCTTTTCCGTTTACTACTAGATTTCCATCTTTTTCTTCAATTGTTCCATTAAATCTTCCGTGTACTGTGTCAAATTTTGTCATATATGCCATGTAGTCTGCTGTAACAAATGGATCATTTACTGCTACAACCTCTACTCCTTCTTTTGCTAATGCTGCTTGGAATGATAATTTTCCAATTCTTCCAAAACCGTTAATTCCTAGTTTTACTGACATAATAATTCCTCCTTTATATTTAAAAGTCTTTGACTTTTATTTTTTAGTCTTGCTCGACCTTTCTTATTCTATACCAAAAAAGAATACTTTTCAAGTATTCTTTTCTATTTAATAAAATTTTCAAAGAAAATTTCTATTTGCTTTTTAATTCATTTCCACTTTTCCAATAATATCGTTGATATCTTCTACATTACATTTTTTCATATATTCTTCGATTCCTTCAACCACTTTCACACTTGTATATGGGTCTATAAAGTTTCCAGCCCCAATTGAAACAGTTGTTGCTCCTGCTAACATAAATTCGATAGCATCTTCTCCTGATACAATTCCTCCTAATCCCATAATTGGAATATTGACTGCTTGTGCTACTTGATATACCATTCTAACAGCAACTGGTCTGATAGCTGGTCCTGATAATCCACCTGTATTATTAGCAAGAATTGGTTTTCTTTTATAAATATCAATTTTCATCGCTAATAATGTATTGATTAAAGAAACCGCATCTGCTCCACCATCTTCTACACCTTTTGCAATTCCAGCAATATCTGTTACATTTGGCGTTAATTTTACAATTAATGGTTTGTCCAATACTTTTCTTACTTCACTAGTTACTTTCTTAACTCCTTCATACGTATTTCCAAATGCCATACATCCTTCTTTTACATTTGGACAAGATAAATTTAATTCTACACCATCAATATCTAAATTATTTAATATCTTACATAATTCTACATATTCATCAATTGAACTTCCACATGCATTGACAATAATTTTTGTGTCAAATTTTCTTAAAAAGGGTAAATCATTATTTGCAAAATATTCTACTCCTGGATTTTGAAGTCCAATACTATTTAACATTCCACTTGGTGTTTCACATACCCTTGATGGCTTGTTTCCACTTTTTGGTCTTAAAGAAGTTCCTTTTGTGATAATGGCTCCTAATTTTCCTAAATCAAAAAAGTCGGCATATTCTCTTCCATAACCAAATGTACCAGATGCCACAGTTACTGGATTTTTCATTTCGATTCCTGCAAAATTTACTTTTGTATTCATATGTCTCATTCCTTTCTTCTAAAAGATTTGATTTTTACAACCTTTTCATTTTGCTTTTCTTTTAATGATTTCTGTTTGCTGTTGCAAATCAATATTTGAAACTTCTTCAATAAATTGTATAATTTTTTCTAATTTCAAATATTTCGGCTTTTCATTTATTTCATTCATATATTTTTCTATTTTTTCCATAACTTCTACATGATATCTTTTTATGATTTCTGCATTTAAGCAATCATAATCATTATGAAATGTATCTTGATTTTCTTTTGCTTGTTTTGCTTCTTCTCTAAAATAAATTCTATCAAAATAATCATCTGTTAATAGATGGATAAAATATCCTTTCCAATATTCTTTGCTTAAATCTACTTTTTCGTCTTGCAAAAATTTATCCAAATAGATGATTTGGTCATCTCTTGCCCAATCTCCCCATTTTCCATAATGTGTTTCACTTTTAGAAATATGTTTATTTTCTATGGGAATATAATCTGGTGCAATAGAGCCTTCTATAAATTCATCCATATTTTTTATTTCTTTTTCATGTTTTTTTGCATATTCTTTTGCTATGGCAATATGTATTGTAAATCCTGGCATTTTATTTCTTCCTCTTTCTCTTATTTTTGATTTAATTTTGAGTAAAAGTTAAAATCCTTTATTTTATACCATTTTCCCGGATTAAATCTCTACATCTCTTGCGTTAAATACTGGTCCGCCTTTACAAACATGGAAATATTCTGGTGCATCTTTTGGACTTTTAGCTGTTTTCACAGCACATCCTAAACATACACCTAATCCACATCCCATTTTTTCTTCTAATGATATTTGACATTCGATGTTATTTTCATTTGCATATTTTTGAACCGCTTTTAGCATTGGAAGTGGTCCACAAGCATAGATACAATCATAATGCTCTTTTTTCATATCTTCCATTAAATAATCAATGGCAAATCCTTTATTTTTATAGCTTCCATCATCTGTTGTAATCACTAAACTATCTGTTACTTCTTCAAATTCTTTTTCTAGCATAACAAAATCTTGATTTCTAAATCCTAAATAACAATGTACTTCTTTTTTCTCAAGCTTTGCTTCTTTAGAAAGTTCATATAATGGGAATATTCCAATTCCTCCACCAATCACTGCTAATTTGTTAAATTTATCTGTTTTAAATGTTCCATATCCCAATGGTCCTATAATATCTATTGAATCTCCAACTTCTTTTCTTGCTAATATTTCTGTTCCTTTTCCTTTTACTTGGAAAATAAATTCTAGAATTCCATTTTTTCTATCTAAATTATAAATGCTAATTGGTCTTCTTAAAAATGGTTCTACTTGATCAGTTACTCTGATTTCAATAAAATTTCCTGGTTTTGCATCTTCTACGATTTCACTTGCTTTTACACTAAATTTGTAAATTCCTTTAATGACTTCTTCTTTTTCTACCAATTTTGCTAATACTTGCTTTGGCATATTATCCCTCCTCTTCTTTATAATGTTTAACTGCATGTTTTGTTGTGATTGTTAAATTTTCTGGTAATGTATGTAAATCAAACCATTGCATATCTGTATGCTTGGCTAGTTTCATATTTTTCACTTCTTCCTTTTTCTATTTGATTGCTTGATTTAATTCATCTCTCATTCTAATAGCTTCTGCTCTTGTTGCTTTTGCAAAATCCTCTTCTGTGTACTTATCTTTCCATAGTTCTGATTTGTATGCACACATTAATCCTCTAGAGCTGTTAACAATTCCACCAATTCCATTTTCATCAAATCCTAAAGCAATATCTTCTGCTTTTCCTCCTTGTGCTCCATAACCTGGTATTAAGAAAAAGGTATGTGGTGCTGTTTTTCTTAAATCTTGCAATTGTTTTGGATATGTTGCACCTACAACCGTTGAAATACTACTATATCCATATGTTCCTATTAAATCTTTTCCCCATTCTTCCACAAGTTTTGCAACTTTTGTGTATACTTCTTCTCCTGTTTCTAGTTTCAAGTCTTGTAATTCTCCAGATGATGGATTTGATGTTTTATCAAGGATAAATACACCTTTTCCATATTTTTGTGCATCTTCTATAAATGGTTTCACTCCATCAATTCCTAAATATGGATTTACTGTTACAAAATCCACATCATAAATGCTTTCCTCTTTTTCTCCTATTTTTGTCTTTCCTAAGAAAGCACTTGAATACGCTTTTGCCGTACTTCCAATATCTCCTCTTTTAATATCTGCTATAACAATCATACCTTTTTCTTTTGCATATTGACAAGTTTCCTCAAAAGCCTTCATTCCTTCTAATCCATACATTTCATAAAAGGCAATTTGTGGTTTTACAGCTGGTATGATGTCATATGTTGCATCAATTAATGCTTTATTGAACTCTACAATTGCTTTTCCTACACCTTCTAAATTTTCTTCATATTTATTTCTAATACATTTTGGTATCATTTCATATCTAGGATCTAATCCCATAACCGTTGGATTATTGGTTTCTTTGATTTTATCAATTAATTTATCCATTGCATTTATCATTTCAAATTCATCCCTTTCTTTTTGGAACGTTGGGGACGGGTTAAATCGTTCCATTTTGGAACGATTTGACCCGTCCCTAACGTTTCACCCCTCATATACAACTTTTCCGTTTACAATTGTGTATTTTACTTTTCCTTTTAGTGTTTTTCCGATAAATGGACTGTTTTTTGATTTAGATACTATCATTTCTTTTGTATATACATATTCTTCATTTGGGTCAAATATCGTAATATCTGCCATTTTTCCTGTTTCTATGCTTCCTCTTTCATTGTCAATATGTAATAATTTTGATGGCGTATATGAAGTAAGTCTTACTAGATTTAGATAATCAATATGTCCTGGTTCTACTAAGTTCATAATTTCAGCTGGAAGTGCTGTTTCAAATCCAATAATTCCATTTGGTGCTTTTGATAGCTCTACATTTTTTTCTGATTCTGCATGTGGTGCATGGTCTGTAATGATACAATCAATGGTTCCTTCTTTTAATCCTTCGATAATCGCTTGTCTATCTTTTTCTTCTCTTAATGGTGGGTTCATTTTGGCATTGGTTCCTGATTTTAATACTTCATCTACTGTAAATGTAAAATAATGTGGACAAGTTTCACAAGTAATTTTAACGCCTCTTTTTTTAGCATCTCTTATCATGTCTTTACTTGTTTTTGTACTAATATGACAAATATGTCCTCTGACACCATTTGTTTCTGATATCACAATTTCTCTTGCAGCCATAATTTCTTCTGCTTCTGGTAATACACCTTGTACGCCTAATTGGTCTGCAACAGATCCTGCATTTATGGCACCTGCTGAGACTGATTTTTCTTCACAATGTGATGCTACATAGGTTCCTAATTTATCTGCTTCTATCATAGCTTGTCTCATCATTCTACTGTTAACTACTGGCATACCATCATCAGAAAATGCAATAGCACCTGCTTTTTTTAATTCTTCAAAGTTAACTAATTCTTCTCCTTTTTCTCCCTTACTTACAGAAGCATATGGTAACACATTACATAGATTGACTCTTTTTGCTTCATTGATAATATATGTTAATGTTTCTACATTATCTGGTGTTGGTTTTGTGTTTGGCATAGAGCAAATGGTTGTAAATCCACCTGCAACTGCACTTTTTGAACCAGTTTCAATTGTTTCTTTATGTTCTCCTCCTGGTTCTCTTAAATGACAATGAATATCTATCATACCAGGTATGATATTTAAATTTGTACAGTCTATTTCTTTATCTGCTGTTTCGCTAATATTTTTTTCCACTTTTGCAATTTTTCCATCTTCTATTAAAATATCATATTTGTCATCTAGTTTATTTTTATAATCTATTACATGTCCATTTTTTAATAATAGTTTCATCTGCATATCTCCTTTTCCCATTTTTCTAATTTCTTATTATATAAATTCTATTAGCACATGCTTTCCTTATTGTATAGAAAAAATCCAACTTTTATCTTGACCTTATTTAAGATTTTTTCGTATACAACAAGGTTAAGCTTCTTCTATTTGTGAAGTACTGCGTAACAGTCTTCACATTTATGCATAGAAATCTTTGATTTCGTTATGCATGCTTTCCTTATCTATTTACTTGTTCCTCACAATATTTACATCTATATACCACATGTTCTCTATCTGTTAATTCACAAATATGTGGTAATTCTTGTTCAATTGATGTAATACATCTTGGATTTTTACATTTCACAACATTTACTAATTTTTCTGGAAGTTCTGGATGAAATTTTTCTATAATTTTTCCATCTTTTATTTTGTTTACTGTTATTTTTGGATCTAAATATCCTAATATATCTAAATTGATATCTAAGTTTTCATCGATTTTTATAATGTCTTTTTTTCCTGTTTTATTACTTTTTGCATTTTTAATTATTGCAACAGATGTATCTAGTTCTCCTAAATTTAAATAATTATATATTTCAAAACTTTTTCCTGGTTCTATATGGTCTATTACATATCCATTTTTTATACTATCTATATTCATTTTAAAATTCCTTTCTATCTTATTTTAATTTTGAAAAGAATTAGTATTTGGCTAGGCGTACAAATTTGAAATTTATGAGGCGTATTCTTATACGTTGATTAAATTTCAAATTTAGTATAACAACGCCAAATGCTGATTATTTTTCAAAATTTAGTAATTTTAATATTAATGCCATTCTAATAAACTTACCATATTTTGCTTGTTTAAAATAGCATGCTCTTGGGTCATCATCCACTTCTACTGCTATTTCATTGACTCTTGGTAATGGGTGCATAATACATAAATCTTTTTTGGCATTTTCTAATTTTTCTTGATTTAAGATATAATAATCTTTTAATCTGATATAATCATCTTCATTGAAAAATCTTTCTTGTTGTACTCTTGTCATATACAAAATATCTAACTCTGACATATATTCTTCCATATTATTTGTTTCTACATATTTCATATGATTTTTTTCTAATACATCTGTCTTTACATAATCTGGTAATTTTAGTTCATCTGGTGAAATTAATACGATTTTAATATTGCTATATCTTGACATAGCCGTAATTAAAGAATGAACAGTTCTTCCGAATTTTAAATCACCACAGATACCTATTGTTAAATCAGATAATCTGTGTTTCTCACAATGAATCGTTAATAAATCAGTTAATGTTTGTGTTGGATGGCAATGACCTCCATCACCTGCATTAATAATTGGTACTTCTGCTTTCATAGAAGCAACATATGGGGCACCTTCTTTTGGATGTCTCATAGCGATAATATCTGCATATCCGCCTACCATTCTAACAGTATCTTCAACAGTTTCTCCTTTTGAAGCAGAACTGGTATTTGCAGAAGAAAATCCTAATACATTTCCTCCTAAATCTAACATAGCAGCTTCAAAGCTTAATCTGGTTCTTGTACTTGGTTCATAAAATAAAGTTGCTAATTTTTTTCCTTCGCATTTTTTTGCATATTTTTCTTTGTTAGCCATAATATCTTTTGCTACATTTATAAGTTCGTCAATCTCTTCTACTGATAAATCTTTGATATCAATTAAATGTTTCATGGTTTCCTCCTTTAATTTAATCTGTTAATACTATACAGAAAATTCCCTGAAAAGTCAAGAGAAATTGCTAAAGTGAGGTTGCCAAAATGTGTCAAGGGGAACGTGCCAAAATGTGTCAAGGGGAACGTGCCAAAATGTGTCAAGGGGGACGTGCCAAAATGGCAACTTTTAGGAATTTTATATAAAATAATATATTTTTATCATAAAGTTGCCATTTTGGCACGTCCCCCTTGACACATTTTGGCACGTTCCCCTTGACACACTTTGGCAACCTCACTTTAGCAATTTCTCTTGACTTATGCCTCTTTTTATATTATGATAATTCTAATAAATTTAAGGAGGAATTTTTTATGTCTGATATTATGTCATATTTATTCGAAACAAAGGCTGTAAGATTTTGCGAAGAAAATAAACCCTTTTGGTATACCTCTGGTAAAATAGGTCCATATTTTATCAATACCCATTTTGTTTATGGAAGCGAAAAAGATGCAAGTGAACTATTAGCTTTTATTGATGAATGTTTAAAAGATAAAGCTAGCTTACCAGAAAAAGTATTTCAAAAGGTATTAAAACAATACAATGAAAATGAAATTTACCATAATGTTATTGATACAATGAAAGACTATATTACAAAAAATATACATGTAGAAGAAATAGACTATATCTCTGGTGGTGAAAGAAGAGATTGGTTTTTCTCAAATATGATTGCTTATCTTTTAGATAAACCTCATATTTCTATTTACAAAGATTTATCAACCGTTGTAAGTAACAGTAAATTTGATAAGTCAGAAACTGTAACCAACCTTGAAGGGAAAAAAGTATTACATATCGCCGATTTAGTAACTGTTGCTTCTAGTTACATTAGAGCTTGGATACCTGCTATTAAAAATATTGGTGGGCAAATGTGCTGGTCTTGTGTTGTTGTTGACCGTATGCAAGGTGGAAAAGAGAAAATTGAAGCACAAGGTGTAAAAGCTTTTTCTTTAGTTAATGTTGATCATACATTATTTGAAACAGCTTATAAAAATAAGATTATTAATGAAAATCAATTAGAAATGCTAGAAAAATTCTTTGAAAATCCTGATGAAACTATGAAACAATTTTTAATTAAACATCCTGATTTCTTAGAAAATGCATTACACGCTGATGAAAAAACGGCTAAGAGAGCTAAACTTTTAGTTGATGGAAATTTATATGGGCTTAATTAATGAGCCCATTTTATTATATTAAAAGTATTTACATTTTTTAATATTTACTTTCTAAATTTTAGCTTAAATTTAAATTAAAAGAAAGAAGGACAATCATGAATCAAACACTTCATTTAAAGAGACCTGCGTTTATTATTTTCACAGATAAAGATGGAACGATGAATTTACAAGATAAAAACTTAAATACTGTCTTTAAACTTGTTCATGCAATGAATGGTATGATGATTCCTACAACAGGAAGAACCGTTGGAGATATTCAAGAAGATTTAAAGGGAAATAAATTAATAAATCCTGTATTATTAATAGGAGATAATGGTGGTTCTATATTTTTTACGAAAAGCAAAGAATTTGTATATAAACAAACTTTAGATTCTGAAAAAGTAAAAACTGTGATTTCTCATTTTGCAGAACTCGGTGGAAATCCTGAAATGATTCGATTAACCGATGGAGAATCCATTTATGCAATTAACAATCCAGAAGTACAACAATATTACAAGAAAAAACATACTGTAAAATACGGAAAAGATATTGATAGTTTATTAGATATGATGCCAGAAACAACAAAAATTACATTGGCAGGTACAAAACCTCAAATGCAAGAAATGGCAGCTTATGTTGATAATTTGAATTTCTGGAGTGATATAGGTGCCACTAAATTTCCAAATGCTAGTTATCAACACTATCGATTAGACATTGCTGATAGGAATATTAATAAAGGAAATGCCGTAAAATTAATATATTCTACTTTGAAACCATCTTTTGGCTATATGTGTATTGGCAATGGAGAAAATGATCTTTCTATGTTTAAACAGGCTATTGATGATGGTATGTTAATTGGAGTTATGGAAGATTCTCCTTCTTCTGTAATAGAAGAAATGAAATCTTATGTAGCTTCAAAAAAGAAACGGCAAAATGATTATTATTCCTGCTAATATAAATAAAGCCAATGAACATTTTTTACGTTTAGCTAAACTGTTTCAGCAAAAAATAAAAACTGAGCAGACACATTTAAATAATAATCGTGGAAAACAATTTAGACAATCTATAAGATTTAATCCTCAACCATTAGATAGACACTCTCAAAAACATCATTTAAGTAAATCTCAACAAAGAAATTCAAGAACAAAATAAAACTTATGTTTAAATTCTTGAAAAGTGCAAAGATTTGTTAAATAGCAAAAAGATGACACCGTTTTAAAAAGCAATGTCATCTTTTTTCATTTTCTTTAGCAAACATTTTAACTATTCTTCTACTTTTTCAAACATATCTTTTCCAACTCCACATAAAGGACAAACCCAATCCTCTGGTAAATCTTCAAATTTTACTCCTTCTGCATCATCATCGTAAATATATCCACATGCCATACATCTATATTTCATTACTATCACCTCCATATTTACATCAGCATTATACCAACTAAATAGCAATTCGTAAATACTTTTTTTAAATTTATTTGATTTTCTTATCCACTTTTTCCTTTTTTATTCTATAAATTACAAATCCTATAATAATCATAGAAAAAGTAATATAAATAATAACAAACCATAAATTCTCTTCTATATTTTCAATGATGTTATTATTGCTTGAGTTTTGCTCTTCTTCTCCTTCTTCTTGTTTTTCTAAGATGGTATTTAATTTTTGAATATTTATTTTTTCTTCTTCATCTGCTATTTTTTGTTCTTCTTCATTTCTTCTATAAACATTTACTGTATATTGTTTTATGGTATATCCATTTTCAGCTACCACTTGAATATTTACTATATTATTTCCATATTGTAAATTTCCCCCACCTGTTACTTCTACTTTTGCATTTTGTTTTTCTGGTATTGCTAAAATATTTAGATTCTCAGTTGTATTAGAAACGATAGCATGATACTGATATATATCATTTGCAAATTCTGGCTCTATTGTTACATTTTCAAATGCTAATATTTCCAAATTAGCATTTGCCTTTTCTAAATCTTTTGTTTTCGTAACAAAAATGGTATATTGTATTTTACTTGTTTTATCTGGTGAAGTAACTTCTATCACAATGGTATTTAATCCTTCTTTAAAATTAGTATTTCCCATAATCGTTACATTCGCATTTGTATTTTCTGGAATGGCTGTTACTTCTAAAGCTGATAACTCTTCTGTTAAAAAATAATATTCTGTTATATCTGGCGAAAATACAGGTGTGATTCCCTCATGATTTAATCGTAAATTTTTTAGTTTAGAATTGTTACTTGTCACTTCACTTTCTTCTGAAATTTCAATTGTCTCTGTTTGTTCTTGTTCATTTGCTATGATTTCAATTCCATCTGTAAGACTTTGTAGTTGAATACCTTCAGCATTATAGAATTCCCCCTGAATAGCAATATACTCTGTTTCAATTTCTTTTGCTTTAAATGTGTATTTTACCAATTCGCAATTTTGCTTTGGATTTACTCCTCCTGTTTCATCATACCAAACCGTTATGATTTTACTTCCTGTCACATTTGTATTTTCTGGTCCTGAAACATATTCTAATAATTCATTATTAAAATATATCTGAATATCAAATGCTGCTACATCAATATTTGCTAAATTGATTGTAAAACTAAATTCTTCTCCATTTTTTATTTCTGTATTTGACACATTCAAATATATACTGTCTTGATTTTCATTTTGCATGGCAAAACTTTTTATACAAATTCCTAAAAAAATTAGTAAGAATACCAAACAAAAAATAATTTTTTTCAAAATGTTCCTCCTCATAATTCTTTTTTTTAGTTGTTTTTTCAGTAGTTCCTTTATTATTCTTTTTGAATTCATCGACGAATGTGCCGTGGAATAAATGTAGAAATTCTTAGTTTTAAATAAATGAGGAAGCGCGAATAGCGAGAGGCTCATTTATTTAAAACATAGAATTTATAATTTATGCAACAAGCCGAGGAGATAATGCAAAAAGAATAATAGAGGAACTACTGGAAAAACTAAAAAAAAATGTTTTAATTATAAAATTTGTACAATCATTGTACAATCTGTTTCAATCCCAATATATGTCTTTGGATTAGCAATAAATCTACTGATGTTGGTTTTTTTCCATTTTTGTTAATATTCCCTGCTTTTTGAGATAAGAAATCTAATTCTTCTATTTCTAATATATGTCTTTGTAATTTTAATAAGTCCACACTATTGATTTTTCCATTCCCATCCACATCTCCATAAATAATGATTCCATATTCTGCAACTAAGGTTTTACTATCTGTATTGGTATAAATCTGAACTTTTGACCCCGTTCCTACCAAATCTTGATTTTGTAACAGATTTCCTACTTTATCTACAATTTGTACCTGATATTTTTCACTCACAAAAATATTTTCTAATAATTTTTCTACTGTTCTATTTTCTTCTTCAATACCAGTCATTTCATTTCCATTCACTTGTATATTTTCACTAAAACTTAAATCCTCTTCTGCAATCTTTTCTATGACCTGTACCTGTATTGACTGGTTAATGTCCTCATCTTCTTCTGAAAAAACTTGTATATTCGTATTTCCTGTTTGAATTCCTGTAATAATTCCTGCATCATTAACTGTTGCCACATTCATATTTTCAGATACATATTGCACTACTTTATTATTGGCATCATCTGGTTCAATATTAGCAAGAATTTGATATTGTTCCCCTTCTTGCAAAGTAATCATTTCAACATTTACTTCTATGCCTGTCACTTTACTATATACTTCTATATCGATACTTGCTTGTACACCATTTGAAATGGCTCTTACAGTAATCATTGCTTTTCCAGAAGATACACCATATAGATTTCCATTACTATCTACTTTTACAATTTTTTCATTACTAGAAATATATTCTACTCTTTGGTCTTCTGCTTCTTTTGGATAAATTTCTATATTCAATTTGCTGATTTCATTTTTTTGAATAACAGGATTATCTACCGATACTTTAATCTCTTCTACTTCGATTTCTGGTAATTCTTCCACATAATTTTGAAATACATATCCTACAATTCCATTTTTTAGAATGACTCTATCCCATAATTCACCGCTTTGCTTTCCTTTTGCAATTCTTGTCATCGTTTCATTTTTAGAAACACTTGTTATTTTTTCATAACTTGTACTTGGGCCACTTCTAACATTTAAAGTAGTTTCTACATTCGCATATACCTTTGTATTATCTTCCACATAGTCTGATGGATTAATGGCTGGACTTTCTTCTTGTATTTCAGGCATGTTATTATATACTGGAATCACAAAATTGATATTCAAATCTAATAAATTACTATTAGCATATCCTTTATAAATAATATTGGATTCACTATATGGTGCTAACACATTTGTCATATATTGATGCCAAAATAGTTCCCCATTATTAATATCATGCACGTGAAATTTTTGTAAATAGATTGTGTTTTGTCCAATATTAATATAACTAGAACCAATAAAAATTCCACCACCAGTAATCGCTCTTTCTTTGGTATTCCAAGGAATCAAATATTTCGTTTTGGTCGCTTCACTTGCTCCTTTTCCATCTCTTGCATATTTTAATCCATTAATTATTGCTCCCATCGGTTCTGAAGAACTAGTAGCACCTATGTTGTAAAAATTATATAATCCTTCATATCCTGCTACTTTTCCACTAATGGAACTGTGAGATAAAAATGGTCCCACTTCTTGTTTAATTCTAGAAGCCAAATGATAAGAACTCACCTTTGATTGAATGCCTGCATTATATATTAAATCTGAATATTTTTTATTCATGGTTACTGTACTTCCACTTGAAGTTAAATAACTAACAATTTGATTGTAAAATTCTGTACCATATAATATTTTTTCAATCCCATCTACTGAATTACTACTACTATTAAAAGATAGTTCTTCAAATTGAAAAATTCTTACTTCATTTAAAAAATTTCGTGGATCCATGGTATATAACAATGCTTGTTTTGAACAGTCTACCCAACCTGCATCTACCTCTACATTGTATTCTCCTGGTTTCGTATTTTTCCATCTGTCATGATAAGATTTTGGTACTAAATTTTTTCCAAATATATTTTCATTTTGAATCACATAATCCCAATCTAAATTTGTATACAAAGCGGTAAATGTCCAATTGGGATGATTCTTTTTTAACTCTTCTAAATATGGCTGATAACTTTCAGGAAAGTTTTCAATTCCATCTATTATATTCACTGCTTGTACATCTTTTTTAGGAAATAGATATATAGCTAATAAAATAATCAAAATTACATACAATCCATATCGTATTTTTTCTTTTAACATATATGCTCCTTTGCAAATTTGTTATGTAGTTTAAAATATAGAAAGTAAATATATAATTATTTATCTTTATACATTTACTTTCTACATTTTCTATTTTTATATCTTCACTGCTTTTACAATGATTCTTTTAGAAGAATCTGTTGTACAGGTAATTAAAGTCACTTCTATTCTTCCATCTGTTTTTTGTGATAAACATTGTGTTTCATCTGGTTCTACTGTTTCTACTAAATATATTTGATAAATTCCTTTATTATTATTTGTATCTATTAATGTAAAAGTATCACTAACATCTAATTTCTTTAAATCATGAAACATATTTTTTGTTACATAATTGTGTCCTGCTATACAAAAATTTCCTACTTCATTAGGATTACCTCCATAAAACTTTGTAACAGATACCCCTAATGCTTGATTGCTATATTCAGAAATAACATAGGTTTCTAGATTTATTTTTGGTATTTCTAATTTGGCAATGACTGGATATCCTTTATAGGTTGTTAACATACTTTCTTCTGTCTGATTTGCTGTTGTATCTTGTGTTGAATTTTCATTATTCGAAATTTTATTTTCGTTTTGTATCTCATTTTTTGTATTTAGATTTTCTATACTTGCTAAACTAGTTCTTCCTTGTTTACCTATTTTCCCAACTTTCCTAATTTCTATCCATTGATTTGCCAATATACAAATAAACAGGAATATGGTTATTACAAAACCAATGAAAATTATCTGATGTTTTCTATCTTTCGTTTTCAAGTGATAATCCTTCTATCGATTCTTTTTCTTCATAATGATATATAAAGAAGTGCTCATAACTGCTATTATAATAACTGCTATTGGTACATATAAATTCACACCTGTTTTTGGTAATTGTGTTGGTAAATTTTCTTCTCCTGTTGTTCCGCCTATTTCATTTTCTGGTGCTTCCTCTTCTGGCGGTGTTGTCTCTGTATCTGTTACAGTTACTGTAAATGTATTTTCTGTAATAACAGCATCTGAAGAATCTCTATCAATCAATTTAAAAGTAAGTTTATACTCTCCTGTTTTGTCAAAAATACCTCTAAGATTTAATACTTTATTAACATTTTGACCACCAATAGCATATCCAGAGGGATCACCCCATCCACTATCTATTAAGTCATATTCTATCTGTGTTTCATCAGTTCCTTTTAATTGCACATTTCCTCCATCAGGTGTTGTTGCTTCCGCTATAATTCTAGCATGATCATAGTTTTTACCCATTGCAGATGTTAAAGAAAGTGTCATTTCTTTTTCTTCATTTATAATTGGTCCACCTGTATAAGATAAATCAAATTTGTAATCTTCATATCTTGGCTCTACCATAATATTTTTCTCTAAAGCAGTTGTGATATCATCATAATTTTCACTAGCATCTGGATTTGCTAATCCTTCTGCTGTTACTGCTAAATCTGTTGGATTTGATGTCATAATTCCTTCTTTTGCCCTAAAAGTAATGCTCATACTTTCTTTTGGACTTATTCCACCAGTTGAATCATAAAAAACAACTCTCACTCTTGTTCCATTATCATTAGGTGTTCCTCCATCTGTTTCCACATATTCTAGCAAATTGTTATCATATGCAATATCAAATGTATACGCTCCCAATGGTTTTCCAAAAGTAATGGTAAGAATCACTGTATCCCCAGGATTTACCGTATCTTTATTAGTAGAAATTTCTATATCATCTAATGCAGCAGCTTGTACTGGATTTGGATTAAATAATAGTATAAAAGCAAATAAAATTGATAAAATAAGTATTGTATTCCATATTTTTTTCATTTTCTAAATTCCTCCTTTTTTATTTTGTAATATTAGTATGTCTCTTTTTAATATTTTTATTAATTTTTGAAAAAGAAGAAATTTCCAATGTCCAATTAGGGAAGTGAAAAAGGATTTTGGGGACGGACTCATTTTTCCCTTTTTTCGAATTTGATTAGAATAAAAAATAAAATCATTTTTTATATTTTATATTTTTTTATTTAACTTCTAAAAAAGGGAAAAATGAGTCCGTCCCCAAAATCCCTTTTCAATTGACAATTTTACATGAATATTTCACAAAACTGTTGTATTTCTAAGCGTTTTAGGATATAATTACATTTGTTAGTTTTATTAAACTATAAAATACATATCAATAGATTTTGAATGGAGGTTTCATATTAATGAAAAAATTAGTCATTAAAGATTTATATAAAAATACAAACGAATATAAAGATAAAGAAATCACATTAGAAGGTTGGGTAAGAACCATTCGTGATTCTAAAACTTTTGGATTTATTGAATTAAATGATGGGTCTTTCTTTAAGAATGTACAAATTGTATTTAGTAACAAATTAGATAACTTTGCTGAAATTGCAAAATTATCAATTAGTTCTTCTATTAAAGTAACTGGTACATTTGTTATTACTGAAAATGCAAAACAACCTTTTGAAATTCAAGCAACCAAAATAGAAATTTTAAATTTATGTGATTTAGAATATCCTCTTCAAAAGAAAAGACATTCTTTTGAATATTTAAGAACGATTTCTCATCTTCGTCCTAGAACCAATACATTTAATGCTGTTTTTAGAGTAAGAAGTGTCTTTGCATATGCCATTCACAAATTTTTCCAAGAAAGAGGATTTGTCTATGTACATACCCCTATCCTTACATCTAGTGATGCAGAAGGTGCTGGAGAAATGTTTAATGTCAATTCTTTTGACCTTACTAATGTTCCAAAAACAGAAGATGGACAAGTAGATTATTCAAAGGACTTTTTCGGAAAACCTGCACATCTTACAGTAAGTGGCCAATTAAATGTAGAAACTTATGCAACAGCTTTTAGAAATGTCTATACATTTGGACCAACATTTAGAGCTGAAAATTCTAATACAGTTAAACACGCTGCTGAATTCTGGATGATTGAACCAGAAATCTGTTTTGCAGATTTAAATGATGATATGGACTTAGCAGAAGATATGCTTAAATATACCTTTTCTTATGTGTTAGAAAATTGTAAAGAAGAAATGGAATTCTTTAATAATTTTGTTGATAAAGGATTATTAGAAAGATTAAATAATGTAATTCATTCTGACTTTGCTAGAATAACTTACACAGATGCTATTAAAGAATTAGAAAAGGCAAATGATAAATTTGAATTTAAAGTATCTTGGGGTGTTGATTTACAAACAGAACATGAAAGATATCTTTGTGAACAAGTTTTCCAAAAACCTGTATTTGTAACAGATTATCCGATGGATATTAAAGCATTTTATATGAAACAAAATCCAGATGGAAAAACTGTTGCCGCAGCTGACCTTCTAGCTCCTGGTATTGGTGAAATTATTGGTGGTAGCCAAAGAGAAGAAGATTACGATAAATTGATAGCAAGAATGAAAGAACTAAATATGGATATAGATAGTTATAACTGGTATTTGGATTTAAGAAAATATGGTAGTTGCGACCATGCAGGTTTCGGTCTAGGTTTTGAAAGAGCAATTATGTATTTAACAGGTATGCAAAATATTCGTGATGTGATTCCTTTCCCTAGAACACCTAAAAATTGTGAGTTTTAGAAAAAACAGCAATATAGATTTTTTAAGTCTATATTGCTATTTTTTATCTATTTACTAATTGTATGCATATTATCATAACCATTTGTTCCTGTACATGGATTAATCTTAATATCTTTACTTAAAGTTACTATTGGTCGAAAAGATTGCGTAAAAATGTTTCCTATACTTCCACCATTATAACTATTACACATATTTAAAAATCTTTGAAAAGTATTTTGATTTCCTAGATATATGCCAAACTCTGCATATGTTTCATCTGTACAATCTACATATCTAGAAGCAATCCAATAAGACCCATTACATAGTACATCATACACATCTTCATTAATCATATCTTCTTTTGGTATATTTTCTAATTCGTAATATGTTTGTGTTACTGTTAAATTTCCAGCTCTTGTTGATTCTTCCTCTGTGAATTCAGAGTACCATCTCTCACTTATTCCTATACCATCCTTTTTAGTTAAAGCTTTAATTTCTTCATCTGTTTTTCCACTAACATCTAAACCAACTCCAGATTCATTTTCTTGTGCATATATATTAGGATAATAGCTTCTACTTCCTGTACAAGTTTGTACATCTCCATAAGATGCAATTCCATTATCGTATGAATTTTTTATTTCAGATAACTTTTCTTGTTTTATCTGACTTTCTATATCTCCTAAATTTATACTTCTTGCTGTAGCACCTAATTCTTTATTACTATACTGTTTTTCACATATATCATTTAATATAAAAACAGCATTATTATATGCGTTTGCTCCGTTTTCCTCCCAATCCACTGTTTATCCCGCTTTCACTTATCAAATCTACTCTTCCATCATCATAAATATTCAATATTCTCCATCTAACATTTTGATTTTGTTCTACTACTTTAGATTGGCTACTTCCAACAACCCAATCCACATTGTCAGGAATTATATAGTCTTCTGCATCATCATATTGATAATCTACATAATCTCCTACCTTTATTCCCTCTCTTTTTACTATCTCGCCTATTTCTCCTGCTTGCCCAACTGTATATGTTCTATTATTTCTACTGTCATCAAATTTTACTGTTAATTCTTTAGTTATTTCATTTATTGTTATTTCTTTTGGTTTAGGCATAGATTTATCCATTTCATTTTTTAACTGTGTATTATTTATAATTCCCTCTTGGTAATTATTTGGATTATCCACTTTGTCAATTAATAATGCTTGCATGGCCAAATTAATTGCCTCTTTTTCTTCTCCAATTTGCGTTTGCAAATTTGCCTCAGTTGCCTTTGTTAAAATTCCATTCTCACCTGTTAATGTTGCAATTGTTACACCTGCTAAAATCAACAACACAATAATTGTTATTACTAATGCAATTAAGGTAATTCCTTTTTCGTTTTTTAATTTTTCCTTCATTTGTTTTTCTCCCTTCTTCTCTATGTTTATATTTTTTAACATTAAAAACTTTTTTAAACGCAAAAAAGACAGCAATACAAACCTATTTTTCATAGGTTTGTATCACTATCTTTTTTATAATTTATATCTATTTTTTTATTTGCTAAACATATTGTGTGTGTGTGTGTGTGTGTACAGTCTCAAGGCTTACAGCTACTATTTTCATATTTTTCTCCTCTTTTGTTTTTTATTTTATATATTATTTTTATATCACTATTAGTTATTATTTGTCAACATTTTTTCATCTTTTTAATCTTATGGTTATCACAATAAAAGTGTACTTTTACATTTTGATTCATTGTAATTAAATTTCTTGTTCTTTTTCTATTTTTTCTATTTCTATCTTAGATAATTTTGTTATTTTTATAATTGTTTCTATTGGTAATTTCTCTTTTAACATGGATTTTACAATTTCTTTTTGTTCTTTTTCTTTTCCTTGTTTTATTCCTTTTTTTATTCCTTTCTCTATTCCATCTTTAAATCCAATATCCTTTCCTGCGTCAAATATGGAAGTTTCATCCCTTATCGCTTTTTCTCTTAAAAATGCTATTCTTCTTTCTGCTTCCTCTCCTGTCAAATATTCATATTCTTCTTGCGCTTTCTTTATTTCCTTATTTTTACTCATAGCATTTTTTACCTCCTTTTCATCTATTTGACTAATAAAGTCCATCCACATATCTAATTTCGTTTTCATATCTTTTCTTTGCTTCTTAAATTTCGGTATCTGTATAAAATGAATTTCTATTTTATCTGTTAATATTTTATATAAGTATTCTCTTCTTAGTTTAGCTATTTCATGATATGGTCCTTCTTCAAATTCATTATAATCTAATATGTTGATTGCAATTACTTTTTTTATTTCTTTATAATCTTCTCCTTTTTGTAGAACATTATAATATAACCCTGACCAATAAAATAATGTCCTTTCTATCATATTATATCGATTTACAATTTGAATTTCAATATTAACAATTGTTTCATTATCTATTTTTGCTTTTACATCTAAAATTCCTAACTTATTACTTTCTAATTCTCTTTCTAAACTTGTATCTGCCACTACTTCTATACTTTTTATTGGTATTTGTAATATGGAATTTAGTAAATCTTTTAATATACTTTCATTTCCTTTTTTAGCAAATATCTTTTTAAATATATAGTCATTTGTTACTTTTAGTTCTACTTCTTTACTCAATAAGTTTCCTCCTTTATTTTACTAAATTTTTCTTCTTTCTTCAACTCTTTTTATGTTTTTTCTTTTGATGTTTTACATAGGTCACTATTTAAATTAATTTTGGAAATTTTTAATCTTGACTTAAAACTTTTAAATTATCATAAATTATAATTGAAACAAAAATTGATATAAAACTTTAATTATATATTTATATGTAAACACATTTTTTTAGATTTGACAATACTTATCTCCATACTTTTCATCGCAAAATTCGACAAAGAAATAGCAATACAGATATATTTTATATCCATATTGCTTATTTTATTATCTAAAATACTAATTTAATTTTAATATTGTCTTCCCCAAACCACCATTTTCGTTGCTGGTTTTCCACAACACACACAAGTATCTCCCAAGTGTTCTTGTTCAAAAGGCATACATCTTGATGGAGCACCTGTTACTTCTTTTACTTTATCTTCACATTCTTGGTTTCCACACCACATAGTTTTTACAAATCCTTGATTTTCATCTAGATTTTTCTTTAATTCTTCCATATTGTGTGCAATAGTTGTTTTTTCTTCCATTCTTTTCTTACATGCATCATACATAGAGCTTTGAATATCTTTTAATAATTGGTCTAATGTTTCTTCTATGTCATCTATTTTTACAGAAAGCTTTTCAGAAGTATCTCTTCTAACTAAAACAGCTTCTCCATTTTCAATATCTCTAGGTCCCATTTCAATTCTAACTGGTACACCTCTCATTTCCCAATCATTAAATTTATATCCAACTGAATAATTATCTCTATCATCCAATTCTATTCTGAATTTTTTGCTTAATTTTTCTTTTAATGTATTTGCTTCTTCTAATACACCTTCTTTTTGTTGTGCAATTGGTACAATAACTGCTTGAATTGGTGCAACAAGTGGTGGTAATTTTAATCCTCTATTATCTCCATGTGCCATGATAACTGCTCCAATTAATCTTGTACTAATTCCCCAAGATGTTTGATAAGCATATTCTTGGTCTCCATTTTTGTTTTGGAATTTTACTTCAAATGGTCTTGTAAAGTTTTGACCAAAATAATGTGATGTTCCTCCTTGTAAAGCTCTACCATCATGCATTAATGTTTCTACTGTATAAGTTGCTTCCGCTCCTGCAAATTGTTCTTTTTTCGTTTTTTGTCCTTTTAATACTGGTATAGCCAATAAGTTTTCAATCACATCTGCATATATTTCTAACATATCTAATGTAAATTGTTTTGCTTCTTCAGCTGTTTCGTGAATTGTATGACCTTCTTGCCATAAAAATTCTCTTGAACGTAAGAATGGTCTTGTTTCTTTTTCCCATCTTAATACACTACACCATTGATTATATAAAAATGGTAAATCTCTCCATGAACTTAACCATTTTGAATACATAGTTGAGAAAATTGTTTCTGAAGTAGGTCTTACACATAATCTTTCTTCTAATTTTTCTCCTCCACCAATGGTTACCCAAGCAACTTCTGGAGCAAATCCTTCTACATGATCTTTTTCTTTATTTAATAAACTTTCTGGTATTAATACTGGCATAGAAATATTTTTTACACCATGTTCTTTAAATTTCTCATCCGCATATTTTTGTATGTTTTCCCATATGGCATATCCATATGGTCTAATAGCTATAAAGCCCTTTACATCTGTATAGTCTGCTAATTCTGCTTTTAATACAATGTCTGTATACCATTGTGGAAAATTTTCATCTATGTTGGTAATATCTTTTACAAATTCTTTATCATTTTTCATATCTATCTCTCCTCATAATTCATTTTTTATTCTTGAATATTATTTACCCCTTCCCTTTCGGGCATTGGAGCCTCTTGTTTACTATGAGGTTTGCTTATTTCTTCTTGACTAACTGTCTCTATTGTCTCTTTACCATTTTCGTTCTCAACTTGTTGAGTTTCATTGCTTTCATCTTCTACTAAGTCATCAATCACAATTTGTTGATTACTATCTAATTTATATCTTGGTAATTCTGGTAAATCTTTTAATGAACTATATCCAAACATCTTCAAAAATTCATCTGTTGTTTTATATGACATTGGTTTTCCAGGCAAGTCTGTCTTTCCTGCCTCTTCTATTAATCCAAACTCTAATAATTTATACACACAAGCATCTGCAGACACTCCTCTAATTGCTTCAATTTCTGCTCTCGTAATTCTAGGATTATATGCAATAATAGATAAAGTTTCCAATGCTGCTGTTGATAAATTTGGTTTTGTTCTTTTATCTAAGATTGGATATATATATTCATATAAGTCTTTTTTGGTTGCTAATTGATAGCCATCTTCTACTTGAATAATTTCAATTCCTCGACTATTTGCTTTATATTCTTCTTGCATGCTTTTGATAATTGTATGAATTTCTTCTTCATTTTTTTCTAAAGCTAATATTAACTCACTCATCTTTACAATTCTTCCTGTTGCAAATAATATGGCTTCAATAATTGCTTTTGTTTTTTCTATTTCCATATACTCTCCCACTTTTTTCGAATTTATTATATATTATGTCAAAAAAAGCTTGTTGTGTCAAGGGTTTTATGGGATTTTATGTGACTTTGTTTGTATCTTGTTCGATATCTTTCATATTTCTATATTTTACTTTCAATTTTTTCTTGCACTTTTTTATTTTATATGCTACGATATAAAAAAAATACTAAGGAGGTAATTCCTATGAGTGAAGATAAAAAAATAGAAATTATATCAGGTGATGATAGTAATTTAGAAATTTCTCCCGTGCGTGACCGTATTAGTCCCATAAAGCCTAAAAATACGGATGATAAGAAACCTAAAAACATTGTAATTCCTCAAGAAAAAAAAGAAGAAGATAAAAAATAGTTTCATACTATATACTAAAATCGCACAAAAAATGATTATATTAAAATGCCAGTTTATACTTGTATTTTAACATAATCATTTTTTGTTCTTAATATCTTTTATATCAAACTTAGTTTATATTTTACCTTGCTTTTATTATGTATAGATTCTTTTTAATCTTGTTTATATTCTACAATCTCTTCTAAAGTTTTAAAGTCATCTATTAAATATGTAGGATTTGATTTTTCTAAAACTTCTAGATTCTCATATCCATATGTTACAGAAATTGTGTCAATTTTAGCATTTTTTCCTGTCATGATATCTACTTTTGTATCTCCTACCATAATGACGTTTTCTTTAGGTATATTTAATTTTTTCATTATATAACATACAATTCCTGGATCTGGTTTTGGATTAAATTCACTTTCTCCAACACCTAAAACCATATCTATTTCTTTTAAACAAAAATGTTCTACCATTTTATCTAAAATTCTTTTTGGCTTTCCAGAAGCAATCGCCATATAAAATCCTTGTTTTTTTAAATTTTCTAAAGTTTCTTTTACATTTTTAAATAGTATTGTTTCATCAATATAATGCCCCTCGTCAATATAATATTTTCTATATTCTTTTACATATGTGTTAGCAAATTCTTTTTGTTTTTCTGGCAGGACCTTTTCAAACATATCTTTCAAATCTAATCCTGCTAATCTTCGAAATTCTTCTTTTGTTATTTCTTTATTTCCATTGATTTTTAAAGTATGATTAAATGCTAAAAATACATCTTTTTCACTATCCCATATAGTTCCATCTGCATCTAAAATGATTAATTTCTTTTTTAATTTGTCCATTCTTTTTTCCCTTCTCTATTTATGGTTTTATAATTTTTTGAAATTATATACCTTTTTCCATTTTGATTCAATATATATGTTTAAAATTGTTTAAATTTTTAACATCATAAGTCTTATTTACTATGATAATTGACTATCCTACAAAATCCTTGTATAATGATATTATGTTTATTTAATAACGAAAGGAACTTATTCTATGAATAATCGATATATATCAAAACTAGAATTTCATAAAGTACTAGAAAATTTAAGTATGTATTGTTCTACCTATTTAGGAAAAGAACTTGCTCTTAATTTGCAAATATATCATGATGTGCATATTGTAAAACAAAAATTAGCTGAAACAGAAGAAGCTGTTAATTTAATCTATAAAAATTCAGTTCCTTCTTTTTATGATATTCAAAATATTCACATCTATTTAGTCAACTTAGAAAGTTCTCAAAGTTTGACAATAAAAGGATTACTAGATTTAAATACAATTTTTCTATGTGCTAGAGATTTAAAAACTTATTTTTCAAAAGACTATATTGAAAAAGATGAATTTCCCATTTTAGAAGGTTTATTTTCTAGTTTATATACAAATGAAGGTGTTATCTCTAAAATTTCCTCTTCTATTATTGATGAAAACACTCTAGATGATAAAGCTTCACTAGAATTACAAAAAATCAGAAAGAAAATCAGAAATTTAGAACAAGATATTCGTTCTAAATTAAATTCAATGATTCATTCCTCTTCTTTTTCTAAATATGTACAAGAAAATGTAGTAACTATCCGAAATGATCGATTTGTCATTCCTATTAAAGAAGAATATAGGACCCAAGTAAAAGGATTTGTACATGATGTTTCTAATGCTGGTTCTACTTTATTTATAGAGCCTATCTCTATCTTTGAACTAAACAATGAAATCAATCAATTACGATTAGAGGAAGAAGTAGAAATTGAAAAAATATTGCAACAATTAACTTCTCTTTTCTATCCATATATAGAAGAATTAAAAACAGATGTTGAAATCATTGGTACTTTAGATTTTATATTTGCAAAAGCCAAATATTCTAAAGCCATTTCAGGAATTACACCAATGATTAATCCTAATAAAGAAATTCATTTAATCAATGCAAGACATCCTTTAATTGATAGTAATAAAGTTGTTCCAATTTCCATAGAATTAGGAAAAGATTTTTCTACTTTACTAATTACAGGTCCTAACACAGGTGGAAAAACCGTTACTCTAAAAACAGTAGGGCTTCTTACCTGTATGGCTTGTAGTGGATTAAATATTCCAGCTAATGAAAAATCTAGTATTTTTGTATTTGAACATATCTTTGCAGATATTGGTGATGACCAAAGTATTGCTGATTCTTTAAGTACATTTTCTTCTCATATGACCAATATTGTGGATATTACCAAACATGCCAATGAAAATTCTTTGATTTTAGTAGATGAATTAGGTTCTGGAACTGATCCAGTAGAAGGTGCCAATTTAGCTATTTCTATATTAGACTATTTTAAAACAATCGGCGCTCTTACCATTGCTACTACGCATTATCAAGAATTGAAAAAATATGCCATGATAACTCCTGGATTTGAAAATGCTTCTGTTGAATTTGATGTTGAAACTTTATCACCCACATATAAACTATTGATTGGGGTTCCTGGAAAAAGTAATGCCTTTGAAATTAGTCAAAAATTAGGTTTAGATACCTCTATTATACAAAAAGCTAAAGACCTTATGTCCTCAAATGATATCACTTTTGAAGAACTTTTGAAAAATATTTATGATGATAAACAATTAATTGAAAGAGAGAAACAGACAATATTAACAGAATCTGAACAAATTCATAGATTAAAAGAAAAATTGCAAAAAGAAAATTTAGAAAAAGAGAAACAAGAAAAAGAAATCATTAATCATGCCAAAATAAAAGCAAGAAATATTTTATTAGAAGCCAAAGAAGATGCTAATGAAATTATTAGACAATTATCAGATGTAAAAGATTCTAAAGAAATCCACACTTTAAGAAATACTTTAAATGAAAAAATTAAAGATATTCAATTAGAACCAACTATTTCTGGAAACACTTCTCCGGCTAATTCTCTTTCTAAAGAAGATATTAAACCTGGAAAAGAAGTCTTCATTAGTTCATTCAATCAAAATGGAATCATCCTTTCTCATGTTTCTAGAAATAATGAAGTTCAAGTACAGATTGGTAGTATGAAAACACATGTAAAATTAGATGTTATACAAAATTCTAAAGCTCATAATTCTAGCTCTTCTAAGAGTATGCAAACATCTTCTCACATTGCAAAAACTAGAAATATTAAACCAGAAATTAATGTCATTGGGATGAATGTAGAAGAAGCTAACTTTGTTATTGACAAATTTTTAGATGATTGTGCTTTAGCCAAATTAGAAACGGTTAGAATTATTCATGGAAAAGGTACTGGAAAATTGAAAAATGGTATTCATCAATTTTTAAAAAACAATTCTCATGTAAAATCTTTCCGACTAGGTACTTTTGGGGAAGGTGAAATGGGTGTAACGGTTGTGACATTAAAATAAATTTTAATAAAACTTAATATATAAAAAAGAACAGTATACATACTGTTCTTTTTAGTTTCTTTATTTCTTTTTACTTCTATCTTTATTCTCTTCTAATTTCTTTTTAGCTAAATCTTTTTCAAATTTGGTTGTTATTCCAAATAAAGTTAATAAGTATACCAATATAACCATTGGAATTGTTAATCTTCCGATTGGTATTCTTGTAATGGCTATCACACTAAATAACAATATTTGAGCTAAAGCCATCATTCCTATACTTTTTGCTATTACTTTTGCTATACTTAGTTTATAATAACGAATTCCCAAATAAATTAACACAATAATAACAGCTATTGCAAATGGAATGATATATGGTTTTATAATATCTCTTCCTCTTGTATGAGCTATATCTTCTACTGTTGTATCTTCTGCCGTTAATTCTGTTCCATATTTTTCATTGATTTTGGTGATTAGATTGCTTTTTTGCTCATCTGATATAGATGTTGTTGTAATCGAAACAGAATCTTCAAAAACTTCTACTTTTTGTATCATAACTTTTTGCTTTCCAAATACTTCATCTGTAATTTGTCTAATATCAGATATATTAAACTCTGTTTTTAAATATAATTCTACCCTTTGTGTATCTTGATATTTTAAATCAAAATTAAATCCTTTTACAGCAATCATGACAATTCCTGCTATGATTACTAATGCAATTACTATTATTTTTAGTTGCTTACTTTTTATGAATTGTTTCATCTGTAAATACCTCCTATTTTTCTGCTTTTACTTTCAACATTGTTGCTGTAATCAAATAATTATATAATGCAATTAAAGTAATTCCCCAGAACATGACCATTCCAAAACTACTAATTGTTGTCCAACTTACAAAGCAAAATGCTATAACAGATATACAAATTGGTATTAATTTCATAAAGAATTCTTTGTAACTTTCCTTAATTCCTTCTTTTACAGTTTCTAGTTTTCTACTATCTTCGCTTTTCTTAATTGTTGATAATATTTTATTGATGAATATATAGTTTAATATTATTGTTACAATGATTCCTACAATTCCTTGAATAGAAACACTTACATTTGTATATCGAATTACTAATAAGTATAAGCTGATGAATCCTATAAATACAATTGCTGATAGCAATCCATTAACTTTATATCTTACAACAAATACAAGCAATCCTATTAAAATAACAATACCAACAGCTACTGCTAAATATTCAATATGTGTATTGGTTATATCTGATAAAATATATTCATTTGATGCAACATCATATTGTATTGGTAAATTTCCTGAATCTAATACACTTGCCATTGCAGAAGCTTGTGTTATATTATCTTGAAAAGCATCTGCATCTGTTGTAGCACTTCCAATTGATAATTGTAATCTACCATTTTCTATTGGTTCATCAAAACTTGTTGTCATGATTTCTTCATCATCAATTTTTAATGTGATTTCTTTTGTTTGTTCTGCTGTATCTGTTTCACTTGAATCTGTATTTTCTTCAGTTGTCGTATTTTCTGTTGTTGTATTAGTATCTTCTGTTGTATTTGTAGTATCTGTAGCTTCTACATATGTATTACTAATTTCTTTTAACTTTTCAGTTCCTTCTTTGTTAAATTCAATATTTAAATATACCGCTGTTCCATTTGAAGTTGAAGAAGCAGAACCATACATAACATTTACTAATTTAATATCACTATTTTGCATTAATACTTCTTTTGTATCTGCATCAATGATTTCAAATTTCCCAACTGTATTCATATTACTTACAAAACTATCTGTTGCACTATTCTCTGGTATTTGAACCAAAATATCTCCTGTTTCACTATCCACAGAAATTTCATATTCTCCTACACCTTGTGCTTCTAATCTTTCACTTATAATTTTCTTAGATTTTTCATAATTTTCTACTGTTAAAACATCTTCACTATTATTTGGTACACTTTCTTTTGTATATCCATTTTCTGCTAATTGTTCATCTGTCATTTCTTCTTCTGTTTCTACTTCATTCCCATTAGCATCTTTTATAACCTCTGTACTTTCTTTATTTACAGATAATCTAACATATCTAGCCCCATCTAAATCCATATCTAATGCGTAGTCTCTTACTTGGTTTTCCATTCTATTTTGTACTTGTGTATATACTCCAAAAAATGAAACCATTGCTATTAAGATAATTAATACAATCATTGTGATTATTTTTACTTTTTTCATTATTCTCTTTCCTTTCCTTATTATTCATTTTTCATTTTTATTATAATTTGTACAAATGCAATTCAAATAATTTACCATTGATTACTTTATACCTTTTTAGATAAATATCTTTTACAATAATTTTGTATTGTTAATAACCAATTCAAACCAAATTTTTAAATATTTGGCTGCATATTTACTCATCATTGTTCTGTCCATAAAGATTTCAAAATAATCTAAAACTGGACATAATTTTGTATCTATTGTTAAATTTAATATAACTTTTCTTTCTTCACTATTTAATTCTAAATTAGCATTTGTTACTGCATAATTAACCCTATCATGAATATCAAATGTTGATAAATTTTGATTCGTAACTCTATCTCTATGCACATCTGATTTATCTGCTAATATTAGAGCTGCTGATATATCACTTACTGCTGTTCCTGTCTTTTCATCATGATTTCCAATCGCCATCATAATTTCTGTTCTTTCCTCTACTGGCATTCCCATATCTTTTAGAATATTAAATGCCATAATGGCTCCACTATGTGCATGGTCTACTCGATTAACACAGTTTCCAATATCATGTAAATATCCTGCAATTTTAGCTAGTTCTATTGTTCTTTGTGGGTATCCTAATTTTTCTAAAATGTCTCCTGCTCTTTTTGAAACGATAGAAATATGTCTATGACTATGTTCTGTGTATCCGAAGTCCATCTAATTGTTTTTGAGCTCCTTGTATCAATGCTTCTACTTCTTCATTTTTCCTAACATCTTCTAAAGTAATCATTTACAACCTCCTTATTGTTAGTCTTTTATGATTTTATATTAAATTGCAAAAAATATCAACTGTTTTTGGGAATAATTACAATATTTGTTTTACAAATATCGATATAATCTCTTAGGTAAATTTATATTATTTTTTATCAATTTTTATTATCTGATTTCCCTTATACAATACAATATAGAATAAAAACCATTATAAAGATATATAATGGTTTTTATTCTATATTGAAATACTATTCTCTCTTTTTTCATTCATTACTTCTTATTCTTGAGATGTAGTCGATTTTTTGATAAATTTTTTGGAATAACTTGTACTTGATTCTGTTATTTTTGTATTCCATTTATTTCCTATATATACATTAGCAGTTACTCCCGAAAACATTCTATTATAACTTTGAACTGTACTCGTATCAAAACTACTTAAATCTAGTTCAGTCAAACTTGTACATCCATCAAACATTTGCATCATAGAATCTACTTTTGCTGTATCCCATCCACCTAAATTTAAATTTGTTAAACCTGTACAATCACCAAACATCATATCCATACTTTGTATATTACTTGTATCCCAATTACTTAAATCAAGACTTTGTAAACTATTGCATCTTGTGAACATTCTACTCATTCTTGTTACATTGCTTGTATTTAATCCTGTTAAATCTACATTTGTTAGCAAAGTACAATCCATAAACATATCTTGCATATCAGTTACATTACTTGTATCTAATCCTGTTAAATTTATACTTGTTAAACTACTACATATATAAAACATATTATTCATACTAGTTACATTACTTGTATCTAATCCTGTTAAATCTATGTTTGTTAAGCTACTACATCCTAAAAACATTCCACTCATATCAGTTACATTACTTGTATCCCATCCTGTTAAATCTATACTGGTCAATCTTTCACAACTATCAAACATATTTGCCATATTGGTTACATTACTTGTATCTAAATTATTTATGTTTTCAATTGTTGTCAATCCAATTAAGCCATAAAACCAAAAATCTATATTTTCAGGTACTATTTTATCTAAAAAATTAATTTTTGTTACTACAGCACTTTTATACCATTGTGGTAGTTTACTCTCATCATACCATGGTTCTTCCTCTGTATATATATATTCATATGTTTTACCTTTTATATTTTCTATTGTCCATCCTTCTACTAATTTACTTGTATCAAATTCATTTTTGCTATTAAATACTAATGTTCCATCATTATATAATGCAACATAAATATCTGTTAGTTCTAAGTTTGTTTCGTAACTTATGACCCTATCTCCTATGATTATTGTCCTAGTATCTCTATCTATTTCATTTTCATATACTTGTTTATCTCTTAACAATTCTTCTAGCAATTCATCCTCGCTTTTGACTGTAGCATCACTATTAGAATTTTTATTCATTTCTATTTCAGATTTCCATAAGTTTACAACTTCTTCTACTTGTGCACCTCTTGTTTGTATTGATGCTTCTTGTGCTTTTGTTAGAATCCCATTGTCACCTGTTAGTGTTGCTATTGTTACACCTGCCAAAATTAATAATACAATTATGTTTAGTATGTTATCGATGGTTAGGCTGTAGAAAATCAGACTGGAATAACTCATTAGACCAGCCTGACCATCTATAACATTCATCGTAGTAAATTGCGGTAACTTTCTTCTACATTTTTCTATGGGTTTTCTATTATTTTCTCTCACTTAATTTTTACCTCTTTTTTAATTTTATTTCACTATCTATTGTATTTTTTCTGATTCCATTGTACAATTAAAGCATAGCTTCCCCCTCC
Source organism: uncultured Eubacteriales bacterium (assembly GCA_949289635.1). Lineage (GTDB taxonomy): Bacteria > Bacillota > Clostridia > TANB77 > CAG-508 > CAG-269. Next base: position 1,355 of record CASEOS010000018.1, on the reverse strand, counting down.
CCAGAATGAACGGGCTTTTGACGGGATATTCAATTGTTTGGGTTTAGCTAGTATTTGGAATTAACATATGACCTTTTTTGCAACACGGACATAAGTTAAAGTCCTTTCCTAGCACTTTCTTTAGTAGTTCGAGAGTGGGAAGCTCTTTCTTTTTGTATATTTTAGTTCTTGTCAGTATCTTACATTTTAATAATTTTTTCTTTTTATTTCTATTTCCAAGTATTCCATAATATCTTATTTTCATAAACTTTGGTGGTAATATATGTATTACAAATCTTCTAATAAATTCTTCTATTGTTACTGTCATTTCTTTCATCTTGTTTTTATCTTTGTAATCTCTCCATTTAAAAGTTACTTTTCCTTCTTCTACTTTTACTATTCTTTCATTTGATATTGCTACTCTATGTGTATATCTTCCTAAATATTGAATTACACTATTTGCATTTTGAAACGGTTCTTTACAATATACTATCCATTCTTTATTATACATTTGATTTATTAATTCATTATATATTGCTGGATTTTCTAGCTCTTTATTTTTTCCATAAAAGTCAACTTTTGTTTCTTTTAGATAGCTTAAAAATTTTCCTCTAAATTTTCTAGACATTACTTTTACAGGTATGAAAAAATCTTCTTCTTTTTCTACCCATTTCCCTAGTTCTGTTAGTCCTCCTCCTGTTACTACACAATGTATATGTGGATGATACATTAAATTTTGTCCCCATGTATGTAATATGCTAAAAAATCCTATTTCTCCTCCTAAATACTTTTCATCTTCTGCTAATTCTTGTAATGTTTCTGCTGATGCCTTAAACATTATTTTATATATCTTACTTTGATTTTGTATTGCTATATTATATGTTTCACTTGGTATTGTAAATACTACATGATAATATTTTATATTTAACACTTCTTCTTTTCTTGCTTCTATCCATTTTAACTTTTTTCCTGTTTGACAATTTGGACAATGTCTATTTCTACATGAATTATATGCTATTTCTTCATATCCACACTCATCACATACATATTTATGTGCTCCTAATTTATCACTTTTACAATTCTTTATTGCTTTTATTACTTTTTGTTTATATCCTATTGTTTTATTTTTTTCTAAATATTTCTCTAATCCTATTTCTAATATTTCTTGTATTTTTGTCACTTTTTATTTTTCTCCTTTCATTAATTCATCTAATGGATTTTCTACTGATAATTCCATTTTTGCTACATGTATATATTCCATTGTACTACGTATATTACTATGTCCCATTAACTCTTTAACTTCTAATATACTTGCCCCTCTTTCTATTAAATCTGTAGCAAATCCGATGTCTCAAACTATGGATTACAAATTTATT
>CASEOS010000017.1 GCA_949289635.1 uncultured Eubacteriales bacterium | reverse complement strand
CGAGCTAATTTAGAAGAATTTGGTATGGTTAATTGTGCAATTTAATTATATAGATTAAATTTTTATATAATTTTGTTTCACATCATTGACACAACAACAGAGAGGATGTATATATTTAAAATCTTTATATAGACTTTTTTCTGAATTTGTGATAATATATTTGTAAATTTTGTAAAGAATAAAAGAAAAAAAGAAGTATGCAAAATGAAAATAAAATTTAAATTGCATGTATTAGAAAAAATAAGGGAGATGAAAAATTTGAGCAATAAATTTTATGTAACAACACCAATCTATTATCCAAGCGGAAAATTTCATATAGGAACAGCCTATACAACCGTATTAGCAGACTCTATGAGAAGATATCATCAGTTAAAAGGTGAAGACACATATATGCTGACAGGAACAGATGAACATGGACAAAAAATCCAAGAAATAGCTGAAAAAAATGGTAAAGCCCCAAAAGAATATGTAGATGAAATGGCTCAACTTGCAAAAGAATTATGGGCAAAAATGGGAGTTCAATATGATGATTTTATTCAAACAACAGAAGAAAGACATACCAAAATTGTTCAAAAAATATTTGATAAATTTATGGAACAAGGAGACATCTATAAAGGAGAATATGAAGGATGGTATTGTGTACCATGTGAAACCTATTTTACAGAGACCCAATTAGTAGAAGGGAAATGTCCAGATTGTGGTAGAGAAGTTAAATTGATGAAAGAAGAAGCCTATTTCTTTAACATGAAGAAATATGTGGATAGATTAATAAAATATTATGATGAGCATCCTGATTTTATCAAGCCAGCATTCAGAAAAAATGAAATGATAAATAACTTTATCAAACCAGGATTAGAAGATTTATGTGTAACAAGAACCAGTTTTGATTGGGGAATCAAAGTACTAAAAGATCCAAAACACGTTATCTATGTATGGCTAGATGCTTTAACTAATTATTTAACAGCTTTAGGATATATGTCTGATGATGATACATTATTTAAAAAATACTGGCCAGCAGATTTACAAATCGTAGGAAAAGATATTGCTAGATTTCACTTAATTTATTGGCCAATATTCTTAATGGCATTAGATTTACCATTACCAAAGACCATTTTAGTGCATAACTGGATTATGATGAAAGATGGTAAAATGTCAAAATCAAAAGGAAATGTCATTTATCCAGAAACTTTAATTGATAGATATGGACTAGATCCAACTAGATATTTCTTACTTAGAGAAATGCCAGTTAACCAAGATGGAATTTTCTCACCAGAAGCATTTGTAGAAAGATATAATTTTGATTTGTGTAATGATTTAAGCAATTTACTTAATAGAACTGTATCCATGGTAAATAAATATTTTGAAGGAAATGTACCTGGATATAATGGAACACCAAATCAAGCAGATAAAGAATTAGAAGATTATTCGACAGACAAGATTAAGAAATTTGAGGAAAAATTAAATGAATATGAAATTGCAAATGCCTTACAAGAAATATGGGATTTGATTGCAAGAACCAATAAATATATTGATGAAACAATGCCTTGGACTTTAGCAAAAGAAGAGAAAACAGAAGAGTTGAAATCATCAATGTATCATTTGATTGAAAATTTAAGAAAAATTGCTATCTTAATCAAACCATTTATGACAGATACAGCTAATAATATTCTAAGACAAATTGGAGTGAAAGATGTTGATAGTATTAGATGGAATGACATCTATGCATATGATAGTTTAAAGGATATGAAGGTAATTGAAAAAGGAGAACCTATTTTCATGAGATTAAAAGTAGATGAGGAAGTAGAGTACTTAAAATCTGTTATGAAAAAAGATTAAAAACAATTTGAGATATTTTGGGGCATTTGGGGACGTTTCTGTTTGGACATTTTGTTTACTAAGTTGTAAACAAAATGTCCAAACAGAAACGTCCCCAAATGCCCCAAAAGGACAAAAATTTTTTATATATTCTATATGAATTTTTGATAAAATAGTATATAATATAAACGAAAAACAAAAATAACGCAAATAAAATAAAAAAATTGTAGGAAAAGGAAATGGAAGAAGAAAAAAATATGTCTTTAGAACCGGTGAAATTTAAATTTACTACAAAAGAAAAGACATTAATGGTAATTATTATGATGCTAATGATAGCAGGAATTGTTGTTATATGGATAAATTATGCACATATCATGAAAGCAAATGCGGAATATGAATTAGCTTATCAACAATATCAAGAAGCACTTATAAAACAGGAGGAAGAACAAGAAAGAAAAAGACAAGAAAAATTGCCCCAATTGACAGAAGAGGGGATACAAAATATAAATCATATATATAGTTCTGATACAAAACGTGCTTTTTTGACATTTGATGATGGACCATCTAACAATACAAATCAAATATTGGATATATTAAAGGAAAAAAATACTAAAGCAAGTTTTTTTGTACTGGGATCTAATGTTGAGAAAAATCCAGAAATGGTAAAAAGAATGTATAATGAAGGACATTTTATTGCTAACCATGGATATTCACATGTATATGAAACCATTTATCAATCACCACAATCTGTATTAGATGAATATAATAAATGCAATCAACTGGTTAGAGATGCCATTGGAGAACAAGAATATGATTCACATTTATTTCGATTTCCAGGTGGATTTGTAGGTGGAAAATATGCAGATATAAAAAATCAGGCAAAGGATTTATTATTACAAAACAATATTGTACATGTAGACTGGAATGCATTAAATGGAGATTCGGAAACAACCAGACCTACCGTTGAATATGAAATGCAACGAATACAAGAAACTGTAGGAAATAAACAAAGTGTAGTAATCTTAATGCATGATGCACAAGCAAAAAAAGTAACGGTAGATGCACTGCCTCAAATTATTGACTATTTACAGCAACAAGGATACGAATTTAAGAATTTTTACGAAATTATAAAATAGAAAGGAGACATTGTTTTGCCAAAGAAAACAGGAGAAAAAATAGATGAAATCAAAGAAAAATTAGATTATTTAGGATTAAGTTTAGAAGATGCTAAAAATCAATTTGAGAATTATGAGCCATTAAAATTTAGAGTACCAAAATTTTATGATGAAAAGCAATATAGACAATATCGATATATACCAATTAAAGATATACAAATCTTATTGACACCGACAAATCGATTAGATGACATACAAGAAAAATATAAAAAAGCAAGTCCAATAGCTGAATACTTAGACACAGAAGATGAAAAGAATTTTATAAAACATACAACATTTCTACGTATGTTAAAAGAATTAAAAGTAGAAGAAATAGAAAAAATACAAGAAGAACAAACAAAATTAAATAAAAAAATCCCATTCAAAGTAAAATTTGAAGGAAATTATTTATGGCAAATTTATTATGCAGAAGATACAGACCAATATTTTATGCTAGTTCCAACAGAGGATACAGACTATTCAACTTTTTTCTTTTTATTAAAAAAACAATTAGAAAAAAAGAAAACAGGAAAAATATTTGTACCAATTCGAAATGTTACTTACAGCAATACGTATTATAAAAAATCAGAATTTGAAGACCTAGAAAATTATTTATGGTTATTTACAAAAGATTGGCCATTAATTTATGAAGTGTATGATAAAAGTGGAAAACTATCTATTCATATTGTAGGAGAAACAGAGGTATATGGGAAAATTAGAAGTCCATATAAAATAAAAATTAGTAGTTTAGTAGAGGCAACCCAATTTTATAAATTACTAAAAGCAATGTTTATCCTACAAACAGAATTACCACATTATTTTGAATTTATTACGAATATTACAAAAGGTGGAGAACTAGAATTTTATAACAATGACTATAAATTAGAATATGAAAACATTGCTGAGTGGATAAATGATGAATATGAAGTAGGAATAGAGAAGCAGGAATTGATTAAAGAATTACTAGAAGAAAATAAAAAGAAATTAGATAATTTAAAAATGATTGCTGCTTCACAAGAAATAGAATATCTAGCAAAAGAAAAGCAGATTTCTACTTTCTTAGAATGTAAGAAAACATTTTTTGGAAAATTTAAATATTATTTTAAATATAGCAAAAAGAATAAAAAACACACGATGAAAGATAATGTGTTAGAAGAAAAAGAAGAAGAAAGTATAAAAGAAAATAATACTTTCAACACTAAGAAAGAAAAAATAAAAGATACTAAAAAAACATCAACCAAAAAAGAAAATTATACAATAGAAGAATTGATAGAATTATACAAAGCATATGAATTAGATGAAACAGAATTAAAAAATATTTTAATGGATGTCAATGCTCTAAAATTAAAAAACAAAAATATGCAAAAAAAGATAGAAAATGCAGCAAATTTTATACAAGAAATTGATAATCATAAAAGAAGTATCTTTGAATTCTGGAAATATAGTAATAAAGATGAAGTGGCATCTCTAGCAGAAGGAGAAGAGGAAGAAGTCAATATCATAAAAAAAGTAACAAAGGTATTTGACTATCATCAAGATTTAGAAGACTTTGGAAATACCATGGATCAAGTAGAAAGAAAAGCATTAACCAAAAGTGAAACAGATAGTATCTATCTGACAACAACCAATATTTTGCCATTGTTAAATAAAGTAAAAAATAATGAGGTATTGCCAAAAGAAATTGAAAACAATTTAAAAGAATTGAAAAAAGAAGCACAAGAAGATAATGTGTTACACGAAATAGAAGAATTTGATATATTTGGTGGAATGTCACAAGATGCAAGAAAAGTTTCAAAAATAGCAAATAAAAACCATAGAGAAATTGCAAAAGATAAATTTAATATTCTAGAGATTAATAAAAATACAAAACAAATTGGATATAAAATGGCTTTAGAAACCGTTGTAGATAATATAAAAAAAGCATTAGATAAAGTAGCTATTATTGATGACTTACCAGTATATAAGATATTGGATAATGAAAAATTAGACCCTAAAAATATTAACATTTTCGATATAAATCCAGAAAATGAAATTCATGAAAATATAAAGGATAAGGGAAATAAATTTAACTTATATAAAATCAATATAAAAAGAGGAATGAATGGAATAAGTTATACCAATATCATTTTCTATGATAATCAAAATAAAACATTGCCAATTGGACAAGACATATCAACCAAAATACTAGTAGATTTATCAAAAGTAGATTTAAAATTAGTCAATAGAACATCATTTAAAATGACAGAAATAGAAGATGAAAAAGATGATTTTTCAAAAGTAAATGTAAAAACATTTCAAGTTTTTGAATATGATGTGATTTTAAAAGAAGAAAATACAGAACAAGAAGAAAAAGAAATCAAGAAAGATGAAGAAGAATAAAATTTTTTTAACAAAACTTTCTCGAAAACATAGTATAGTAGAAAAAAGGAGGAAGGTATGTTAAAAAAATTCATATCAGGTGTTATCATATTTGTTTTTGTCTTTTGCATACAGATAAATCATACATATGCATTAACACCTGCATCCAATTTAAGTTATCAAGGAATTGATGTTAGTAATTGGCAAGGATATATCAACTATGCAGAAGTAAGAAATTCTGGAATAGAAGTTGTGTACATAAAAGCAAGCCAAGGAACGAATATCAAAGATGCATATTTTGATATCAATTATGAAAATGCAAAAGCAAATGGATTGCGTGTAGGATTTTATCATTATTTAACAGCTACCAATACAGAACAAGCAATAGAAGAAGCAAATTATTTTGTATCTGTTATTTCTGGAAAAACACCAGATTGTAAATTGGTATTAGACTATGAAACTTTTGGCGGTGTCGGAAGAGAAGAAATTAACAATATTGCTAGAACTTTTATGCAACGTGTAGAGGAGCTGACAAATAAAGAGGTTATTTTGTATAGTGATTTATCCAATGCTAGAAGTACATTTGATACCAGTTTAGCAGAAGATTATGACTTATGGATTGCTTATTATGAAGACAGAAATAATTTGATTAATATCCAAACTAGTTGGAACACATATATCGGTATTCAATACACAGATAGAGGTAGAGTAAATGGGATTAATGGTAATGTAGATAGAGATTTGTATACAGAAGAAATCTTTTTAAATGAAACTTCTGAAATTGCGAATAATAGTGGAAATACAACTCCAAACAATACAGAAAGTGTAGAATATACTGTACAAAGCGGAGATACTTTAAGTGCTATTGCAAGAAGATATGGTACAACAGTACAAGAGTTAGTAGATATTAACAATATACAAAATCCAGATTTAATTTATCCAGGAGAAAAACTAAGAATTCTTACAAATTCTACAATACCAGGAAATGAAGAAAGAGGAACAGGAGATATTATTTATACAGTTCAAAGAGGAAATACTTTATCACAAATAGCAAGAGAATACAATGTGAGTGTAGAACATATAGTAGAATTAAATGATATTCAAAATCCAAACTTGATTTATCCAGGACAAAAATTAAGAATTACAGAAAGTGATGTAACAGAGTTAGCTCCAGTAGATAATACCATTCAAGTGTATTATGTTGTAAAAGAAGGAGATACACTAAATGGAATTGCTAGAAGATTTGGAATTACGCTAAATGAAATTTTACAATATAATGATATTCAAAATCCAAATTTAATCTATCCGGGGCAAACTATTAAAATTGTATAAATGAAACTTTTAAAAAAGTTAAAATTTTTCTAGACTTTTTTTTAGATATGTGCTAATATATATTAGTACATATTTTTTATGCCGATGTGGCGGAATTGGTAGACGCACTGGACTCAAAATCCAGCGGGAAACCATGTGGGTTCGAGTCCCACCATCGGTACCAATCTATACTTCACAAAAGTGGAGTATTTTTTTTGTAAAAATATCAAACAAATTTTCGCAAAAGTATTGAAATTTGTAAAGAACTATAATATAATGCCAATAATCAAAAAGGAGATGATGAATATGAATCAATTAGAAAGAAAAGAAACATATGATAATCGTACTTTTGAAGATATCAAACACATTGATGAAAATGGAATTGAATATTGGTATGCAAGAGAGTTACAAAAGGTTTTAGATTATAAAGAATGGAGAAAATTTGAAGGAGTAATACAAAGGGCACAAGAAGCTTGCAAAAACAGTAATGTTAATATTGAAGACCATTTTGTCGGAGCCGACAAAATGGTACAAATAGGATCTGGGGCCGAAAGAAAACAAAAAGATTATAAGTTAACTCGTTATGCTTGTTATTTAATAGCACAAAATGGTGATACAAGAAAAAAAGTAATTGCTTTAGCACAAACATATTTTGCAATTCAAACGAGAAAACAAGAGATAAGTGAAAAAGAATATAGTTTATTAACAGAAGATGAAAAAAGATTTTATCAAAGAGATTTGACAAGAAAAGGGAATTATTCTCTTAATCAAACAGCCAAAAACGCAGGCGTTAAAAATTTTGATAAATTTCATAATGCTGGTTATAAAGGTTTATACAATGGAGAAACAGCTGATGATATTGCTAAAAGAAAAGGATTGAGATATAGAGAAGACATTTTAGATAATATGGGGAGTGAGGAACTTGCAGCAAATCTTTTTCGTATTACACAAACTGAATCAAGATTAAAAAGGGATAAAGTTGATACTGAGAAGAAAGCTTGTGATACGCATAATAAAATTGGAAAAATAGTCAGAAAAGCTATTAAAGAAGCAGGTCGGAACAATGCCAGAAGATTTGCCAACACCTGAAAAAAGTTTAAAGCAACTTGAAAAAGAAAATAAGAAGATGTTAAAAAGTAATGAAATTTAAGTGATAATGACGTAAGCAAAATAAATTTTATCTATATTGTAAAAAGTAAAACTTATTGATATAATTTATAAAAATGAAAATAGAAGGAGAAAGAAAAATGAGTAATGAAGAATTAGAAAAAGAAATTATGAAAATTAAAGAAAGAAACAAAAGAGTAGAATTAGATAAAAAATGGGAAACAAGTTGGACAAGAAAAATTTGTATTTGTATATTAACATATATAGTAGTAATTATTTATTCAAATATGATCAATAAATTTACAAATGTAGCATTAAGTTCATTAGTTCCTGTTATCGGTTTTGCTTTGTCTACATTATCTTTAAAACTAATAAGAAGTGTTTGGGAGAAACGATTTAGTAAAAGATGAATAATAAGAATGGAGGAATTAAATGTTTGAAGTAAAAAATTTTGATGATTGGATAGAGGACATTGAATCTGGAAAATTTGGTAGTGGAGCAAGTGAAAAAGTATGGCTTATTAATCCTAAAACAAATGAAAAGGGACTTTTTAAATTTCCAAAAGTGACGGAAGAATAGGTTCAATGAGTTATAATCTGGTAGATTCCAATTTTGAAGATAATTATACAAATTTATTAGAAGGAATAGTTTTTATAGAGAACCAGTATCCGTATTATGATAAAGATAAATTAGAAGATACCTATTCTAATAGCAAATATTCTATACAAATGATACAAAATAGTTTAAATGGAATATTAGGAATAGATGAATTTTATAAAATCGTGATATTTGACATTTTAATAGGAAATAGTGACAGACATCATAGTAATTGGGCAATTATTAAAAATGTATCTTTTAGAACGAAGAAAAAGAATGTTAGAGATATATGATTTGAATGATGAGGTGTAAAAGAAAAATGGAAAAAGATTTAGTATATTTAGTTTGGACAGATGCTAAAACAGGAAATAAATATAAAGTAGCTGAATTATATAAAATGCATAATACGTTTTATTTTAAATATATTTTAGAAAATGTAAAAGAGGCTCAAAAAAGTGGTTTTAAATTATTAATTGCATTTCCTCAAATTAATGCTTTATATGATAATCCTAAATTATTTGCTACTTTTGCAGCAAGATTGCCAGAACCAACGAGACCAGAAATTAAAGAAATTTTAGAAACCTATGGAATGACTGAATATGATGCGTTTGAATTATTAAAAAGAAGTGGAGCAAAATTACCAATAGATAATTATGAATTTGTAAAAGAGTAAATAAGAAAGAGCTTTTAAACTTGAATTTATATGTGTTTCATGGTATAATATTACCCAATGCTATGGGCAATGACCTTTAGTAAAAGCTTCCAAATGTTTTAAATAAAAGAAAGGATGAAAGATGTTATGGGAAAAGAAAGTTTAGGAAACAAAGAACACCGGATAGACTACAAAAGATCGATTTCCGGGAAGGGAGTAAAAAGGCTCCTTATCATCTCTGATGAGGTAAAAATATCGGTGCAGCCGATACAATCAAATAAGATAAGGATGTGGCTTCAAGGAGAGCCTGGTTCCAAAATAATTCTTGAGTATGAAAAAAGAGATGAGGAGAGGGTAATTATGTTCCAGGAGAAAAAAGTGGTAGGAAGAGCGGAATTAAAGATAGCAATTCCGACCGCAATTCCGTACCTTTCTATAGGAACGGGCTCTGCTAATGTCAAGATAAAAAATGTCCTGCCGGAAGAACTGAGAATCAAGACCAATAATGGTATGGTGGAGATTAGTACACCAGAAATAGACAAAGAAAGTGATATTAAAATTAATACTCAGAGTGCGGATATTCTGGCGCAAATAAGGGGGCATATTGAATTAGACTCCAAGAGTACAACCGGAGTGACATATGATCGACACAAGACCAACGGGAAATCGATGGTAAAGATACATGCTCGCTCAATAAGCGGAGACATTACGGTATTATAAAACTTTTATACAACCTGTGCGACCTAGTTGGGAGCACAGGTTGTTCCCGTATATGTAAAAAATAATAAAAAAATGTTGCAATCTGTATATGGTTTTTGGTATAATAGTAAAGATATAAAATATAAAAAGGAGCAAGAAAATGAAAAACTATTTGAAAAAAATGAATTGCATAAATACTTCAGCTGTTTTCTTAATAGTTGCTTTATTTTCATTTGCATTTTAAGTAAGGATTTTTTGTTCCTTATTTTTTTTTGCATTCTAACATTTAGATTTCTGAATGCAGAAAATATCAATCATTTACAAGATATACAAATTTAACATATATGAATGGAGGTTAATATGAAAGAATTCAACAAAAAAATTGTACTAGAAGATGGAGAAGAATATTTAGGATATGGATTTGGAGCAGACAAAGAAGCCGTTTTAGAAATCGTATTTAATACCTCAATGGTAGGATATCAAGAAATTGTTTCAGACCCATCATATACCTATCAAATGGTAGTGATGACATATCCATTAATCGGAAATTATGGAATTACAGATGAAGATTATGAAACCAAACAACCAACCATTGGCGGAATGGTTGTAAGAGAATATAATGACTTACCAAGTAATTTCCGTTATACAAAAACATTATCAGAATATTTAGAAGAAAATGATATACCAGGTATCTGGGGATTAGACACTAGAAAATTAACAAGAAGTATCAGAGATAAAGGAAGTAGAAAGGTTATCATTACAGATATTACAACAAGCAAAGAAGAGGCACTAAAAAAATTAAATGCATATGATATTCCAAAAGATGCTGTATCAAAAGTAAGTTGCAAAAAGAAATGGTATTCTAGAACAGCAAATTATAAATATAATGTGGTAGCAGTAGATTGTGGTATTAAATTAAATATCATCAGAAGTTTAAATAAAAGAGGTTGTAATGTAACGATTGTACCATATAATACACCAGCAAAGGAAATTGAAAGCTTAAAACCAGATGGAGTCTTTTTATCAAATGGACCAGGTGATCCAGAAGATGTAAAAGAAGTAATTAAACTTGTAAAAGAATTAAGAGGAAAATATCCGATTTTTGGAATTTGTTTAGGACATCAAATGATTAGTTTAGCATATGGTGCAAAAACATATAAATTAAAATTTGGTCATAGAGGTGGAAACCATCCAGTATTAAATTTGGAAACAGATAAAATAGAAATTACAAGTCAAAATCATAGTTATGCAGTAGATGAAAAATCTCTAGAAAAAACAGATTTAGTACCAACACATAAAAATATTTTAGATAATACGATTGAAGGTGTTGAATGTAAAAAAGATAAAGTATTTAGTGTGCAATATCATCCTGAAAGTGCACCAGGACCACAGGATAGTGGATATTTGTTTGACAAATTTATTAGAGTAATGGAGGGAAAATAAAATGCCAAAAAGAAAAGATATAAAAACTGTACTAGTGATTGGTTCTGGACCAATTGTGATTGGACAAGCAGCAGAGTTTGATTATGCTGGAACACAAGCATGTCTTGCACTAAAAGAAGAAGGATATAAAGTTATATTAGTCAATTCCAACCCAGCAACTATTATGACAGACACAGCGATTGCCGATAAGGTATATATGGAACCATTAACATTAGAATATGTTGCTAAAATTATTAGATATGAAAGACCAGATGCTATTTTGCCGGGAATTGGAGGACAAACAGGATTAAATATAGCAATGCAGTTATATAGAAAAGGAATTTTACAAGAATGTCAAGTAGAATTATTAGGAACAAGTAGTGAAAGCATTGAAAAGGCAGAAGATAGAGAAAAATTTAAAGAACTATGCCAAGAATTAGGAGAGCCTGTCTTAGAATCTATTATTGCAGAATCAGAAGAAGAAGGAATTCAAGCTGCCAATAAAATTGGATATCCAGTTGTTTTAAGACCAGCCTTTACCCTAGGAGGAACAGGTGGAGGATTTGCAGATAATGAACAAGAATTAAAACCATTATTAAAACATGCCCTAAAACTTTCACCAGTAAATCAAGTATTAGTAGAAAAAAGTATTAAAGGATATAAAGAGATTGAATATGAGGTAATGAGAGACCATAATGATACAGCCATTACCATTTGTAATATGGAAAACTTAGATCCAGTAGGAGTTCATACAGGAGATTCTATTGTTGTCGCACCAAGCCAAACATTAACAAATAAAGAATATCAATTATTAAGAGATAGCGCTTTAAGAATTATAAGAGCATTAAAAATAGAAGGTGGATGTAATGTTCAATTTGCTTTAGACCCACATTCTTTCAACTATTATGTGATTGAAGTAAATCCAAGGGTATCTCGTTCATCAGCATTAGCTTCAAAAGCAAGTGGATATCCAATTGCTAGAGTTTCAGCAAAAATAGCAGTTGGTATGAGATTAGAAGAAATTCCATTAGCCAATACCCCAGCAAGTTTTGAACCAGCATTAGACTATATTGTTTGCAAAATACCAAGATTTCCATTTGATAAATTTACACTTGCTTCCAATAAACTAAGTACACAAATGAAAGCAACAGGAGAAGTCATGAGTGTCGGAAGAACATTTGAAGAAAGTTTATTAAAAGCAGTAAGATCATTAGAAACAGGTGTATGTCATATTCATCATAAGAAATTTGACAAGATGGAAACAGAAGAGATGATGACATATATAAAAGATGGAACAGATGATAGAATTTATGCAATTGCAGAATTAATGAGAAGAGATGTTGATTTAGGATTAATTTATGATACAACAAAAATTGATATGTTTTTCTTAGAGAAAATGAAACATATTGTGGAAATGGAAAAAGTGTTAAAGAAAAATGTAGGGGATATTGACACATTAAAAACTGTTAAGAAAATGGGATTTAGTGATAAATATATTGCAAAAGTATGGAAGAAAAAAGAAAATGACATTTATGAATTAAGAAAGAATAACAAGATTTATCCTGTATACAAAATGATAGATACTTGTAGTAGTGAGTTTGAAAGTTATGTACCATATTTCTATTCAACATATGAAAAAGAAAATGAATCTATTGTAAGTGATAAGAAAAAAATTATTGTATTAGGTGCAGGACCAATTAGAATTGGACAAGGTGTAGAATTTGACTATTCTACAGTACATGCAGTAAAAACAATTAAAGAAGCTGGATATGAAGCAATCATTATTAATAACAACCCAGAAACCGTTTCAACAGATTACACAACCAGTGATAAACTATATTTTGAACCATTAACTGTAGAAGATGTTATGAATATTGTAGAATTAGAAAAACCAGAAGGTGTTGTAGCAGCTTTAGGTGGACAAACAGCCATTAACCTTGCAGGACCACTTTCAAAATTAGGTGTTAAAATCATTGGTACAGATGTTAATGCCATTGAAAAAGCAGAAAATAGAGATGCATTTGAAAGAGTGATGAAAGACTTAAACCTATTACAACCTAAAGGAGAAGCGGTAACGAATATAGAAGATGGAATCAAAGTTGCGAAAGAAATTGGATATCCAGTATTAGTAAGACCAAGTTATGTATTAGGTGGAAGAGCAATGCAAATTGTTTCTAATCAAAAAGCATTAGAAAAATATTTGAAAACAGCTGTTGAAATCAATACAGAACAACCTGTATTAGTAGATAAATATATCACAGGAAAAGAATTAGAAGTAGATGCTGTATGTGATGGAAAAGATGTCTTCATACCTGGAATTATGGAACATGTTGAAAAAACAGGAATTCACTCAGGAGATAGTATTAGTGTATATCCAACTTTTAGTGTTAGTCAAAAAGCAAAAGATACGATTATAGATTATACAGTAAAATTAGGATTAGGCATTGGTATTGTTGGATTATATAATATTCAATTTATTGTAGATAAAAATGAAGATGTTTATGTCATTGAAGTAAATCCAAGATCATCAAGAACCGTTCCATTTATTTCAAAATCTACTGGATATTCTTTAGCAGATATTGGAACATTCGTTATGCTTGGAAAATCTCTAAAAGAGCAAGGAATTGATGTAGTATATCCAAAAGAGAAAGAAAAATGGTATGTAAAAGCACCAGCATTCTCATTCTCAAAATTATCAGGATTAGATGCAACCCTTTCTCCTGAAATGAAATCAACAGGAGAAGCCATTGGATATGATAAAAAATTAACTAGAGCATTATATAAAGCATTACAATCATCAGGAATGAAACTTGCAAATTATGGAACCATATTTGTAACTATCGCAGATAAAGATAAAGAAGAAGCATTACCTTTAATTAGAAGATTTTATAACTTAGGATTTAATATAGAAGCAACAAAAGGAACTGCTAAATTTTTAAAAGAACATGGTATTAGAACAAGAGTAAAAAAGAAACTTAGTGAAGGTAGTGAAGAAATCTTAGAATCTTTAAGAAAAGGTTATGTAAGTTATGTCATTAACACAAGAAATATTGATTCCATAGATCAAGAAACAGATGGAACATATATCAGAAGATGTGCAACACAAAATAATGTACCAATGTTTACAGCATTAGATACTGTAAGAGCAGTATTGGATGTGTTAGAAGAAATTACACTTGGAATTTCAACAATTGATGAATAAATTATGAACGCCCTTTGAGGGCGTTTCCTTTTCTTTTTTTATCAAACAATTAGTAAGAAAAAATTATCTGAAATTGAAAAAACTTTCTTAGAGCTAACTACTCTAGGAAAGTTTTTTCAATAAAATTATATCGTTAAAAAGTTATAATGTCAATAAAAGGTGATAATAAAAAATAAAAATTCTATTATACTAATAAAAAAATCTAAAGTTTGAGAAATCCTTTGTTTTAAGCATTTATAAAACTTTCTATTTTCTTAGAGTAGTTAGCTAAAGGAAAAAACAAAGGAGGAAAAAATGAAAATAAAAGAGTTAGAGAAAAACAAAGGAATTACATTAATTGCATTAGTTATTACAATAATTGTTTTGCTAATTTTAGCAGGAGTAACAATTGCAACATTGACAGGAAATAATGGAATTTTAACAAAAGCAACTCAGGCAAAAGAAGAAAATATATTAGGACAAGAAAAGGATGAAATGTCAATAGCATATAGTGGAGCAATGGCAGAAAAAGAAGGGCAAAATACTGTAACGGCAGGAGATATAAGTGATCAATTTAGTTTAAATGGAACAAAGGCAACAGCAAATGGTGATGATCCAATAATAGTAACATTTACAGAAACAGGTAATATATATACAATAAATAGTGATGGAACAATAACAGAAGGAACACCATATATAGATGATAGCTATGTACAATATGATGTTTCATATACGGATGTGACTACAGGAACTAAATATACTAAAAATACAGGTTGGAGAATATTGAATCAAAATCAGAATGTAGATGGAACATATAATTTAGATATAATCAGTACAGGGATACCAGTAGGATTGTATTGTCCTAGTACTAATTATGAAAATTCTGCAGCTATATGGAAGGGAACAGAAACAGACATACAAAATTATACAAATGAATATTTTGCACCACCAACTACTCTTACAGGAAGGAATGGTCATATAGCAAGTGGATTAAGATATCATTTTGATCAAATAGAATTTGAACAAACAACAGCAGACGATGTATCTATCGGTAATGGCTATTATACGGAAATAACTACTAAAAATATTAAACAAAGTGGAACGATTACAGGAGAATGTTTTATAGCAAGAGAAGGAGCAACAGTTAGGTCAGTAACTTTAGGAGATATAAGAGGGGATAATTCTTCAACAGATTACAGTGGTGGTATAACACCATATACATCAGGAAATGAGTATGCAGATAAACGAGCAGGTTTATTTAAATTAGATGATTATACACCAGATGTTCATGATAGAGTTTGGTTATATTGGTTAGCTACTCCAGGAGATAATACATTATATTTTGTTACATCATCTGGAAATATTTATAGTTATCATATGAATGATCCTAGCCAGCAAGGTCTTCGTCCTGTTATTTCTATGACTGGAGTTACTATGGAGAAAGATGGAAACGTTTGGAAAATAACAAATTAAAGAAATTATATTTTTATATGTTAAAAAAAGAATGGTCTGCATGAATGAAATTATTTAATAGTAAAAAATCATAAAAGGGTTTCTCTACTTTGAGAAGCTTTTTTATGATTAAATAAAAAATCTTTCTTAGATTTAATTACTCTAAGAAAGATTTTCAATAAGATAATACCATTAAAAAACTACAATGTCAATAAAAGGAAAAATAAAAAATAGGAAAAATTTTTATTCAATTAAAGAAAGTAAAATTCATAGAAATTCTTTGTTTAATAGTGTTTTCTAACACTTATATTTTCTTAGAGTAATTAAGTAAAGGAAAAAACAAAGGAGGAAAAAATGAAAATAAAAGAGTTAGAGAAAAACAAAGGAATTACATTAATTGCATTAGTAATTACAATAATTGTTTTACTGATTTTGGCAGGAGTAACAATTGCAACATTGACAGGAAATAATGGAATTTTAACAAAAGCAACTCAGGCAAAAGAAGAAATGACACAAGCTAGTGCAGAAGAAAAAGTAAATGTAGAAGTGCTAGGAAGCTATGGAAATGATGGGAATATCAATATGGATATGTTAAATGAGAATCTACAAAATGTAGAAAGTTTAACATATAATGGAGAAAAATTATCTAGTGATAATGTAATAAGCAAATTACCAGCTATTGTAAATGTAGATGGATATGATGTTTTGATTTCAGGACCAGCAGATGCGGCAACAGTAAAAGAAAATGCTAGTATGTATTATGGAGCAGAAGTCACAGGATATGAATGTGAAAGTGATGGTGTAAGTAAATGGAGAATATTCTATTCAGATGGAACGAGTATCTATTTAATTGCAGATGATTATATTCATTACGATAATACACCGGAAACAAAACAGGGAAATAAATTATATTTTTATGGAGATTATAGATATAATTTTGAAAATGTATATAAAGACTATAATGGAAGTAATTCTATAAATGACAAAGTAAAAATATGGTTAGGTAAATATTTGTCTTACGGTTCAAATGCAACGAATACACAGGGAAGTATAAATGGAGTGGCATATATGTTAGATACAGATATTTGGAATGATTATGTTGGAGGAGATGCACAATATGCAATAGGAGGACCAACAATAGAAATGTTTTGTGAATCATATAAAGATACTCATCCAGATAAATATATAGAGTATGATGCAGTAACAAATGGATATAAAATTAAATGGAATACAGATACAGAATATGCTACGGATTTGGAATTAGTGGAGGATTATAATCATATTTATGTCAGATCAGATGGAAATATTAATACTGCATTCGGAATGTGGATAGCATCTCCTTCGGCAGATAATATAAGAAACTTAATAGCTACAAATAAAAATAGTATTACAAGAGGACAATATAATCATTATTATGGAAATTTATGGGGATTGAGACCAATAGTCTGTTTGGATTCTAATGTAATACTTGAAAAAGGGTCAGGTGATAATAATTACACAATAAAATAAATGTTGAATAACAAAATTTTTTATTTTAAATTATATAAAAAGAAAAGTGAAATTAGTAAATAAAAACTAAATTTTACTTTTCTTTTTTACTATTATAATAAAATCAATTGTTAAACATAAAAGTATATGATATAAAATAATAAAATATCAAAAATATAAATTGTTAATATATAAAAAGAAGAAAAATGGACAAAACTTGTAACAAAAATAAAACTTGTACGTCATATATACAAAGGGGGATAAAGTTATGCAGGATATGGAACAAATCTATGAACAATATTTTGAAACAGTATATAAATATTTATTCTGTTTAACTCATAATAGTGATATCTCTGAAGAACTAACACAAGAAACTTTTTATAAAGCAGTAAAAAAGAACCTAAATTATTAGACAAACAGTTTAACAATTTGGGTTCTTTTTATTGTAACCTTTTTCTAAAAATGGTAAATATATAAATGGAAAGTTTAAATTTTAATTGCCAAAATTTAATTCTTTCCAAGCATATTTGAACTCTAAGAAAAAAAGGAGAAAAAGATGAAAAAAGAAAATACAATAGGGAGTTATATGATAGATGATCAACTAGATATGACAAAAGTATTTGATGAATATTATCACTATGTAAGTGCAATCATAAAAAATAAGCATACAATTAAGCTAGAAGATGAAGAAGAAATGATAGCAGATGTATTTTTAATTTTATGGAAAAACAAAGATAGATTAGATAGAAAAGCGGTATTTAGTCCATATATAGCAGGAATTACCAAAAGATTGATTTATAGAAAATATAGAGAATTTAGCAAAAATATGGAATTTTCACAATATGAAGATGAAATGATTAGCCATTTTAAGGTGGATGAAATTGTAGAGCAAAAAGAAATGAATGATTGTATTACGAAAAATTTAAAAGCATTAGGTGATACAGAATATGAAATATTTAAAAAATTTTATTATGAAGGAAAAAAGGTAAAACAAATTGCACAAGAGATGAGCCTAAGTAATAGTAATGTAAAAACAAAATTACATAGAACCAGAAAAAAGATAAAAGAAATTTTAAAAGTAGGAGGTTTTTAAAAATGGGGAAGGAAAAAATTTTTGAAAATGTGCAAGAAAATATTGCCATTGAAAATTTTAGGACAATTCATAAAAAGCATGAAAAAACAAAAAAAATATTACAAAGTACATTGACAGTTATGATTTGTAGTTTATCTGTAACAGGAATTGTTTTTGCAAAAGATATTTCTACTAAATTATATGATAATTTCTTTATGACGGGTAAAGGGATGGAAACAGCAATGAATGAGGGATATATCAAAAATACAGATATGGAATATGAAAATGCAAACACAACTATAGAAAATACAGAGACAGGTGAAATGATAGAAGATGTAGAAACAAAAGTAAAAGTATCTGAATTTGTTATGGATGATTTTAATTTAAGTATTACATTTGATGTAGAACTATCTGAAAAAGCAAAAGAGATTGTAACAGCAGATGAAGTATGGAAATTTAATTTTCCAGACTTAGTGATATCAGATGAAAATAATATTGTTTTATATTGTCCATCAGGGGTTAGATATGAAGAATTTAGCAAAGAGAAGAATTTAGGATTAAATTATGATGAAGCAATGGATAAAAACATGTATATTGGAAGTGGTGTCAATATTATTCCCATTGAAAGAGAAGGAAATCATGTAAAAGTCGTTTATAATATCTATACAGGAGGCAACAGTCATTATCCAAAGAGTAAAACACTAACAGTGGATATGACAAAAATCAATATATCTAAAAATGAAGGAACTTCTATGGGAGAAGAAGAAATTACACTTAAGGGAGATTGGCATTTTGATGTAGAAGTTCCGGAAAAAATGTATAATAGACAATCCGTTGTTTATTCACAGGTAGATACAACCAATGAAGATTATCAAGTAGAATCAGCAACATTATATGATACAGGAATGGAAATAACGGCAAAGATAAAAACAGAGAAAAAACCAGAACATCCAACTTTTTTAGAACATGATTTCTATGATAGTTTATCAGATGATGATTCACTTAAAAATATAGATATTTTAGGATATATTAGTTGGAAAGAACGTCAAACAGATGCATATAAAGAATATCATAAAAAAATAATTGAATTGACAGACATGACAATATATTTAACA
Source organism: uncultured Eubacteriales bacterium (assembly GCA_949289635.1). Taxonomy (GTDB): domain Bacteria; phylum Bacillota; class Clostridia; order TANB77; family CAG-508; genus CAG-269. Next base: position 16,847 of record CASEOS010000017.1, on the reverse strand, counting down.
AATGAAAGTGGAGAAAAATTCACATTAATACAAGGTCCAAATGAAAATGGTTCGAAGTCATTAAGTGAAGAAGGCATGTTAACATTTTCAGGTATGTTTGATTTAACAAAATATAATGAAACTGAAAAAGTAATTGTTCATTTTGATTATAGAGGTCAAACAGAAGAAGTAGTTTTAGAGAAAGGGGATGAATAATCATATGAAAGTAAAAAACAAAATATTTAGCATTTTTTGTATTATCATCATTGGTATAACGTATTTCTCTAATACAGTACTAGCAACAGAAAATAGTGACTCAGATAAGAGGAATGAATTTACAGAAGGTGTTTTTGAAGAATGGATAGAAAGTTATAAAAGTGAAGAGGTACCAGAAAATAGAAGAATTACAGATTATAAATTAAATACATTTGGTATGAGAACAATTAGTGATAATGAATATATAGCAGATATTGAATTTATTGTAACACCTGTTTCGATAGAAAATACAGAGTGGAACTACGGGGAACCGGAAACGGGATTATGGGATGGGCATGAATTTGTTTGGTATGTAAAAACAAATATATGTTATATAAGAATTAAAGTAGAAAATGGAGATTATCAAGTTGAATATATTGGAGAAACACCAGAAGGATATGATGAATTTGCAAAAAGATTTGAAGAATATAAAAACACACATTCACAAGAAGAAGTAGAAAATATACAAATTCAAGGAAAAGAAACAGATAATCAGTTAGCAAACCAAGAAATAGAAAAAATGAGTAATGGAATTGTGATAGGTTGTTCTGTTGTCTTATTAGCTATCATAAGTTTTACAATTGTAAAATCTATAAGAAAGGAAAAAAATAAATTTAATAAATAAAAAATAAGTAAAAGAAAATTATTTTATGCAGATATGTATAGAATAATTTTCTTTTTTGTAGTATGATAATAAAGAAAAGTTTTAAAATTAAATATATGGGAGGAAACATAAAAATGAATCAAGAAAAATTAGAATTAGTAGCAGATTTTTATGAATTTACAATGTCAAATGGGTATTTTTCAAAAAACAAAAATGATATTGCCTATTTTGATGTATTTTTTAGAAATGTTCCAGATGGTGGAGGATATGCCATTGTAGCAGGATTGGAACAAATTATAGAATTCATACAAAATTTAAAATTTGATGAAGAAGATATAGAATATTTAAGAAAACAAAATATGTTTTCAGAAGAATATTTAAACTATTTAAAAAACTTTAAATTTACAGGAGATATTTGGGCAATACCAGAAGGAACAGTTGTATTTCCAAATGAACCATTAATTACCGTAAGAGCACCAATTAGTGAAGCACAATTGTTAGAAACTATGTTATTACTTATTATTAATCATCAAAGTTTAATTGCAACAAAGACAGCAAGAATTGTAAGAGCGGCACAAGGAAGACCGGTCATGGAATTTGGAGCAAGAAGAGCTCATGGAGTATCAGCAGCTATTTATGGAGCAAGAGCAGCGATTATAGGGGGAGCAGTAGGAACTTCTTGTACAGCAGCAAGTGAAAAATTCCATGTTCCAGCAAGTGGAACGATGGCACATAGTTGGATACAAAGTTTTGATAATGAATATGAAGCATTTAAAGCATATGCAGAACTATATCCTAACAATGGCACATATTTAATTGATACCTATCATACCTTACAAAGTGGATTACCAAATGCGATAAAAGTATTTGATGAAGTTTTAAAACCACAAGGAATTAGACCGATTGCAGTTAGATTAGATAGTGGAGATTTAGCATATTTATCTAAAAAGGTAAGAGTCATCTTAGATGAAGCAGGATATCCAGATTGTAAAATATGTGCAACCAATGCATTAGATGAAAATTTAATTAGTTCTTTAATAGAACAAGATGCAAAAATTGATTTATTTGGTGTAGGTGAAAATTTAATCACAGCAAAAAGTGATGCTATATTTGGTGGTGTATATAAATTAGCTGCATTAGAAAAAGATGGAAAAATCATACCAAAAATAAAGATTAGTGAAAATGTAGAAAAAATCACAAATCCAAGCTTCAAAAAGGTATATCGTTTTTATTCTAAAGATACGAACTATGCATTAGCAGATGTGATTATGCTAAAAAATGAAAAAGAACCAGAAGGAGAATATGAAATATTTGACCAATATAATACTTGGAAGAGAAAGAAATTACATCATTACTATGTAAAAGAATTGCAAGAAAAAATATTTGAAAATGGAAAACTAGTATATAAAGAACCAACCATAAATGAAATTGTAAAGTACACAAAAGAACAATTAGGAACCATATGGGAAGAAATCAAAAGACTGGAAAATCCTCAAAAATATTATGTGGATTTATCTCATAAATTATATAATTTAAAAACAAAGTTGTTAAATCAAAAATAAGCATAAATTGAAAAAACATATTTATCACAATGTGGATTACAATGTAACAATAGTAATTTTTAGCGAAAATTAAAGAATTTAATCATATAAAATTTTTAATAATAAGAAAATAAATATAGTGAAAAAATGATATTGATTTATTAGTGAAGATTGCTTATATATGAAAAATATAGTACAATATATACATATAGGTAAAGAACGGTTTATATATATGGTACATAAGAAAAAGAGGGGATGAATATGAAGAAAATATTAAAAGTAATAGGAATCATTATTGCGATACTAATTGTAATATTAGCTATATATTATGTAGCAATCCATTTTGATGGATTTCTAAATAAGGATAATCCAATGACAAGAAGTGAAGTAATTGAATTATTAGAAAAAGGAAAAGAATATCCTAATTATTATTATGCATCAGAATCTAGTTGGATTTTTGGAAACTTAAATGAAACGGAAACAGAAACATACATAAAAGACAATATTGAAAAAGTTGTAGTCGATGGAGAAATACATCAATGGATAGACTATAATACAGAAGAATATATTGGAGTATTTGAATTTAACGGAAAAAAATCTGCTAGTGTAAGTAACTTAGATAATTTTGAAACAAATGAAGATAGTCAAAGAGGTTTTGATTATTCACTTATTACAAGGGAAGATATATACAGTACGGAATTTAAATATTTAGGTGAAAAACAAGTAGATGGTAGAGATACAATATTAGTAAAAGTGTGGAATAAAAATGCATTTGAAGTAAATTCTACTAAATTCTATATTGATAAAGTAACAGGATTAATCATGAGAAGAGTAGATTATACAGCATTAGGCTTTATCAAAATAGATAGTGATAGAAATGTAAAAATGGATGTTGTTACAGATGAAGACATTCAAAGACCAAATTTAGAAGGATATGAAATATTTCAACAATAAAATATAAAGATAAGAAGAAAGAATACCAATCTTTCTTCTTTTTTAGTGAATAGATGTGATTTTTTTCTTAAAATTCACAATAACATTTGACTTTTTTTTATATCTATATTAATCTATTATAGGCGATAAAAAATATACATAAAATAAAAAGTAATAAAAATACGGAGGAAATAAAGCTATGGCAAAAAAAGTGTTAGAAGTCACAGACTTAAAAGATATGTTAAATAAAACAAGAGAATTATATGGAGATAAACCAGGATATAAAATAAAAATAGGAAAAAAACAATACAAGACATATACACATAAAGAAATAAGAGATATGATAAATTATCTAGGAACTGCACTAATCAGTATGGGCTTAAAAGGTAAAAGAATAGGTGTTATTGGAGAAAATCGATATGAATGGGAACTTGCCTATTTATCAGTTGTATGTGGTGTAGGAATTGTCGTTCCAATGGATAAATCTTTACCAGCAAATGAATTAGAAGAGGTTATAGAAAGATCAGAAGTAGAAGCCATATTTTATTCTAAAAAATATGAAGAGACTATCAAAAAAATAAAATATAGCGAAAAAAACAAGTTAAAACATTTAATTTCTATGGATGCAGATATTCATGATGAAGGAATCTATTCTGAAAAAGAATTAATCGAAAAAGGAAAAGAACTATTAGATAGTGGAAATACAGAATATATCAATGCAAAAATAAATCCAGAAGAAATGCGTATCATGTTATTCACATCAGGAACCACATCAAAATCAAAAGTAGTGGCACTTTCACATAAAAATTTAATTTCAAATGTCATGGATTATGCATCTGTTGTAGATGTTGATTCAAATGATAGAATATTGTCATTCTTACCATTACATCATGTATATGAATGTACAGTGGGCATGCTAGTTTCATTATATGTAGGGGCAGAAAGAGCTTTTTGTGATGGTATTAGACATATTGTAGAGAATTTAAATAAATACAAAATAACCTATGCAGCATTTGTTCCAGCCATATATGAATTAATGTATAAAAATATATGGAAAATGATAGAGAAAAAAGGAAAAGTAGAAGAAACGAAACAAGTGATGCAAGAATATAAAGATAAATCTATGCAAGAGAAAAAAGAAGTATTTAAAGAAATCCATGATATGTATGGAGGATGTATTAAGTTATTTATTACAGGAGCAGCAGCATTAGATAAAGAAGTAATTGAAACATTTAGAAACTGGGGATTAAATTTATGTCAAGCCTATGGATTAACAGAGACATCTCCAATTATTGGAATCGAAACAAATGAATATCATAGAGTAGGTTCTATTGGAAAACCAATTCCACATGTTCAAGCTAGAATTGATGAAGCAGATGATGATGGTGTAGGTGAACTTGTGGTAAAAGGTCCAAATGTTATGCTTGGATATTATAATAATAAAAAAGCAACAGAAAGTGTAATGGAAGATGGGTGGTTTCACACAGGTGATTTAGCTAGAATTGATGAAGATGGTTACATATTTATCTGTGGAAGAAAGAAAAGTGTGATTGTCTTAAAAAATGGTAAAAATATATATCCAGAAGAAATGGAAGGATTAGTTAATAAAATTGAAGGTGTAAAAGAATCTTTTATCTTTGGAAAACAACAAACAGATGATAAAGATAATATCAAAATACATGTAAAAATTGTATTTGATAAAGACATTATGAAAGAAGCATATAAGGTAGAAAGTGAAGAAGAGATTTATAGAGTATTGACTGAAAAGATAAAGGAAGTCAATAGTGTTATGCCAAAGTATAAAGCAATCAGAGGAATGATTGTTTCAGACAAACCATTAATTAAAACAACAACTGGTAAAATCAAAAGACAAGCAAATTTAGATGAAATAGAAAAAGAAGTTTAACATGAAAATTATCTTTTCTCATAGATTTATAAAAAAAGTAAAATAGTAATTTATGGAGATGAATACAAATGGAAAAATGGTTAAAATGGGCAATAGAAATACAAAGCTTAGCACAATCAGGACTTGCATATACAGATAATGTGTATGAGATAGAAAGATATGAAAGATTAAGAGAAATATCAGCAGAAATGTTAGCAGAAAAAACAGATTTAAGTATAGAAAAAGTAAAAGGTTTATTTTGTAATGAAACTGGTTATCAAACACCTAAAATAGATACAAGGGCAGTTATATTCAAAGATAATAAAATTTTACTAACTCACGAAAATAACGGAACTTGGTCATTACCAGGTGGTTGGTGTGATGTATTAGAAAGTGTTAAATCAAATACAATAAAGGAAGTTAAAGAAGAAACAGGACTAGATGTGGAGGCAATAAAAATAATTGCCATACAGGACAGAAATAAACACAATAAACCAATTTATGCTTATGGAGTATGTAAGGTATTTATTTTATGTGATATTATAGGTGGAGAATTTAAGAAAAATATAGAAACAACAGAAATTCAATATTTTTCACTAAATGAAATACCAAATAACCTAGCAGAAGAAAAAACAAATAAAAAACAAATTGAAATGTGTTTTAAGGCATATACTGATAAGAATTGGCAAACGCAATTTGACTAAAAAATTACAATTTTTGAATTACTTTATACGAAAGTATAGAGTAATTTTTCTTTTTGTGGTATTATAACAACGGATAGTAAGTTGCAAGAATGTAAAGTTGAGGTTGCGAATTTAGAAATTTGAAAAATGCAACCTAAAATTGATAGTAATTTTGAGTCGAAAGATTTAAAATTAACTACAAGAAGGAGGAGTAATCTAATGAAGTTTGGAGAGAACTTAAGAGTTTTAAGAAAATCAAAGAATATGTCGCAAGAAACAATTGCAGAGAAAGTTGGGGTATCAAGACAAAGTATATCTAAATGGGAAAATGGAGAAGCATATCCAGAAATGAAAAATATCTTATCTTTATGCGATATTTTTCATTGTAAGATAAATGATCTTGTGCATAACAATTTAACGGATATTGATTCATTAGATGAAGAAATAATTATGAATGTAGTTAAATTTAATGAGAAAAAACAAAATCAAGTAAAATCATTAAGCAATGTTATTTGTTTAATTGGTAAAATTGGAGGGATAGTTTTAAAAGTTGCTATTCCATTTATAATATTGGCTATGATATTGATTCCATTCATTGTAAATAATGTAGATATAAGCGAAAATAAAATTACATTTAAAACTGAAAATATTAAAGCAATAGATGATAAATTAGAGTTATTTGATATAATAGTTTTTGATTTAGATGAAGATATATCATCTGAAGAAGTAATCTCTATATTTGAAAAAAATTCAAGATATGAAATAATAGGATATTTAGAAGCAGGTTGTCTATGCTTAGTAGTTGAACTGATTGTTATGATTATAATATTAAAATATGTGGAAAATTTATTTGATAATATAAAGAATAATAATACACCTTTTACTTTGGATAATGTAAATTATATAAAAAGAATATCATATTTAATGATTGCGTTAATAATGGTTAATCCTTTAGCTGAAACATTTTTTAGTTTAATTTATAATGTTTCTGGAAATACTGGTGGGTTTGAATTAATGAGCATATTAGAAATTTTAATTATCTTTAGTATGTCTTATATATTTGAATATGGATATGAGATACAAAAAGATTCTAAAGGAAAAATGTATGGAAAAGATAACGAACAAAATATTTAAATAAATGAAAGCTATAAGAAGATTGAAAGGAGAAAAAATATGCTAGTTGTAGGAATTTTAATTATAATAATTGCAACTTTAATGATTTTATTTCCAGAATTTTTTATGAAACTAAAAAGCCCTAGAATACCTGAAAAATTATTTAAAAGTCCTAAAATGAAAATTATTATTAGAATATGGGGAGGCATTTGTATAATAGTTGGTATATTACTAATTGTTTTTTCAATTATTTAATGTTAATGACAAATTACAATAAATAAGGCAGATGATAAAATCATTTGTCTTTTTTTATAAAAGACTATTGACACGGTGTCAAAGAAGTGATATATAATAGATGAAAGTTGACACAATGTCGAAAAAAGGGGGGACGAAAAAATGAATAATGAAATAGGAGAAGATAAGAAAGAAGAAATTATTAAGGCTTGTGAGGAACTTTATAAAAAAACAAGTTTCAAAGACATCACAATAAAAGGAATTGGAGAGCAAGGAAAATTTTCTAGAACCTCTATATACTATTATTTCCAGACAAAAGAAGAAATATTTTTAGCACTTTTTACAAAAGAATATGAAAAATGGATAAAAGATTTAGAGGAATTATATAGTAAAAATGAAGAAATATCAAAAGAAAATTTTGCTGATAAATTAGCCAAAACCATTGAAAAAAGAAAAAATCTGTTAAAGTTACTTTCAATGAATATGTATGATATGGAAGAAAACAGTAGAATTGAAGAACTAATAAAATTTAAAACAGCTTATGGCAAATCAGTAGAAATGGTAAGAAAATGTATTGATAAATTTTTAAAAGATATGTCAGAAGAAGAAAAAGATAAATTCATATTTTCATTTTTTCCATTCATGTATGGCATATATCCTTATGCTGAAGTAACAGAAAAACAAAAAGAAGCAATGGAAAAAGCAAAAGTACCGTTTAAGTTCCAAACTATATATGAAATTACTTATAATGGATTATTAAAATTATTAAAATAAAATTTTTATTGGTTATCCAAGAATCTTAAATGCAATTAGCTGTATAAATCAGATAATACCAGAATAAAAAAAGGAGAGATTAGTTATGGAAGAAAAAGAATTTGAAAAAGTAAATATGTTTGGAAAGGGTAATCCAAATGATGCGTTTGCTAAGTATTTTGTAGGAAATAGTTATCTAAACCCATTAGTAGATAATACAAGTCCAATATTTTTAGCAAATGTAACATTTGAGCCAGGTTGTAGAAATAATTGGCACATACATCATGCAAGTAAAAATGGAGGTCAAATTTTAATATGTACAGCAGGATATGGTTGGTATCAAGAAGAAGGAAAAGAAGCAGTAAGTTTAGAGCCAGGAAAAGTAATAGTAATTCCAGCAAATGTTAAACATTGGCACGGAGCCAAAAAGGACAGTTGGTTTAGCCATATTGCAATAGAAGTACCAGGAGAAGATACAAAAAATGAGTGGTGTGAAAAAGTTACAGATGAGGAATATAATGACTTGGAAGTTACTATTAAAAAAGTAAATTAGAAAAGAGGGATTTATCATGAGTAAAGTTTTAGTGAGTTATTTTTCAGCAAGTGGTGTTACAAAAAAGTTAGCAGAAAAAATTGCAAATGTAATTAAAGGAGATTTATTTGAAATTGAGCCAACACAAAAATATACATTAGAAGATTTAGACTGGACAAATAAACAAAGTAGATCATCAATCGAAATGCAGGACAAAACTTCTAGACCACAAATATTAAATAGAGTATCAAATATTGCAGAATATGATACAGTTGTATTAGGCTTTCCAGTTTGGTGGTACACAGCACCTACCATAATAAATACTTTTATTGAAGAAAATAATTTAGAAGGAAAAGATATTTATGTATTTGTAACAAGTGGTGGCTCTGGTTCAGAAGGAAGTTTTAAAGATTTGAAAAATACATACAAAAATCTAAACTTTATAAAAAGTAAAAGATTTACTGGAAGAGAAACAGATGAAGATTATATAAATTGGATAAAATAAAATTTTATCGAGGAGAAAAGATTATGAAAGAAATAAAAAAAGATGAAAGAACAGAAAGTTTAATTAATCAGTTATTAGAAGTATGGGAAGATTCTGTAAAGCTTTTATGGGGATAGAAGAAAATAAACTTGAAATGCTATTTATAAAAAATAGTGAAAGAGGAAAAGGATTAGGAAAAAAATTATTAAATTATGGAATAGAAAATTATGGTGTAAATGACCTTGCTGTTAATGAAGATAATCCACAAGCTAAAGAATTTTATGAACATATGGGATTTAAAGTTTATCAAAGAAATGAATTAGATGATCAAGGAAATCCTTATCCTGTTTTATATATGAGATTAGAGAGATATAGAAAATAGTTTTAGGAGGAGATAATGAAAGTACTATTTGCAACAACGAATCCGGCAAAAATCGAAAGATATGAGAATATGATGATTAAATTTATATTTGAAAAAGAGAATAATAGAGCAGTTGCATATGATAATACAATCCAAGTAGGAGAATGTGACTTTCTAGAAACAGAAAACTATTGGAATATAGTACATACAGAAGTAAATAATGAATATCAAGGACAAGGAATTGCAAGAAAGTTAGTAGAATGTATTATAGAGAATGCAAAAAAAGAAAATAAAAAGCTTATTGCAGAATGTTCTTATGCCAAGAAAATACTTGAAAAACATGGAAAAATTTAACGTATTAATAAAATTAAATAAATTTTAATAAAATGATTGACAAATCCATAAACATGTCATATAATACAAACAACAGTTCGATAACGCTTATAAGTAAAAACATCTGGATAGACTGAAATTTATAAAGGATGTGGTTTTATGGAAGAAAAGAAAAATGAAATTATTTTATTTGAAAACCAAGGAGTAAAATTAGAAGTAAACTTGAAAGATGAGACAGTGTGGCTTAATTTGGAGCAAATGGCGGAATTATTCAAAAGGGATAAATCTGTTATTTCAAGACATATAAAGAATGCTTTGCAAGAAGAATTAAAAAATGAAGAGGTTATTGCAAAATTTGCAACAACCACTAAACATGGTGCTATACAGGGAAAAACACAAACACATATGGTAGATTATTATAATCTAGATATGATTATTTCTATTGGATATCGAGTGAAATCAACACAAGGTGTTGCTTTTAGAAAATGGGCAACAAAAATTTTAAAAGACTACATGTTAAAAGGGTATGCCGTAAATCAAAAAAGATTAGAATATCTAGAAAAAACAATAAAACTAATTGATATAGCCAATCGTATGGAAGAAAGATTAGAAAACAATGATGCAAAAGAAATCTTAAAAGTTATTGGAGACTATTCAAAAGCATTAGATTTGCTAGATGATTATGACCATAGAACCTTAAAGAAAATAAAAGGAAACGTAGATGAAAGAAAAATCCAATATCAAGATTGTATTGATGTTATAAATAAACTTAGATTTAATGAGGAAAGTACATTATTTGCAGTAGAAAGAGATAAAGGACTAGAATCTATTATTGGAAATATATATCAAAGTTTTGCAGGACAAGACATATATGAAAGTATAGAAGAAAAAGCAGCAAATTTCTTATATTTAACAGTTAAAAACCATGTCTTTGCTGATGGAAATAAAAGAATAGCAGCCACATTATTTATATATTTTTTAAACTTTTACGGGATTTTATATAAAGATGGAAAACAAACAATTGATAATAATACATTAACTGCCTTAACTTTGCTTATAGCTGAATCAAATCCAAAAGAGAAAGAAGTATTAATTGATTTAGTGATGAATTTTTTAAATACTGATTAAAGAATATAAAATAGATGATACATTTACTAGGGGTAACTTTATTGAGAGTTGCTCTCAGTTGCGGTAATATTGTATATTAACCAATCAAGTATATATAAAATTAAGTGAAATGATGAAACAAATTTGTTAAATAAGATTATCATGCAATAAGTTGTAAGCGTTGCAAAAAAATATAAATAATGATATATTATGAAAAAATAGAAAGATATGTGTAAAATATAAATGAAATAGAAGTTAATTAATGGAGAGTATATATGGAAAAGCATAATAAAAAACAAATTATTGTATTTGGTGGTTGTTTTAATCCACCACTAAATTCACATTTTTCACTTGCAGAACAAATGATAGCAGAATATCCAGAAATAGAAAAAATCATATTTGTTCCAGTAAATAGTCAATATGAAAAAATGGATTTAATTGAAAATGAACATCGTTATCAGATGTTAAAAACAGTCTGTGATAAAAATGAAAAATTTGAAGTATCTAGAATTGAAATAGATAGCAAAAGACAATTATATACGGTTGAAACATTACACAAAATACAAGAAGAATATCCAGATTATGAAGTTGCTTTTTTAACAGGAAGTGATAACTTAAAAACATTAGACACATGGAAAAAAGTAGAGGAATTGACAACTAAATTCAAATTGTATATTTTAGAAAGAGATAATGATTGCATGGAAGAAATCATTCAAAATAATGAATTATTAAACAAACACAGACAAGCTTTTATCAAAGCAAAAGATAGTATAAAAAGTAACTTGAGTTCGACATTTGTAAGAGAAAAAATAAAAAATGGAAAAAGTATACGATATCTAACACCTGATGAAGTAATCATATATATAAAAGAACATCAACTATATCAATAAAGGACATTTTGGGACGTTTCTTTTTGGACATTTTTAAGAAAATAATTGAATAGATGATAAAAAGTGTAAAGGAGAATTTGAAAATATGTTAGAAAAAGAAGAGTTAATAAAAGAAACAGAAGGTGCTATTACTTGGATTAAAGAATATGTAAAACAAACTGGAGCAAAAGGAATTGTTGTTGGAAATAGTGGAGGAAAAGATTCTGCAACTGTATTGGCTATGTCAGTAAAAGCAATAGGAAAAGAAAATGTGCTTGCTGTATCTATGCCATGTCATTCTATATCACATGATTTTGATGATGCAAAATTAGTGGCAGATACTTTTGGGGTAAAATTCTTGAAAGTAGATTTAACCAATACATATAATGAAATGGAAAAAGAAATACAATCTGCAATGGGAGAAGAATTATCAAAAGAAGCAACCATTAATATGAAACCAAGATTAAGAATGACAACATTATATGGAATTGCTCAAACTTTAGGATATCTTGTAATTGGAACAGGAAATCTTTGTGAAGCAATGGTAGGATATACAACAAAATGGGGAGATAATAGTTCAGACTTTAATCCAATTGGAAACTTTACTGTTGATGAAGTACTAGCAATTGGAAAATATTTAGGTGTTCCAGAAAAAATACTAGAAAAGGCACCAAATGATGGATTAGGTGGCATGACAGATGAAGAAAAAATGGGAATCCAATATAGTCAAATTGCAGAAATGATAGAAACAGGAAATACAGAAGAAAATGTTAAAAAAGAAATTTTAAAAAGATATCATGCATCAAAACATAAAAGAAAATTAGTTCCTATTTATACTTTTGAAAGAAAAAATTATTTAAAAGAAGAAAAATAAAAAGAAAAAATTATGAAAGTATATGTAGCATATAGAATAATTTAAATAAAGAAACAAAATATAAGGAGAATAAGTAAATGGCAACTTTTGAAGATTTTATGAAATTAGATATTCGTGTAGGAACAATTTTAAAAGCAGAAGAATTTAAAAAAGCAAGAAAACCAGCTTATAAATTAGAAATTGATTTTGGAGAAGAAATTGGTATCAAAAAATCATCAGCACAAATTACCAATCTATATACTTCAGAAGAGTTAATAGGAAAACAAATATTAGCCGTGGTTAACTTTCCGCAAAAACAAATTGCAGACTTTTTATCAGAGGTATTGGTTCTAGGAACATATAGTAAAGATGGTGTTATATTAATTACACCTGATAAAAAGGCGAGTAATGGAGATAAACTAGGGTAATAGATGAGATATAGATGATTGAAGAACTAAATAAAAAGAAATAAATGAATTAATTTTCACTTATTTCTTTTTTTGTATAAATCGCATAAGCACAAGAAAGTAAAACAGATTTTAATAAATATTTACGGTCATTTGTAGAATAATTATCGATGAAATCGGTTTTATTAAATACACAATCTAATGCTTTTTCAAATAACTTACAAAAATTATCATATGCAATTTCGATTGGTGCACTTTCTAAAGCTAATCCAATCAATATTTTTATATCATTTATTTTATAAACTTCTTTTAAAACACAAATGACAAAAAATTTAGCTAAATGATTTTTATTATATTTTTTCTTTACAGGTGGTTCAATAATCTTATTTTTTACATAGTTATTAATCATATTCTTTGTCAAAATTAATGTATCTTCCTCAGAATTTGAATTTGATAAAAAAGAAGATAATGTTTCATTTACTAAAGTAACCACTTGATCTAAATATAAATCCACATTAGGTAATTCTTTCCATCTAGGAATATGTAATTTTGTTATTTCATTACTCATATTCTTCAGTCCTTTATTTGAATTTCAAGCATTTACAAGAATAGTAAAGTATAATATTTTATATATAATAAAAACTTATAAAATTTCACAGAATTTTCATAATTTTCAAAAAATCCTTGAAATAATATATGTACATATATATTATCACGGTTGAAATGGATAGTCAATATTGACAAAGTTATACCAATATGGTAATCTGGTTTAGAAAACCAGATAGGAGAGTTTTGAATATGAAAAATCAATTAAGAGAAGTTCCCAAATTTGAAAACATAAAAGAAATAATCTATCATTCTGTCAAGTTATATCCCAATAATATAGCTTACACTATTAAAGAGAAAAAAGAAGAAAATAAAATAGAATACAAAAATATTACATATACACAATTACTAGAAGATATAAATGCACTAGGAACAGCATTATATGCTAAAAACTTACAAGGAAAGAGAATAGCGATTATAGGAAAGAACCAATATCACTGGGCAATTTCACACTTAGCTTGTTTGTTAGGTGGAATTGTTTCTGTTCCATTAGATAAAGACTTACAAATTAACGAATTAGAAGAATCGCTAATAAGAAGTCAAGTAGATGGTATTATTTTTGATGAAAAACTAACAGATAAAATACAAGTGATTAAAGAAAATCAAAAAACAAATATCCATGAATATATTTGCATGAGTAATATAGACGGCTTTGAAAATATGGAGCAATTACTAGAAAAAGGAAAAGAAATTTTAGAAACAGGAAATCAAGATTTTGTAAATTATGAAGTTGACTCGAAAGGAATGAGCATCTTGTTATTTACATCTGGAACAACTTCTAAATCAAAAGCAGTTATGTTATCACAATATGGAATTGCGACAAATGTATATGATATGCAAATTGTAGAAACTTTTTATGATACAGATGTCAATATTGCTTTTTTACCATATCATCATATATTTGGTTCAACTGCTATGGTAGTCATGTTAGCATGTGGTGTAAAAACAGTATTTCCTGATGGCTTACGATATATTAAGCAAAACTTATTAGAATATCAAGTATCTGTATTTGTAGGAGTTCCTCTGTTAGTTGATAAAATGTATGCTAATATCGAAAAAGAAATAGAAAAACAAGGAAAAACAAAATTAATTCAAGTAGCTGTAAAAATTAGTAATTTTCTATTAAAATTGCACATAGATATTCGAAGAAAATTATTCAAACAAATTATTGATGGACTAGGTGGCAAAATGCGATTTGTTATTGCAGGTGGAGCACCATTTGACAGTAAAATAGAAAGAAAATTCAACGAATTTGGAATTCATATGGTACAAGGATATGGATTAACAGAAACATCACCCGTTATTGCAGCAGAAAATGACAAATATGCAAAATATGGATCAGTGGGAATCCCTATGAAACATACAGAAGTAAAAATTGTAGATAAAGATGAAAAAGGAATCGGAGAAATTACAGTAAAAGGTCCAAATGTGATGCTTGGATATTATGAAAATGAAGAAGCAACAAAAGAAGTATTAAAGGATGGATGGTTCCATACAGGAGATTTAGGATATTTAGATAAAGATGGATTTTTATTCATTACAGGAAGAAAAAAAGATATGATTGTCTTAAAAAATGGTAAAAAAGTATTCCCAGAAGAACTAGAAACGTTAATCAATCGAAATGAAGAAATAGACGAATCATTTGTATATGGTATGCCAGATAAAGACGATAAAAGCAAGATAAAAGTAGCAGTAGAAGTTGTATACAATAAAGAAATTGTAAAAGAAAAATATGGAGATATTTCAGAAGAAGATTTATTCCCAATTATTTGGAATAAAATAAAAGAAGTCAATAAAACATTACCAAGATACAAATATATCATGCATATGATTTTAACAGATGAACCATTAATTAAGACAACAACGCATAAGACTAAGAGAAATGAAGAATTGAAAAAAGTTTTGGAACGTTAGGGACGTGTCAAATCGTTCCATTTTGGAACGATTTGGCCTGTCCCTATCGTTCCGAAAAGAACATATTTTGACAAAAACATAAAAAAGATATAATATAAATTTAAGCTAAACATATTTCTGGTGATGATAAAAGAAAATAAAAATGGGGAAAAAGAAAAATGGAACAAATAAAAGAGAAGAAACAGAAAAAAGAAGTAGGAGAAGGAATAGAAGAACTACTAATTAGACTAAGAAATGAAAAAGGTTGGTCACGTATAGAACTCTTATCACATCTATCTAGTAAAACAATAAAAGAAAAAGATATTAGAAAATGGGAACTTGGATTAGAATATCCGGATTTGGATATGATATATGAATTATCAGCTGTTTATCAAGTACCAAGTGAGAAATTTATAGAAGCTAAAAATAATAGTTATGTAAAAGGTTTAGGTTCTATTAATATGTTTTTGACAAAATGGATATGTTATCTTTTAAATGTTTCTATTAAAGTAGGTATGGTTTTATTAGTTTTATTCTATGTCATTATGCTTTTCTTAGCATTTGGAACATTTGCATATATAGGAACAATGATAAAAAAATAATAAAAATTAATCAAAAAACACACATAGTAAAGAGAACTATGTGTGTTCTGTTTAGTTTATAAACTCAATACCATCAGAAGAAATTTTAGAAACTCTTGCTAAAGAGTAAACATCTAAACCTAAATCCTCTAATTTTTTTCTTCCATCTTGGAAAGACTTTTCGATAACAATTCCAATACCTGCAACAGAAGCACCAGCTTCTTTTAAAATTCGATAAGCTCCCATTGCTGCTTGACCATTTGCAAGGAAGTCATCAACAATTAAAATATTATCATTTTCAGATAAATATTTTTTTGAAGCCATTAAGATATAATCTGTGTTTTTGGTAAAAGAATGTACTGGTGTTTGAATGGTTGTTTCTGTATCTAAAATGGCAGAAGACTGCTTTTTAAAGATAACTAAAGGTACATCTAATTTTAATGCAACTGCATAAGCGGGTGCAATTCCAGATGATTCAATGGTAACGACTTTTGTGATATTTTTAGATTGAAAGTAGTCAGCAAATTCTTTTCCAATTAAATCCATTAATTTTGTATCTATTTGATGATTTAAAAAATTATCAACTTTTAAAACATTTTCATTGATAACAATACCATCATTTTTAATTCTTTCTTTTAATAAATCCATACAAAATCAGCTCCTATTATATTTTATAAAAAGTATTATAACATAAGATGTCGAATTTTGACAAGATTAACAATTTTTACAGTAAAAAATGGGGATGTAGTGTTACAATTGATGTGAAACAAAAATAATAAAAATTGAATAAGTGATTCAAATCATATATAATTAAGTTGCCAAACAAAAATTATATAAAGGA
>CASEOS010000016.1 GCA_949289635.1 uncultured Eubacteriales bacterium | reverse complement strand
TGAGTATATAGAAAAAAGTGTGTAAAGTTTAAAAATAAACCTTCTTATGATAAAATAAAAATGTCATAAGGGGGTTTTAAATATGGCAAGAAAAGAAAAAATAAGTGAAGAAAGAAAAAAATTAATACAAGAATTTATCAAAAGTAATGATTTAAAAACAGCGGGAGATATACAAGAAGCAATAAAAGAATTGTTTAAAGATACAATCCAAGAAATGTTAAATGCAGAATTAACAGAACACTTAGGTTATGAAAAGAATGAATATACAGAAGATAATGAAAACTACAGAAATGGGTATAGTCAAAAGACAGTACATTCAACAGAAGGAGATATCACATTAAATGTACCAAGAGATAGACAAGGTACATTTGATCCAATAGTAGTAGAAAAAGGACAAAAAGATATATCAAGCATAGAAGAAAAAATAATAAAAATGTATGCAAGAGGATTCTCAAATCAAAATATATATGAAGAAATGCAAGAACTTTATGGAGTAAAAGTAAGTCCAGACATGGTAACAGCAATAACAGATAAAATAATACCAGAAATAAGAGAATGGCAAAAAAGACAATTAGAAGAACAATATGCAATAGTATTTGTAGATGCAACATATTTCAATGTCAAACAAGATGGAATAGTAGTAAAAAAAGCAGTATATATAGCATTAGGAGTAACAATGACAGGAGAAAAAGAGATATTAGGATTTTACATAGGAGATTCAGAAAGTGCCAAATATTGGACAAATATATTAAATGAAATAAAAAATCGAGGAGTAAAAGATATATTAATATTATGTGCAGATGGATTAAAGGGATTAAAAGAAGCAATAGGAACAGTATACCCTATGACAGAATTTCAAAGGTGCATAGTGCATATGATAAGAAATACATTGCAATATGTATCATATAAAGACAGAAAAGAATTAGCAAAAGATTTAAAACAAATATATCAAGCACCAACAGAAGAAATAGGATATAACAATCTAATTGAATTAGAAGAAAAATGGAGTAAAAGGAAAGTATCGCTAGACAACTGGATAAATAATTGGGAGAATATTCAACCATTCTTTAAATATGGACCTGAAACTAGAAAAATAATGTATACAACAAATGCAATAGAAAGTCTAAATAACAGCTATAAGAGATTAAATAAAGGTCGTAGAGTATTTCCAACAATCCAATCATTAGAAAAAAGTATATATTTATCAACAAAAATAATAACAGAAAAATGGACAAGTAGATACCAAAATTGGGGAGTTACTTTAGCTGAATTACATACATTTTTCCCAGATAGAGTAGTTATTAATTAATGGTAATATTTACCATATTAATATAAAAAATAAAGTATGCCAAAAAATGTAAATTGACATACTCTGTTAATTGAACCTTGACAATTTCATATATCAAAGATAATATATATTTATCTTAAAAATATTAATTTGTCAATTCAATTATCAAAATTTTTTAAAAATTATCATAAGAAGTTTAAAGTTTACACAAACTTTCCGATATACTCGATGAAGTGAACTCAAATTATTAGACAAAAAAGTTTAATAATTTGAGTTCACTCATCATTGACTATTTTTTCATAAGAATCGCATCATATTTGTTATCATAATATTGTTTCCTTCTACCACATTCTTTAAAACCTAATTTTTGATATAAAGAAATAGCAGAAAAATTTTCTTCATTGACTTCAAGATGAATTGTTTTAATACCTTTTTCCTGGCAAATAGTAAGGATATGATTTAATAGTAAAGTAGCAATACCTTGCCTTCTATAATCTTTTTTTACAGCAATATTCATCAGATCTGCTTCATCTAATATGATTTTTATTCCAGCAAATCCAACGATTTTGTTTTCATATTTTGCACAGATAAATTGAGATGTGTCACTTGTTAATTCATCCTTTAAAATATCCACATTCCAGAAATCATCAAAATCAGAAATTTTTAAATTTTCCAAATCAGATATTTTCATATTTTCAATAACAATATTTTTTTCTTCTAGTTGCCTTTGTGCTTGAGGCTTTTTTAAATAAAGAGGAAGAAGGTTTTTATCTTCACCGAATTGTGTATATTTATTGATTCCAGCAATACCTAAGGCATAGATATCAATATTATCAAGTTTTTTATCATTAGATAAAATAAACTTGGATGAAGCTGTTTCAATCTTATCCCTATATACTTCACAAGCATCTCCTACAAAAGTAATAGTAGAATTTGTGTATTTATAATTTAAAAAAGTTAAACAATTTTCAACGCTATCTGCTTTAGGAGTTTCTAATAAAGTATATTGACCATTTTCCAATTGATATATTGCATAATAACAATTATCATTTTTACAATCAATCATACTACAAATGATACCATTCGTTTTTATAGAATAAGCTAATCCTTCAAGAGAAGAAATACCAACAGCAGGAATATCTAAACTATCTGAAAAAGCTTTAACAGTGGCAACTCCAATACGAATACCAGTAAAAGACCCAGGTCCAATGTCACAAACTAATAAATCTATTTGAGATAAAGTCAATTTAGTTTCTTCTAATATTTGTTCAATAAGTGGCATCAAAGTTTCTGAATGTGTTAATCCATTATTCAATTCTATTTTTTTTACTAAATTTCTATCTTCTAATATTGCAACACTACATATCTTGCTAGAAGTTTCAATACTTAATACTCTCAATTTAATCCTCCAACTTATTTAATAGTTCATCATATTTTTTACCATAAGAAAAGATATTTAAAATTCTTAAATTATCATTTGATGCATCTCTTTCAAATCGAATATGGATATATTCTTTTGGAAGGGCATCTTCGATAATTTCTCCCCATTCAATAATGCAAATTCCTTTTTCAAAATATTCTTCTCCACCAATAGCATAAAATTCAGAAGAATCTTCTAAACGATAGACATCAAAGTGGAAAATTTTTATATCATTTTTTATATATTCATTGACAATTGTAAATGTAGGACTAGAGATTTCATCTTCTAATCCATAATATGTCAAAATTCCTTCAGTTAATTTAGTTTTCCCAGAACCTAGTTCTCCTGATAAAACAACAGTATCGCCTTTTTGTAAGAAACTAGCTAGTGTTTTTCCAAAATCTAATGTTTCCG
Organism: uncultured Eubacteriales bacterium; assembly: GCA_949289635.1. GTDB lineage: Bacteria > Bacillota > Clostridia > TANB77 > CAG-508 > CAG-269. The sequence goes on along the minus strand of CASEOS010000016.1, from coordinate 34,780 downwards.
TCTCATTATGAGATATTAATTTCACATGTTTCATAACATACCTCTAAATTCATATTTTCCAGCAATATTATACTATACATTTGGAAAATTTACAATCTGTGTTTATTACATTTCTATGACATTCAAAAAAAATGTTGAAAAAAATCTTTCATTCATATATAATAAAATTGTATGAAGTTTGGACAAAGGAGGAAGCATATGGATACATTTGCTAATTACATTTTAGATGAACAAGATATAGCTTCTAAAATGGAAATCACATACTATTTAGCAAAAAAAACGAGAATATTCTTTGACAAATCTGTTGTCTTTAAAACAGAACTTGCCAGAATGTTTGTAGACTACATGAAAGTAGATGTGGATAAAAACTTAATTATAACTACTTGTCTATTATGTAATTGTAAAAAAGTAGACAATGCACAAGACTTAGAAAAAATTCATTCATATGCAAAAGAAGGAGCAGACTATTTATTAACTCTAGGATTTGATAGAAGATTTTGTAAAATATGTGAAGAAATCAATCGATATAGTAATAGTAATCCAAGAGAAAGAGAAAGTGATGTATTAGAATTAGTAGACCAATTTGGTGGAATGTTATTAGATAGACCAGAAAGAATTGGATTTCAACCAGATGAGGCCATGGTATTATTAGAACATAGAAATTTAAAAGACCAATATAATCGATTTTTACATACGTTTGGAGAATTTGTTCAAATGATGGAACAAATAGAACTAAGTGATTTAACTTCAATGAAATCTTTGAGAAGATTAGTAAAAATACATAACGAATCAAATGATATAAAAACATTTATAAAAAAAGTATGTTATGAATATGAGCCTAAAATAGATAAAGCAGTAGAAAATTATAGAAAAGAACTAAAAAGTGAAATGTTTAAAGATACCAATAGGCCATTATTTAGTGAAGAAACAACAAGAAAAATATTAGCACATATAGCTGAAGAAAATATACAGGGAGAAAAACAAAAAATGGAACGATAGGGACGTGTCAAATCGTTCCATTTTTAAAAGTTTAGATTAGATAGTAGTAAGTTTTAGTATATATAATTAATAAAAAAGTTCTAATAAGAAAAGAAAGGTGGAACGATTTGACACGTCCCTATCGTTCCATTTTAGGAAAGAGGAATAAAAAATGTACGAAATATTTGCAGATTTACATGTACACATAGGAAGAAGTGAGAACGGAAAACCAATTAAAATAACAGCTGCCAGATCTTTAAATTTTGCGAACATTGCAAAAGAATGTGCAGAGAGAAAAGGTATTAATGTTGTAGGAATTATTGATTGTGCATCACCTTATGTCATAGAAGATATTGAGAACTTCTTAAAAACAGGAGATGCTTATGAATTACAAGATGGAGGCATTATCTATAAAGATAAGGTTTGTATCCTTTTAGGAAGTGAGGTAGAAACTTCAGAAGAAGGAAGAAATGGAAAAAAAGGCGCAGCACATAATATTTGTTTCTTCCCACATTTAACAGATATAAAAGGATTTTCAAATGAGCTAAGTCATCATTTAAAAAATATTACATTAAGCACACAAAGATCAGATTTATCAGGATATGATTTGGTTGATATGGTAGAAAGATATAATGGAATTTTGATACCTGCTCATATATTTACACCACATAAGAGCTATTATGGAAATTGCACAGACAGGTTACAATATATATTTAAAGAAAAATATGATAAAATTTTTGCAGTAGAATTAGGATTAAGTTCAGATACTTACTTAGCCGATATGATTTCTGAATTAGAAAATAAAACGTTTGTTACCAATTCAGATGCGCATTCTTTACCAAAGATTGCGAGAGAATATAATAAAATGCAAGTAGAGGATATTTCATTTAAAGAAATTGTAAAAGCATTAAAAAATGAAGATGGAAGAAAGGTAGTTGCCAATTATGGATTAGATCCAAAACTGGGAAAATATCATAGAACTTATTGTGATGATTGTGAAAAAACAATAGAAACAAAAGAACCAGTAGAAGTTTGTCCATATTGTAGTGGAAAAAATGTGACTTTTGGTGTTTTTGATAGAATTGAATTAATTCGTGATAAACAAGAATCTAAAAGTCCAGAAAATAGACCACCATATGTATATCAAATTCCTTTGGGCTTTATTCCAGGAGTAGGTGGAAAAACGATTACGAAATTATTAGACACTTTTGATACAGAAATGAACATTCTTCATAAATTGTCAAAAGATGATATAGAAGCAGTTGTAGGAGAAAAAATTGCAGATACGATTGAAAGAGCTAGAAATGGAGAATGTAAAGTACAATCTGGTGGTGGTGGAAACTATGGGAAAGTTGTATAGTTTCAATTAATTAAAGGTAAATGGCATCATGGGTATCATAAAAATAAAAAATAAAAAAATAGTTCTATAAATCTTCTTATCGAATACACATTATGTATAAACGATAAGGAGATTTTTATGAGAGAAAAGAAACAACTTAGAGTATTAAAGATAATTAAAGAACATGTGATAAATAATAAAAAAGAGTATGTTATCATCTTTTTGATATTTGTTATTGGCATATTTAGTGGTGTCTTTTTTGTCAATCATCTACAAGAAACACCTAAAACAGAAATAACCAATTATTTAAACCAGTTTATAGAAAAATTTAAAGGATTAGAAAGCATAAATAGTATAGAATTATTAAAAAACTCAATCATACAAAATATAGGATTAGCAATTGTTATTTGGTTTTTTGGAACAACCGTTATTGGGATTCCGATTGTATTTGCGATTATTCTATATCGAGGTTTTTGCTTAGGATATACGATTGCATTATGTATTACGATTATGGGATTAGGCAAAGGAATTAGTTTTGTATTAATAACATTGCTATTGCAAAATATTTTGTTTATTCCTGCGATATTGGCATTAGGAGTTAGTGGAATAAAACTATATCAATCGATTATGAAAGATAAAACAAAGGAAAATGTAAAAATAGAGATATTACGACATACCATATTCTCAATTATTATGTTAATTATTTTATTGGTAGCATCTATGATAGAGATATTTATGTCTGTCAATATATTAAAACTACTTATAAAATATTTTTAAAAAATATTAAAAAATGTATTTACTTTTTAGAAATAGTTTGATATAACATATATAGTTTATGTAAATAGAATTCAAGAAATATAGAGGTAGGGGAAAAAAATGGAGAGACAATTAAAATTCTTTTTTAACTTTTTAGCAAATGATAAAAAATTATCAGATAATACACTACAATCATACAAAAGAGATTTAAAACAATTCAGAAAATACTTGGAAGAAAATGGACTTCATTATAATAGAGTGAAAGAAGAAGATATGCAAAATTATATTAAAGGCTTACAAGAGCAAGGGAAAAAAGCATCAAGTATTTCTAGATGTATTGCATCAATTCGTTCTTTTTATCAATTTGTGTTAAAAAATAAAAAAGTAAAAATAGATCCAACAGTACATATACAATCTCCAAAAATAGAAAAAAGAACGCCAAGTGTTTTATCAGCAAAAGAAGTTGAATTATTATTAAAACAGCCAGATACAGTTGACTTAAAAGGCGTAAGAGATAAAGCGATGTTAGAATTTGCTTATGCTACAGGAATGAGAGTAACAGAAATTATTTCCTTAAATATAGATGATGTAAATTTAGAAGAAGCTTATGTTATTTGTAAAAGTGGAAATAAACAAAGAATTATCCCATTAGGTTCAATGTCTTTGAAAGCTTTAAAAGAATATATTGAAGAAGCAAGAGGAATTTTAATAAAAAATGAAGATGAAAAAGCTTTGTTTGTTAATGTTAATGGAGGAAGACTTACAAGACAAGGATTCTGGAAAATTATTAAATATTATAAAGACCAAGCACACATTACAAAAGATATTACACCACATGTATTAAGACATTCATTTGCAACACATTTATTACAAAATGGTGCAGATTTAAGAGCCATTCAAACAATGCTTGGACATTCAGATATATCTTCTACACAAGTATATATGCAATTCCAAGATGAAGGATTAAGAGATATTTATAGAAAAGCACATCCAAGAGCTTAATAAAAAATGAACAGCTATTACCAATATAGCTGTTTTTTCTATTCAACAAAAAATACTGAAACTTAAAAAACAAACTTGTATATATAATAAAAGATATGGTAAAATATCATTTATAAGAAATAGAGTGAAAATAAAAATAGTAACAAAATGAAAAGGTGAAAAAAATGAAAAAAACAATTATAGTAAGAATACTGGTAGGAGTTATGGCGATATGCCTTAGTATTTTGACATTAACAATAGCCTATTTTTTTAATGCAGACATAAAAACAAAAGAACCAAAGAAAAAAATAACAGAGTGCAAAATACATACATATACTTATAGAGAAAGAAATATATTTACAATTACACAAAAGAATGGTGAAGAAAGTGATAATCAAAAATATATCATATATTTCCATGGAGGTTCTTATGTGGCAGAAGCAACACAAAATCATTGGGATTTTTTAGAAAATATTGTGAAAGATACAGGATATACTGTGATTATGCCAGATTATCCATTGACACCTAAATATCATTACCAAGATGTATACAATATGATAGAACCATTATACAAAGAAATTGTAGAAAATGTGGGAAGTACAAATGTAATTTTGATGGGAGATTCAGCAGGAGGAGGTTTAGCACTTGGATTATATGAAAAAATGGCAGAAGAAACAGTTGCACTTCCTGTAAAAACAATTCTTATTTCTCCATGGCTTGATGTGCGATTGGAAAACAAAAAGATACAAGAAATAGAAAAAAGGGATACCATCTTGAATAAGGAAGCATTAAAATTAGCAGGTATTGCCTATGCGGGAAATGATGGAATCAATAGTTACTTAGTAAATCCAATTGTTGGAGATGTATCTACATTGCAAAATATAAAAATATTTATTGGAACAGATGATATATTAAATCCAGATTGTCATTTACTAAAAGAAAAAGCAAATACTGTAAATGGAGAAGTAGAAATTAAAGAATACGAAAATGCAAAACATATTTGGATAATTGATCATAATTCTGAAGAAGAAGTTACAAAGCAAGCATATCATGATGTTATAGAAGAGTTGAAAAATAGTTAAGGAGAAAATGAATGAGTGATAAAAAAGAAAAATTATACTGGAGAAGATTAGATAATTCTGCAAAAATATTTCCCATATCTGCTGGAAAAAAATATAGTACAGTTTTTAGATTGTCTGTTGTATTAAAAGAGACAATACAACCAGATATATTAAAAATAGCACTAGAGAAGGCATTAGAGGAATATGAATTTTTTAGAGTTCGATTAAAAAATGGTTTTTTTTGGAACTATTTGGAATATAATCCACAAAAACCTATTATAGAACAAGAAAAAGAATATCCATGCAAATATATAGAACCAAAAGAAAATAATCATTATCTATTTAAAGTTACCTATTTTGATAAAAAAATAAATATTGATATATTTCATTCCTTAACAGATGGAAATAGTGGAGTCATGTTTTTTAGAGAAATTGTCTATAACTATATCGAACTATCACACAAAGAAGAATTCCAGGAAGAATTAAGAATCAAAAGAAAGTTTGACTTGTCAACAGAAGATAGTTATATAAAAAATTATAATAAAAAAGCAAAAGGAAATAATTCATCAAAAAAAGCATATAAATTGGCAGGAAGAAAAATAAAATTAGGTGCGATTTCAGCCATACATGAAATTATTGATTTACCAAAATTAAAAGAAGAAGCGAAAAGTCATAATGCAACCATTACACAATATCTAACAGCAGTTTTAATATACGCAATCTATCAAGCGAATTATTTAAAAAACAAAGGAAAAAAGCCAATAAAAGTATGTATACCAGTGAATTTAAAAAAATATTTTTCTTCTAATACCATTTCTAATTTCTTTTCATATATAACAGTAGAAGCGCAAATGCAAAAAGATCATTTAGATACATTTGATAAAATATTAGATTTTGTAAAAAAAGATTTTGAAAGAAAATTAACTCCAGAAGAAATCCAAAAAACCATGTCCGGAAATGTAAAACTAGGAACAAATCTATTTATCAAAATGATACCATTAGTATTAAAAAAGCCGATTGTTAGATTAAGTTATATAGAAATTCGAAAATATACCACAACAACGTTTTCAAATATTGGAAGAATTGGTATCATTGGAAAATATCAAAAATATATAGAAGATTTTCTAATGTTAATAGCACCTGAACCAGTAGAAAAAATTAAATGTTCAGCATGTTCATTTGAAAATCATATTGTATTTACCTTTACATCCATATTGGATGATTGCAGTATAGAAAAAGCATTTTATCATTTTCTAACAGAAAAGCACATTCCTGTAAGAATAGAAAGCAATGAAATTTTAGACATTAGTGAGAAACCATAAGGATGAAAGAGATAAATAAGAAAGGAATTACTGATGTTATATCCTAAAAAATTAAGTAGTAAAAAAAGTAATTTATTGATAAAAATATTATTAGGTGTTTCATTGATAATTGCTATTGTATTAACAATTATCAATAAACTAACAACGCCTGGAGTTCATTGGGCAGCATTGGCTAATAGTGGAATTATATACACATGGATAACGGTAATATATTCTATCAATAAAAGAACCAATATTGCAGGACATGTCATGATACAAGCTATTGCTATTTCGCTTTTAATGACATATATTGATTATAATTTGGGATTTAAAGGTTGGTCTTTAGAAATTTCAATTCCCATTATTATTATAATAGCTAATTTAACAATGTTAGTATTAACCATAGTTAGTCATAGAAAATATATAAGATATGCCATATATCAATTGGTGATTTGTATATATAGTTTGATACCAATTTATTTTATTCAAAAAGAATTCATTAATTATTATATTTTAAGTTATGTGGCTATTGGTATTTCTATCGTAAATTTTATATTAACCATTATTCTTTCAGCAAGAGATGTGAAAGAAGCAGTTATAAGAAAGTTTCATATGTGATTTTTCACAGTTATGAGTTTGAATATGTGTGTTAATAAAATCTGTGATTTTGTTAATGCACATATTTTTTAGAAATTTTTATAGCAATAAGGTTGATATTTATGCAGTAACATGATATATTATTAACATAATTATTTATGATTAAATCCAAAAAGATTAAATCAAAGGTTTATTTCTAAAAATTTCAGAATAAAAAAGTGTAAGTTATTATTTAGTAAAAAATGAATTGTTGAAAAATAGTTTATAATAGTGATTATGTTTTTAATTTCATTATTTATATATTTTTTTTATAGTTTTTTATATCATAAAGTTTTAATCAAATAGTTTACAAATCAAGTATTTTCATTCTATATATCTCATCAGAGAAAATAATTTTCTAAGTATTTGCAATATATTCTAATTTAAATTTTTAATCTGATAAGTTTTCAAAAGTAATTTAATTATAAATAATTATAGATTATTAACAAGGAGGAATTTAATGGAACAAAAAGGAAATACAAGAAAAAGAAGAGCAAAATTGCTATCTCCAAAACTAGATGTTGTGTTTCAGGCATTATTTGGAGAAGTAGGGAGTGAAAGAATCACAAAAAAGTTTTTAGAAGCAATATTAGATAAAAAATTGGAGGAAGTAGATTTAAGTAGGAATATCGTTTTGAGAAGAGAAAATCCAAAAGACAAGATGGGAATATTAGATGTTTTAGTGAAAATTAATCAAAATGAATATTGTAATGTAGAAATGCAAATGGTAGAAAAAGATAATTTAATAGAAAGAATCCTATACTATTGGTCAAGAATTTATGGAAAAAATTTAAATGGGAGTGATGATTATGTGGAGTTAAAAAGGACAATAGGGGTACTTATCGTAAATTTTGAAATAAAAAGATTAAAAGAGTTAGGTTATCATAGCCAATGGAAGATAATAGAAGAAAACGAGAGAAAGTTAATCTTGACAGAACATTTGGAGTTACATATAATAGAGATACCAAAAATATATAAAATAGAAGAAAATGAAGAGAAGGAAGAATTAGTAAAATGGATAAATTTTATAGAAAATCCAGAAAGTGAGAAGGTGGGGGAATATATGAAAAAAAATGAGGAGATGAAAGAAGCAAAAGAAAAGTTAAAAGTTATGAGCGAAGATGAAAAAATGCAAATCTTAGCAGAATTAAGATTAAAAGCTATTAGAGATGAAAAAGCAATTAAAAGATTTGCAATAAAAGAAGGATTAGAACAAGGGATGAAACAAGGAATGAAACAAGGAATGAAACAAGGGATGAAACAAGGAATGAAACAAGGAATGAAACAAGGAATGAAACAAGGCATAGAACAAGGAATGGAAGAAGGCATAAAACAAGGGAAAAAAGAAACTGCTAAAAAAATGAAAGAAGAAGGTTTAGATATAGAATTAATTAAAAAAGTAACAGGGTTAACAGAAGAAGAAATCAATTCATTATAAAATTTGGATAGAATAACTTAAGGTAGAGGTGAGATATGAAATCTAATATTTTTAAATATATATTTATCATATTTGTTATCATTATTGTAGTTATTGCATTTTTTGTTATAAGAAATAACGAAAATAAACAAGAAACAGAAGAAGAAACAACAAGTACAGAAGATGAAGTAATAAGACAGATTCGATTAGGAATTGCACAATGTGATACATTAAATCCATTGTTAACAACGAATAAAAATGTTCAAGATATCACGAAATTAATTTATGAACCGTTGATAGATATATCTTCAGATTATAAAGCGACACCAGCCTTAGCGACAGAATGGGCAAAACAAGATGCAACAACATATATTATCAAATTAAGAGAAAATGTGAAATGGTCAAATGGAGAAAGATTTACATCAGCAGATGTACAATTTACTTATGACAAACTAAAAGAAAATGCTTCCATATATTCAAGTAATTTGGAACATGTAACAATGCTAGAAATTGTAGATGATTACACAGTAAAGATATACCTAGATCAGGAAGTTCCATTTTTTGAATATTATTTAACATTTCCAATATTATCTAAAACATTTTATGATACACAAGATTATTATAATACAGGAATTATACCAGTAGGAACAGGAAGGTATAAGGTAGAAAATGTACAAGAAAATTATATAACATTGACTAAAAATACGAATTGGTGGGATAGAGATACAAAATTATCATTAGAAGACATTACAGTAAATGTATATGATTCAATAGGAGAACTATATAATGCTTTTAAATTAGGAAATGTAGATATGGTTAGTACAAATAATATCAATATACAAGATTACATTGGAACAATGGGATATAGTACAAAAGAAATAAAGGGAAGAGAACATGATTTTTTAGTATTGAATACACAAAATACATTATTAGCAAATCAAGAAGTTAGAAGAGCCATAGCATATTCAATAGATAAAAATAATATTGTCTCAAATGTTTTTCAAAATAAATACTATACTTCAAGTTTTCCACTAGATTTTGGTTCATGGGTGTATCAAGAACAAGATGCAAGTTCTGGGTATAATCCTGAACAGGCAAATCAACTCTTAACAGAAAATGGATGGAATTATAGAAGTAATTATTGGCAAAAAACAATCAACAGTAGAACACAAAGAATCGAATTAAATTTGATTGTAAAAGCATCAAACAGTACACAAATAGCAGTGGCAGAAAATATAAAAACACAATTAGAAAATCAAGGAATCAAAATTAATATTCAACAATATTCTGATGAACAATATAATTTAGCACTACAAAATAAATCTTATGATATGATTTTATGTAGTATGAACTTATCTCCAAATCCAGATATGTCACTATTTTTCGGAGAAAATAATTTAGCAAATTATTCAAATGAAGAAATTACCAATTTAATGAGTGAAGTAAAAAATACAACAGATGAAGAAATAATAAAAAAGGATTATGCAAGACTTGCAGAAATTTATAAAACAGATATACCATATATTAGTCTATATACAAATAAACATACAATAGCTTATAACACAGAGCTAGTTGGAGAAATCAATTCAAATTGGTTTAACCCATTTTGTGGAATTGAAACATGGTATAGATAAAGAAAATAAAAAAAATTTAAATAAGTATTGACAAAACAAATTTTTGATATATAATAACAATATCAAACAAAAGTTCAAAATAATGAGGAGGAAAATTATGAGTGAGAATGCAGAAAAAAAGAAAGCATTAGAAGCAGCAATGAGCCAAATAGAAAAACAATTTGGTAAAGGATCTGTTATGAAATTAGGAGAATTTAAAGCAATGGAAATAGAGGCAATTCCAACAGGTGCTTTAAGCTTAGATATTGCACTAGGAATCGGAGGAGTACCTAGAGGAAGAATTATAGAAGTATTTGGACCAGAATCTTCAGGAAAAACAACATTAGCATTACATATAGTTGCAGAAGCACAAAAAATGGGAGGAGAAGCAGCATTTATAGATGCAGAGCATGCATTAGATCCAGTATATGCGAAAAAACTAGGTGTTGATATTGATAATTTAATTGTATCTCAACCAGATACAGGAGAACAGGCCTTAGAAATAACAGAAAGTTTAGTTAGAAGTGGAGCTTTAGATGTTATTGTTGTAGACTCAGTAGCAGCTTTAGTACCAAAAGCTGAAATTGATGGTGACATGGGAGATTCACATATGGGATTACAAGCAAGACTAATGTCACAAGCATTAAGAAAATTAGCAGGAGCAATTAATAAATCTAAAACAGTATTAATCTTTATTAACCAATTAAGAGAAAAAATTGGTGTTATGTTTGGAAATCCAGAAACAACAACAGGAGGAAGAGCATTAAAATTCTATGCATCAGTTAGAATGGATATTAGAAAAATAGAAAACATAAAACAAGATGGAGAAGTAAAAGGAAATAGAGTAAGAGTAAAGGTTATTAAAAATAAAGTAGCACCACCATTTAGAGAGGCAGAATTTGATATTATTTATGGAGAAGGAATTTCAAAAGAAGGTAATATTTTAGATATGGCTGTCAACCTAGATATTGTAGAAAAAGCAGGTTCTTGGTTTAGCTATAATGGAGAAAGAATTGGACAGGGAAGAGAAAATGTTAAGAAATACTTAAAAGAAAATCCAAAAATGCTAGAAGAAATTGAAGGAAAAGTAAGAGAAGATTTTGAAAAAGTATTTGAAGAAAGTCTAGGAGAAGAATTACCTGAAATTGATATGGATGATGACGAAGAAGAATAATAAAATTGATAAAGGAGATACAAAAAAGTATCTCTTTTATTGCTATTTTAAAATCTTTATAGTAAAATATAAGGAAAGCATGCATCACGAAATCAAAGATTTCTATGCATAAATGTGAAGATTGCTTCGCAGTACTTCACGAATATAAGAAGCTTAACCTTGTTGTATACGAAAAAATCCATATAGGGTCAAGATAGAAGCAGATTTTTTCTATACAATTAGGAAAGCGTGTATCACGAAATCAAAGATTTCTATGCATAAATGTGAAGACTGCTTCGCAGTACTTCACGAATAATAGGAGAATAAAAATGGAAGAAAGATATAGAACTTTGTCAGCTGTCATGTTAATGTTAATGAGAGAAAACAATGGAAAAGAAGAAATTTTATTACAAAAAAGAAAAAATACAGGATATATGGATGGATATTGGGATTGTTCAGCCAGTGGACATGTCGAAAATATGGAAAGTATGAAAATGGCAATGAAAAGAGAAGCAAAAGAAGAATTGTGCATTGATATAGATATTGATGATTTAGAATTTATTTCATTAATTCACAAAATTAATGGAGAGGATATCATTTACTATAATGGATATTTTAAAGCAAAAAAATGGAAAGGAGAAACCAAAATTGGAGAACCGAATAAAAATGAAGAAATAAAATGGTTTGATATTCACCATCTTCCAGATAATTTAGTAGATGATAGAAAAGAAGCAATTACTAATTATATACAAAAAATACCATATAGTGAATTTGGGTGGAAACAAGAAAATAAAAGATAAAGGAGAAACATATGATACAGTTATTGGCAAGTGATTTAGATGGAACAATTGTACATAACAACGAGATAACAACTATGGACTTAGAAGCTGTTAGAAAACTGGAACAAATGCATGTTAAATTTGTGATATGTACAGGGAAAACATATGCGATGACAAAAGATATATGTAACATACTGAAACCAGTATATGGGATTTTTGGAAATGGAACACAAATCATGAATGTACAGAAAGAAAAGGAAATTATAAAAAATACAATTACAAATACACAAATTAAGAACTGTTTAAAAATTGCTAAAAAAGAACAATTACATATACATATTTATACTGAAGATAAAATTATAGCACAAGATAGATTAGATTATATGGCATATAGAAATTCTATATTATATAAAAATCAAGTGAAATTTGAAATAGTAGATTCAATAGAAAATTATATAAAAATGCAGAAACCCAATATATTAAAATTAATTTTATCAGGAGAGAAGGACTTAGGAACGGTAAAAAAAGAAATGGAATCAAAAGAAAAGGTTACAGCCATAAGAATAAAGAAAAGTGGAATATATGCAGATAAAATTGTCGGTAAAGAATATGAATATTTAGATATAGTACCTAGACATATAACCAAATATCAAGCTTTAATGCAATTGAGTGTTTATTTAGGAATACCGATGGAACAAATTATGACAATAGGAGATAATATTAATGATATAGAAATGATAAAACATGCAGGAATTGGAGTGGCGATAGGAGGAAGTTATAAGAGAGTACAAAATGCTGCTACATATGTAACGAAAAATACTGTAAAAACAGGAGGTTTTTCAGAAGCAATTGATAAATTTTTAATAGAATTAAGGAGTGAAGATGTATACAGTAGAAGAATTTGATAAAGAAAAAACGAAAGTTTTAAAATATGTATTATACAAAAAAAGAAGTGAAAATGAAATTAGAAAAAAATTTGCAAACGAAATAGAAGAAAATTTATTAGAGGACATTATTGCCTATTTAAAAGAAGCAAACTATATAGATGATAAAGAATATATTAGAAAAACCATTCATAATTTTATGGCTTTAAAAAATTTGTCAATACGAGAAATAGAGTATAAGCTGTACAGCAAAGGAATCAAAAAAGAAGATATAGAAGATTATATCTATGAAAATAAAGAAGAATTAAATCAATATGAAATCAAATCAGCTAGTAATATTGCCAATAAAAAAGTAACATCCTTAGAACCAGAAGAAATCAAACAATATCTAATGAAAAAAGGATACCAAAAAGAAAATATTACAATAGCACTAGAAGATATATAAAAGAGGAGAGAGACAATGTCAATATTAACATTAGAAACAAAAAAATATGCTATTAAGATAGAAAATTTTGAAGGACCATTAGATTTACTATGTCACTTAATAGAGATAAATAAAATGAATATCTATGACATTCAAATAAATGAAATCACAGACCAGTATATACAATATTTAAACAAAATGGAAGAAATGAATTTGGAAATTGCTAGTGAGTTTGTCGTTATGGCATCTACGTTACTATATTTAAAATCAAAAAAATTACTTCCAAAACAAGAAGAGGAAGAAGAGGAACTAACAGAAGAAGAATTAATTAGAAGAATCATAGAATATAAAAAGTTTAAAGAAATTAGTAAAGTATTAAAACAAAATTATATTCAAAATGGAAATCGATATTATAAAAATCAAGAAAATATTGAACTTCCAAAACAAAAATTGGAAAAAGATTATGATTATACAGTTATTCCGAATATATATAGTGAATTAGTAGAAAGAAATCGTGTAAAAATTAATCAAAATGCAAAAAATATTGAAAAGATTGCATTAGTCGAAAATTATACAGTAGCTAGTAAAGTAAAAGAAATGTTTAAAGTGCTAGTAAAACAAAAACGATTTGTATTTAATAAATTATTTTCATTAAATAAGCATAATAAACAAGAAGTGGTAACTGCATTTAGTGGATTATTAGAAATGTCAAGAAGGAAAAAGGTAGAAACAACACAAGAAGAACTATTTGGAGATATTACTGTTGAGAAAACAAAAAGAGCATGAGAAATGAAGAATTTGTAAAGAAAAAACTTATAAATATGTTTGCTACCTAGCAATCATTTTGTTGTTATTGTTTAAATCACAAAAAGAAGGGAAAACTAATTACAGAACTTGAAATAAGGTGATGTAATTGGTTTTTCTTTTTATTTTATTCGTATTTCTAATTTTAGGGCTAGCTATTTTAACCTCTAAATTAGATATAAAAATTATAAATTTAATTATCGATTCACAAAGTAAAAAACATTTAAATGATAGATATGAAATTGTTATCAGGCTAAAAATCTTTGGAAATATACCAATTTTAAAATTGACAATCAATCAGAATAAATTGAGTAAAATACAACAATCATGGAAAATGACTGAAAAAGTAAAACAATTGGAAAAAGATATTCTACAAAATAGAAATCAATTTGATAAGCAAATCATAAAAGGCTTAAAAGAATTTAGTAAATGTATCTATGTGGAGAATTTAGAGTTAGAAGTAGAATTGGGAACACAAAATGCATTTTTAACATCCATATTAGTGGCTATTTCTTCTAGTATATTATCCATGGCATTTTCAAGAATTTGTGTAAGAGAAAAGAATATTTCATATGAGATAAAACCGATTTATAGAAATGAAAATTATATAAAATTTGAAATTTCTGGTATATTTCAAATAAAACTGATACATATTATAAATACCATATATGTATTAAATAAAAAAGGAGGAAGAAAAAAACATGAGCGAACATCCAATAGAAGGTCTTATGACTACGGCTATGAATAGTATTCAAGATATGATAGATGTCAATACCATTATAGGAGAGCCGATTGAAACATCTAATAATATTGTGATTATCCCTATATCAAAAGTATCATTTGGATTTGCGGCAGGGGGAAGTGAATTTAAGGGAGAAACGGTTGACGAATATAGAAAAAGAGAAAAAGAAGAAGAAGTACAATACAGGTTACCATTTGGAGGTGGTTCGGGAGCAGGAGTTACCATTAATCCAATTGCATTTCTAGTTATCCAAGGAGAAAATGTGAAATTAATGCCTGTTAATTATAGCTCATCAATAGATAAACTGTTAGATTATATACCAGATTTATTAGACAAAACCAATAATATGATTAACAAATGTGTACAAAAGTCAAAAGATAAAGAAAAAACAAAGGGAGAAAGCACAGATAAGGAACAGAAAAAATCAGTAGAAGAAGAAATCACATATGAGTATGAATATGATGAAACATTAGATGATGAATGAAACAATAGGGACGTGTCAAATCGTTTCAAAATGGAACGATTTGACACGTCCCTATCGTTCCATTGTCGAAAACTTCTTATAAAACGACAAAACTTCTTAAATTTCACTCTTGGAAAAAACTGGAAAAGAGAATATAATACAAGAAGAATTTTAAAGGAGGCTATGATGGAATCAAAATTTTATGAAGAGGACAAGTTATTAATTTTTAGAATCACAGATGAAATTGATGATTTTAGTGTTCAAAAGATAAGGAGGAGAGCAGATTATGACATTGAAAGATATATGCCTAGAAAAGTTATATTTGATTTTAATTGTGTTACATTCATGGATAGCGCAGGGATAGGATTGGTTATTGGAAGATATAAGTTTGCAAAAATGTTGGGAAGTAAAGTAGAACTTGCTAATGTAACAAGTAATATTAAAAAAATATTTGAAATGAGTGGAATTCTAAGATTAATACCAATTACAAATTTAGAAGTATCATAAAAATCAAAAGTATCAATCATATAATGAAGTTTATCACAATCTATATGACAAAATACAAGTTGAAAGAAAATAGGGGTTTATAGGCATACCTCAAAAAAACCTAAATATATATTAAAAGGAAAAGAAGATGAAAAGTGAAATTGAAAATGAAATGAAATTAGAATTTATTAGTAAATCTGCAAATGAAGCATTTGCAAGGATTACAGTAGCCGCTTTTGCATCACAATTAGACCCGACCATTGAAGAATTAGCAGATATTAAAACAGCTGTATCAGAAGCTGTTACCAATTGTATTATTCATGGATATGATAAAAAGCAGGGAATTGTCAAAATATTTGCCAGATTAAAAGAAAACGAGATTTTCATAGAAATATCAGATAAAGGGAAAGGGATAGAAAATATTGATATAGCGAAAGAACCATTATATACCACGAAACCTAATCTGGAAAGATCTGGTATGGGATTTACCATTATGGAAAGTTTTATGGATGAAGTAGATGTGGAATCTGTTGTAGGTTTAGGAACAAAAGTAACGATGAGAAAAGTGATAAAAAATAAATTAGATAATGAGGAATCTGATGATGAGTTTGAAATGATTACAAAAGAATAGAGGTAAACTATGTTTGAAAACAGTATAGAGGCAATCAAAAAAGCGCAATCTGGTGATAAATATGAAATGGAAAGAATGATTAGAGACAACAATGGACTCATATGGAGTATTGTCAAAAGATTTAATGGAAGAGGATATGATTTAGAAGATTTATACCAGATAGGGTGTATGGGATTTATAAAATCCATCAAACGATTTGATACCAATTATGATGTAAAATTATCTACATATGCAGTTCCCTATATGATAGGAGAAATTAAACGATATATACGTGATGATGGACCAATAAAAGTTAGCAGGAGTATTAAGGAATTAGGAATGAAGATAAGAGAATTGCAAAAAGAAAGTATAAGTAAAAAAGGAAAGGAATTGACAATTGAAGAATTAGAAAAAGAATTAAAAATTTCGAAAGAAGATATTAGTTTAGCATTAGAAGCAAACAATACAGTAGAATCCATAGATGGAAAATTTTATACAGATAATAAAGATGGAAATAGTATCAATTTAATAGAAAAAATTTCATCAGATAAAAATGAAGAAGAATCTATTACAAACAAATTAGCAATTAAACAATTAATAGAAGGATTAGAAGATAGAGATAAAGAAATTATTTTACTGAGATTTTATAAAGATAAAACACAATCACAAGTAGCAAAAATTCTTGGAATTACACAGGTACAGGTGTCAAGACTAGAAAGGAAAATTTTAAACAATATGAAAATGAAGTTAATTTCGTAAAGAGGTGGTAGATTGAAGAAAGTTTTTATCTATTTTTTTGCTTTTTTATTTATTTGTTTTATCTTACCAGCTTTGCTTACAAAATCAGAAATCAGTGCATCATCAGAAGTGACAAATGAAGTAAAAAATGCAAAAACAGGTGAAGAAAGTGTTCAAGATTCATATACATATCATCAGTATGGAACCATTAAATTATTACATACAGATACCAATGAGGTAGAAGAAGTGGATTTAGATACATATCTTTGTCATGTGGTATCAGCAGAAATGCCAGTAGACTTTGAAAAGGAAGCTTTAAAGGCACAAGCAATTGTAGCAAGAACTTATACGATTTATAAAATCAATAATAAAAAACATGATAATGCGGATATCTGCGATGATTCTAATTGTTGTCAAGCTTGGATTTCAAAAGAAGACAGGTTAGCAAGATGGGATGGAGATAAAGAGGCTAAGTGGAATAAAATAGAAGAATGTGTAAAAGAAACACAGGGAAAAATCATTACATATGACAATACACCAATCAATGCATTTTTCCATTCTAACAGTGGCGGAAAAACAGAACTTCCAGTAGATGTATGGGGAGGACGGCAGCAATATGCCATATCTTCAGGTTGTTGAAACAGCTGGAGAAGATGGGTATACACAATATAATTCGGAAGTGGAAGTAACAAATGAAGAAATATTGGAAAAATTAAAAGAGAAATATACAGATATACAAATTGATTTTAACAATAATGAAGATATAAACATATTAGAATATACCAGTAGTGGAAGAGTAAAAACAGTTAAATTTGGTAATCACGAAATTTCTGGTACAGAAACAAGAAGTATATTTGGATTACGTTCTACCAATTTTGAAATATCCAAAGAAGAAGGAAAGATAAAATTTACAGTTATCGGATATGGGCATGGTGTAGGAATGAGTCAAACAGGAGCAGATAGTATGGCAAAAAGTGGAAGTACAGCAGAAGAAATCATTAATCATTTTTATGTTGGTGTAGAGATTAAAGATGTAAATTCTCTTTAAATAGCAAATAACTTGTTACATTCCTAGTCTTTTTGTCCAGTGGCGGGTTCACACTTTTTATGAAGTTTGAATGTGATTGGAGATATTTTAGAATTTGTTAATCATTTATTGAGGAATGTTCATGGGCAATCCAGTGATATATTCATTTCTTATAAATGTCTCGGATCAATACGTACATTACTCTTTCTAGATCAAAAATAAATGAGCCTCTCGCTGCAAGAATTCGCGCTTCCTCATTTATTTTTGATTAAGAAAGAGTACAAGTACTCCAATCACATTCGACATATTATGCGAAATGAATATATCACTGGATTGAGCCTGAATGAAAGAGGCGCAATAAATGATATTACAAATTCTTAAATATCGTATTGAACCGAAAACTTCATAAAAAGTGTGAACCCGCCACTGGACAAAAAGACTAGGAATGCAACAAGTTAAGCATGTTATTTTTATTTTCAAAAAATTATTAAAAAATGTATATTCTTTTAAAAAAAGGAAATACTTGTAATAATAAAGTATTTAAGGAGGATTATATGAAAAAGGATATTCATTTAAAACATATAAGGGAAAAACATATAAATGACAAAATAATTTCTTATGTAGTAATGGGAGCAATTGTTGTTGCCATCATCATCATTTCTCTTCTGTTATATAGTCAAAAAATAAATCAAGATGTGAAAGATGAAACAATGACATTAGACCAGATGACAGATATGATAGGAGATACAAATGAATATAATGATGAAACAGAAAGTGCAAGTACAGAAATTGGAAAAACAGTTGAAGAAAGTGAAGAAGAAGCTAAACAAGAAAATATGCAAAATGAAACTGTACAAAATATAAGTAGTAATGAAAGTGTAGAAAGTAGTAGTGTAAGTGCAAATACTACACAAAATACAACAAGTGAGGAAATAGAAGAAACACAGGAAGTAAAAGAATTATCATTCCAAAGACCTGTGGAAGGAGAAATTGTCAGAGAATTTGCACAAGAAAATTTAGTATATTCAGAAACATTAGAAGAATGGGTTACACATAATGGGATTGATATAAAGGCAGACAAAACAACAGTTGTAAAAGCAGCAGAAGCAGGTGTTGTAAAATCTATAAAAAATGACCCTAGATATGGTTTAACAATTGTCATTGAACATGATGATACGTATCAAACTGTATATTCTAATTTATTAACTTCTGAATTTGTGGTAGAAGGAGAATCAGTAGAAAAAGGACAATCCATAGGAACTGTTGGAAATAGTGCTGTATTTGAGATTGCAGATGAACCACACTTGCATTTTGAAATATTAAAAGATTCTATTGCAATCGATCCTTCAATTTATATACAATAACTTAATTTTCGATACCTTTAGCAATTGACGAAGTAAACTATGTATGATAAAATACGCTAGTAAGTAGTTTAACTACTTAAATCAAAATAGAAGAAGGAATGAAAAAATGAAGTTAGGAATTGTTGGATTACCAAATGTAGGAAAAAGTACATTATTTAATAGTATAACAAAAGCAGGGGCAGAATGTGCCAACTATCCATTTTGTACAATAGAACCAAATATAGGTGTGGTACCTGTTCCAGATGAAAGATTAGATGTATTAACGAAGATGTATCATCCACAAAAAACAACACATGCAGTTATAGAATTTGTGGATATAGCAGGATTAGTAAAAGGCGCAAGTAAAGGAGAAGGTTTAGGAAATAAATTTTTATCACATATTCGTGAAACAGATGCTATATGTGAAGTGGTAAGATGTTTTGAGGATTCTAACATTGTTCATGTTGATGGAAGCATAGATCCAGTAAGAGATATAGAAACGATTAATTTAGAATTAATATTTGCAGATATAGAGACTATTAATAAAAGATTAGATAAAGCAAAGAAAAATTTAAAAGCAGATAAAAAATATCAAGAAGAAATTAATTTATTAGAAAAAATAAAAGAAAGTTTAGAAAATGGAATTTCAGCAAGAGCAATTGAGTTTAATGAAGATGAACAAGCATTAGTAAAAGATATGTTTTTATTAACAACAAAACCAATATTGTATATCGCAAATGTATCTGAGGAGCAATTAAGTGATGCAGAAAATGACCAAATGGTCAAAAAAGTAAAGGAATATGCTGCAAAAGAGAAAGCAGAAGTTATACCATTATGTGTTAAAGTAGAAGAAGAATTATCAGGATTAGATGATAATGATAAAAAAGAAATGTTAGAAATGTTAGGATTAGAAGAATCAGGATTAGATAAGGTTATCAAAAAAAGTTATGATTTACTAGGATTAATGTCATTCCTAACAGCTGGAGAACCAGAAGTTAGAGCATGGACAATCAAAAAAGGAACAAAGGCTCCACAAGCGGCTGGAAAGATACATTCAGATATTGAAAGAGGATTTATTAAAGCAGAGGTAGTTTCTTTTAAAGATTTAGTGGAACAAGGTTCAATGATTACTGCAAGAGAAAAAGGATTAGTTAGATCAGAAGGAAAAGAGTACATCATGCAAGATGGAGATATTGTGCTATTTAAATTTAATGTATAATAGAGGTAACATTCTTGTAATAAAAATGTAATGAAAAATATATAAAAATGTATTGACGAAAGAATAAAATAAGTATATTATAATGATAATGTAAACAAAAGATAATAGTGTGTTTGTGGACTTGCAATTATTGAAAAAACGTGCTATAATAATAATTGTTTATAGAGTAATCGAAAAAATATACTATTTGAAGTAAGGAGAGGTAATATGAAAAAATCAATTATTTTAAAAAGTTTTTTAGTAATTTTAATGTGTGCAATGCTTATATTTGCAATCACACCAGTATATGCAGCAACAGATGAAGGGTTTGAGGATATATTAACAGATAATACATCATCAAATACAGAGAACACATCAAATACAGGAAATACAAACTCTGGAAATACAAATACAAGAAATACAAATTCTAATGCAAGTAATGTTCAAAATTTAAATGCATTAAGAAATACAGCAAATAGAACAAGTACTACAAATTCTTTACCAAATACTGGTATAGCAGATTCTTTACCAACAGTATTATTAGTTGTTGTATTTGCAATTTCAGCAATTTATGCATATAAAAAGATAAAAGATTATAGAAATATTGATTAATAAATGTTGATAATAAAATTGAAGATGGTTAAACATCTTCAATTTTTGCTTTTATAATAATTCGATTACCATTAAAATTATTGCAGGTAACTAAAGTTAATTCAAAAGAATCTGTAATGGTATGATATACAGGAGATAAATCATCAGATTTTACTTCATAATTTTTAATAACAGAATATGTGTATTGATTATCGGAAGTATCATATATATATATTTTATCATTTATATTTAAATCTTTAAGTTTACTAAAGAATTTATTATTGTCATAATTATGTCCAGCAATACATAGATTAGTAGTATTAGAATTTACGAAAGGAAAATCTCCAAAAAAACGACAAGGAGATGTTTTTAATAATTCATCAGATAATTCATTAAAAATAGGATAAGAAAGATTTAAAACTGGTATTTCAATAATTCCAATAATGCTATTAGGTTCAAGGGGAGAAGTATTTACATCACTATTGGTATTATTCGAATACAATTTGGTGATACTATAATTATTAATTAATAAATTAGAAAAATCCTCTTTATGATTTAGAGAAATTTTGTAATAAGTAAAAACAGAAGTAATAATAAGTATAGCCACAATAGAAAGAAAAAATTGAATATTAAAAATCTTTTTATAGGAATGTTTTTTAGAAGAAATTGGATATTGATTATTAGAATCTTCTGATTGGTCTATATGTTTGTTCAAGTCAATATTGATAATTTGATTCATATACATACCATTCCTTTCATTTAATTGCAAAATTCAATTTCTATTAACTATTAGTATTTCCGTATATCATAAAAATATGAAATAAAAAACTGGAAAACGCAATAGGAAAACAGAAAAAGTCGTGGAGTACAATACTCTACGACTTTTTATAATCAAATTATACCAATAAAAAACAGTAATAGCAATATAAAAAGAAAAAAATTAAATAGAAAAATTAATTAGAAGGAAAAATATAAAAAAGTGCTATACCTCTATTATCAAGCATAAGAAACGATTATATTTTCTTAGAGTATTGTACTAAAAGAAAATATAAAGTTCACAAAATACTTGAAAACAAAAGAAAATAGAGAAAAGAGGTATAGAAATGAAAAAATATACGCAACAAATTGAAAAAGAAAATCAAAAAGGAATTACCTTATTAGCATTAGTCATTACTATTATCGTGTTATTAATCCTAGCAGGAATCACCATAAGTGCTATAACAGGAGATAATGGAATTATTGGAAATGCAGGTAGAGCAAAAGAAGAAACAGAAATAGCCAATGAAAAAGAAATTATAGAAAAAGCAACCGTACAAGCCATGGGAAATAACAAATATGGAAATATAGAAGAAGATGAATTACAAGAACAATTAAATAAAGAAACAGGAGAAGGAAAAACAGAAGCCACAGACATAGGAAATGAATTTGAAATTATATTTAATGAGTCTAATCGATATTATATAGTAGATAAAGATGGAAATGTAGGAGAGGCACAAGACATCATAAAAGATAAAAATCCAGGAGATATTACAGTAGGAAAAGATGGAGAGACATTAGATGGAAGTGAAGAACATCCGTATGAGATATGGTGTATAGAGGATTTAGTCAGTTTTTCAAATATGGTAAATGGAAGTGGTATCAAGTTAGAAAATGGGAAGCCAGTAGAAATAGCGAAATCAAATAATTTTAAAGAAAAATATGTGATATTAAAAACAAGCTTAAATTTTAAATCAAAATTATCTTATCAAAATAGTGAAAGAACGGATTTTGGAGATATTAATGGAAATGAAGAAGATGGGAATACATTAATGAATGAAATGACAACAGGAACAGGTTTCACCCCGATAGGACTTAGTAATGGTTTTTGGGGGATTTTTAATGGAGAAAATAATAAAATAAGTAATTTATATATTAATTATGAAAATGATACTGTACTAAATAGTTATGGTATTGGAAGGTCAGCAGGGTTATTTAGCTCAGGAAATACGCAATATACGATTATTAAAAATTTAAAAATTTCTGGTGAAATAAAAAGTGCTGGACATACAGGAGGTATTATAGGAACGAGTGCTAAATTGATAGAAAATTGTATAAATTATGCAGATATAACAGGTTTTAATATGGCTGGTGGGATGATTGGTGATTATGTAAATGAAATAGAAAATTGTAAAAATTATGGGAAAATTAATATAACAGGATCAGTTTGGTCTTATGGGGGTGCAGGAGGAATAGTAGGATGTACTGGAAGTGAAACAAAAAGTGTCAAAAATTGTAGCAATACAGGAGACATTTTAGGAAATACCACTAAGAGAGGAGGAATTGTTGGAGTAGCACAGAGCTCTTCAAATGTAATAATAGATAGTTGCATAAATATGGGAAAAGCATCTTCAGGAATATGTGATTTACATTGCATGGGGATTTTAAGAATTATAAATAGTGGAAATCTAAAGGAATGTGAAAATAGTGGAATTATAAGAGAGATACAAGCAGGAGAATATGGTAGAGATTTAGAATGTAATATTAGTAATTCATATAATTTAGGGGAAACACAAAACGCAGGAATTATAGCTAGTATTGGATATATTTCAAAATCTGTAAAATTAAATATGGAAAATGTATATAATGCAGGAGAATGTGTATCTGCTATTATTGGTGCAATACCTGGAAAAGATAAAACAAGTTTAAATATTAAAAATGTATATTATAATAAAGAGCTTTCACAAAAAGTTGGAGTTGTAGAAGAAGGAATACAAGCATATAGCGAAAGTGAAATGAAAGATAATCGTAATTTTATTAATACATTAAATAATAATATACAAAATCATACAGAATGGAAAAGATGGAAAATAGGAGAAGAAGGTTATCCTGTATTGGAATAGATGAAAGACAGAAAAAATATAGGTAAACTGATTGGATGTTAACATAAATAAAGGTAGAGGAGTAATACACTCCTCTTTCTTTTAATTCTTGATAACACTGTTATTATCATAAATTTATGTATAACCAACTGTTAGATTGATAAAAAAGGTATAAAAGTGATATAGTTTACTATGGGATAGGAAAGGAGGGAATATGTGGATATTAGATAAAATAATCAGTAGAAATTATACCATTAGATTTGAAGAAATTTCAGCAGAATGGTTAGAATTAAAAAGAAATACCATCAAACAATCTACATATTATAAATATGCGTATTGCATAGAAAAATATTTAAAAGAAAGATTAGGAAAATTAAGAAAAAAGGATTTAGAAAAATATGATTATAATCAAATGACAAATGAATTAACAAAAGAATTATCCCCAAAATCAGTAAAAGAAATATTAAATGTTTTGAAATCGATATTAAAATATGCGAATCAAAGATATAGCATGAATATACATTTGGATTTGATTATTTCACCAAAAGTAAGAGTAAAGGAAATTAATGTGCTATCTAAAAAGGAAGTTAATAAATTAGAAAAATATTGCTTAACAGAAAATAGTTTAAAAAGTTTAGGTATATTCATTTGCTTAAATACAGGTTTAAGAATAGGAGAAATTTGTGCATTAAAATGGGAAGATATTGATTTTGAAAAGAAATTGATTAATATAAAGAAAACATTGCAAAGAGTATATACAGTTGAAAAAAAAACAGAAATTATTATAAATAGTAGTAAAACAGAATCATCTATCAGAGCAATTCCTATGTCAGATAAGATTTATCATATATTAAAAGAATTGCGAAAGAGGCAAGATTCAGAAGCTTTTTTTTTTGACGGGTTCAAAGGTTCAATATATTGAACCAAGAAATTATCAAAATATATTTAAGAGAATTTTAAAGGCTAGCAAAGTAAAAGAATATAATTTTCATGTTTTAAGACATACATTTGCTACGAATTGTATTAAAGTGGGTATGGATATTAAATCACTTAGTGAAATCTTAGGACATGCAAGTGTAGATGTTACATTAAATCGTTATGTGCATTCATCTTATGAAATGAAAAAGAAGTTTTTAGAAAAATTGTAATGAAAACCAATCTATATATGTTACATAGAAGTGGAAAAATATTGTATTTTGTGGTATAATGAAAGTGTAGTATAAATATACGAGGCAGTTGTAGAAAGGAGAATAACAAAATGATTAAGTTAGCAGCAATAGGGTTTAGCAACAAAGCGGGAAAACAGCTTCTCTTTGACATTCCGGAGGAAATGCAGCTTGAATTTGATTACAACTTTGGGACTGTTAGGGAAGAAGTCATGTTTGCGGGAGGAATGATTCTGGCAGCTCCTAAAAAGGACATGAAACTCTTCTTGACTTGCGAAAGCGAGACAGAAGAAAAGTTGACTCTGGAATATCTTTATTTCAAGTCAGAGAGTACAGAGGTGTTGCAGGAGTTTGAAATTCCGCGCAAAATGGCAATCCCATTTGAAAAAATGGGGTCTGATGAGCAGGCGGCGAGCTTTGCTGGAAATGTGTTTGTCAGAATCATTTTAAAAGAGTTGCCATTTAGAGGATAACCGCTTATACTACAAACGATAGGGGGCAACTGCCCCCGCTTTTTTATTGCAAAAAAACTTGACAAAGTAAAAATATTGTATTAAAATAGTTAGGTCACGAACTAAAAGAGGTGTGGATATGGAAAAACATGAAATTGGAAAATACATTCAAATTGTATCAAGACAATTAAAAAGAAATATGGATGAAACATTAAGCAAATATAATGTCACAGGTGTACAATCTATGGTCATAGGATATATTTATAAAAAATCTAAAAATGGAGAAGTATTTGCAAAAGATATCGAAGAAGAATTTGAAATGAGAAAGGCAACAGTTGCTGGAATTATTCAATTAATGGAATCAAATGGATTAATTGAAAGAAAAGCAAAAGAAGGTGACTGTCGATTAAAAAGCATTGTATTAACTCCAAAAGCATTGGAGATTCAAGCAATTGTGAAAAAACAAGTAAACATAGCAGAAAAAAATATTGTAAATGAAATGACCAAAGAAGAACAAAAACAATTTCTAACATTATTAAAAAAAGCTTCAATTAATTTAGAAGTAACAAAGAAAAAAGATACGAAATGAAAAAACACTAATTCACAAATGAAAAATGTGAAGAAATCATAATAGGAAAAGCAATAAAACCTATTAAAAAATCATAAAGGAAGGAGATAGAAATGTTAAAAAAATTAGCAAGTTATATTAAAGAATATAAAAGAGACACCATATTAACACCTATTTTCGTTATCTTAGAAGTGGTCATGGAGGTAATCATTCCCCTATTAATGGCTAAAATTATAGATGTGGGAATCCAAAATGGAGATGTTCATTATATTCTAGAAATGGGAGGATTATTAATTGTTTCAGCCATATTATCTTTAACTTTTGGAATGTTATCAGGAAGATTTGCAGCAAAAGCTTCAGCGGGGTATGCAAAAAACTTGAGAAAAGCAATGTTTCATAAAGTGCAAGACTATTCTTTTGAAAATATAGATAAATTTTCAACCTCAAGTTTAGTAACACGTATGACAACAGATGTTACTAATGTGCAAATGGCTTTCCAAATGATTATCAGAATTTTGGTTAGAGGACCAATCATGATGATATTTGCTTTATTAATGGTTATGTCAATTAGTTTGAAATTATCAGCTGTCTTTTTTGTAGCAATACCAGTTTTAGGTGTTATCCTATTTTATATAGCAATAAAAGCACATCCTAATTTTGAAAGAGTATTTAAAAAATATGATAAATTGAACAGAGTGGTTCAAGAAAATGTATCAGCTATTAGAGTGGTAAAAGCCTATGTTAGAGAATCTTTTGAAGAAAAGAAATTTAAAGAGGTTAATGATGAAGTTTATACAAACTTCAAAAAAGCAGAAAAAATTGTAGCATTTAATGGACCAGTTATGCAAATCACCATATATACATGTATTTTACTAATTTCATGGATTGGTACACAATTAATTGTTGGTGGAGAAATGGCAACAGGACAATTATCAAGTATCATTACCTATGCATGGCAAATCCTTGCAAGCTTAATGATGTTATCATTTGTATTTGTTATGATTATTATGGCACAATCATCAGCCGAAAGAATTATTGAAGTCATTGATGAAGAGCCAACCATAAAAGATAAAGAAAATCCGCTAACAGAAGTAAAAGATGGATCTATCAAATTTGAAAATGTCAGTTTCCAATACAGTGACGAGCAAAAAGATGATAAATTTGCACTGGAAAATATTAATCTAGATATTAAAGCAGGAGAAACGATTGGAATTATTGGAGGAACCGGAAGTTCAAAATCAACACTTGTGCAATTAATCCCAAGACTATATGATGTTACAAAAGGAAGTATTAAAGTAGGCGGTGTTGATGTTAAAGACTATGAAATACATGCTTTAAGAGATGCTGTAGCCATGGTATTACAAAAAAATGTCTTATTCTCTGGAACCATTGCAGAAAACTTAAGATGGGGAGATAAAGAAGCAGACCAAGAAGATTTGGAAGAAGCATGTAAATTAGCACAAGCAGATGGATTTATTAAAGAATTCCCAAGTAAATATGAAACTGTACTAGATCAAGGTGGTACCAATGTTTCAGGAGGACAAAAACAAAGAATTTGTATTGCAAGAGCAATGCTAAAGAAACCAAAAATATTAATTCTAGATGATTCAACAAGTGCTGTTGATACCAAAACAGATGCATTAATTCGAAAAGCATTTAGAGAAGAAATTCCAAATACAACCAAAATCATTATTGCACAAAGAGTTTCTTCAGTAGAAGATGCAGATAAAATCATTGTTTTAAATGAAGGAAAAATAGATGGAATTGGAACATCTGAAGAATTATTAAAAACAAATGCCATTTATAGAGAAGTATATGAATCACAAATGAAAGGAGGAGACGAAGATGCAAAAAGTGAAGGGCAAGAAAAGAAAGACAATTAAAAGATTATTAACATATGTAACTGAAAATTATAAATTACAACTAGCAGTCGTTTTAGTCAGTATCATTATTAGTGCTTTAGTAGGTGTACTTGGTACACAATTTATCAAATACTTAATTGATGATTTTATCACACCACTTTTAGGAAATCAGTCTCCAGATTATTCAAGACTATTAAATGTGATTATGGTCATGGCAGGTATTTATTTATTAGGTGTTATTTGTACATATATATATAACAGATTAATGATTAATATTTCGCAAGGTGTTTTAAATAAAATTCGTACACAAATGTTTAATCATATGCAAAAACTACCAATCAGATATTTTGATAGTAGAGCACATGGGGATATAATGAGTACATATACCAATGATGTTGATACATTAAGACAAATGTTAAGCCAAAGTATACCACAAGTATTTTCATCAGTTGTTACAATGGTCGCTGTATTTTTTGCAATGCTTGCAACCAATATATATTTAACACTTGTTGTATTAGCAATGGTAGTTTTAATGGTCTTTGTGTCAAGATATCTAGGAGGAAACAGTTCAAGATTTTTTGTTAAACAACAAGAAGATATCGGAAAAGTTAACGGTTATATTGAAGAAATGATGGAAGGGCAAAAAGTTGTCAAAGTATTTAATTATGAGGAAGATTCAAAAGCTAGATTTAATGATTTAAATGAACAATTATGTGATAGTATGACAAAAGCGAATATGTATGCCAATATCTTAATGCCATGCATTATGAATATAGGAAATTTAGGCTATGTATTAGTTGCTGTTATTGGTGGTATCTTATCTGTTAATGGAATTTTAACAATCGGAAGTATTGCAGCCTTTTTACAATATGTAAAAGCATTTACAAACCCATTAGGTCAAGTATCACAACAAATGAACTCTATCATTATGGCATTAGCAGGAGCAGAAAGAATTTTTGATTTAATTGACCAAGACGAAGAAGTGGATGAAGGATATGTTACATTAGTCAATGCCAAAATGGAAAATGGAAAAATTGTGGAATCAGAAGAAAGAACAGGAATGTGGGCATGGAAACATCCTCATAAAGATGGAAGAATTACTTATACAAGACTTCGTGGTCAAGTGGAATTTGAAAATGTACAATTTGGATATGAACCAAAAAAACAAATTTTACATGATATTACATTAACAGCAAAAGAAGGTCAAAAGGTATCATTTGTTGGAGCAACAGGAGCAGGAAAAACAACTATTACAAACTTAATCAACAGATTTTATGATATTCAAGATGGAAAGATACGCTATGATAGAATTAACATCAGAAAAATTAAAAAAGATGACCTAAGAAGATCTTTAGGAATGGTACTTCAAGATACAAGTTTATTTACAGGAACTATCAGAGACAATATCCGTTACGGAAAACTAAATGCAACAGACGAAGAAGTTGAAGCAGCAGCAAAACTATCCAATGCAGATAAATTTATAAAGCATTTACCACACGGATATGATACGATGATAACTGGTAATGGAGAAGGTCTATCACAAGGTCAAAGACAATTACTATCAATTGCAAGAGCAGCATTAAATAATCCGCCAGTATTAATCTTAGATGAAGCAACATCAAGTATTGATACAAGAACAGAAAAAATAGTTCAAGAAGGAATGGATAAATTAATGAAAGGAAGAACTGTATTTGTTATTGCACATAGACTTTCAACAATCAAGAATTCCGATTTAATCATGGTGTTAGACCATGGAAGAATTATCGAAAGAGGAAATCATAAAGAATTAATTGCACAAAAAGGAACCTATTACGGATTATATACAGGTGCAATCGAAATCGATTAATTTGGGACAATTGGGGACAATTGGGGACGTTTCTTTTTGGACATTTTTTGAAATCGAAACAGTTAAATGATGAAATGGAATAGTATAAAATTAATAGACACTACATGAATAGGTAGTGTCTATTTGCTAATAGTTTCTTAACTTTTTTAACTAAAGATTTTTATATATAAGTTAATGTTGCAAGTTTTTTATTGTTTTATTGTTTGTATAAGGTTGAGAAGAAAAAAATAGACAGACAGGGAAAAATCTTTTTTAAAATGCTATGCAAAATGAATTTGTTGTGATAAAATTTTTAAAGAAAGAAGTAATTTTTTTAGTAGAAAATGATATTAAAAAGTAAAAGGGGAGAAGTAAATGAAACCAAACACAATCAAAAAAATAATTATTATTGTATTAATTACCATCCTATTATTAGGAGGGATATTTACCTATCTATATTTTGGAACAGACTTATTAAAAACCAATGGACAACTATTTTTCAAATATTTAGGACAAGTAGTTGATGTACAAGATGGATTTATTGATAGACAATTAATAGAATATTCTAATAAGAAATATACAGAAAAGTATGAAGATAATGGGAATTTTTCTGTAGATATTGATATGAGTGGAATGGATTCTGATATGTTGCAAACAGTAAATGATTTTAATATAACATATTCAGGAAAAATAGATAATACAGCAAGAAAAAATGAACAAGATATTTCTATCAATTATTCAAGTGATGTGAATTTTCCATTAAAATATAAATATGCAAATGAAACATTAGGACTACAAACAGACTATGTTTCAAGTAAATATATTAGTATAGAAAATAGCAATCTAAAAGAAATTGCAGAAAAATTTGGAGTAGAAGATACATCAGAGTTTCCAGACACAATTGATTTCTTCAGCGATTTTACAAATCAAGAAACTATGAATTTAACAGCTGAAGAAAGGGAACAAGTAATCAATACATATCTACCTATATTTGAAGAAAAATTAGGACAAAAAGAATTTACGAAAACAAAAGAAAATGATGTAACAAGTTATTCTGTGTCAGTTACAAATCAAGAAATAAAGGATTTAATTCTTACTATATTAGAAACATTAAAAAATGATTCTATCTTGATGCCAAAAATGGAGGAAATGTTTAAAGATGTATTAGATACAATGAATCAAACATCTGATGAAGACATGACAGTACAAAGTTTAATTCAAGCAATGATTGATGATATGAATGATGCAGATATAGAAGAAGGAACAAACACTATAACTGTATCTCAAACAAATAGAAAATTATCAGCAATAGCATTAACTATAAATGATACATCAACAACAGTAGAATTTAAAATAAGCAAAACAAATGATTCAGGAAATCTAACATATGGAATAGAAATGAATGCAACAGATAATGAAACACAAGAAAATGCAAGATATTTCTTTACAGCTAGTTATCAAGGATTAGAAGAATTAACAAGTGTCAATGAAAATTATCAATTTGGAATTGTTGGAAACATAGATGGCGAAGAACAACAAATGATATATACCTTAAATTGCACAGATACCTTTAATGATGGACTTACAATTGAAGACTTTAAAGATGATGAAATACAAGTATTAAATGATTATAATGCAGAAGAAATTCTGACATTAATAATGAAAATTGCTGAAAGAGTTAATGAAGTAAACACAATGCAAATGGAACAAATTGGTTTTAGTGAATATGGAAATCCATTATTATTTGCATTCCCATTAACATCTATGCCAATATTGATATATAACCAAGCATCAAATACTGTGGATGAAAGTTCCATGAGTGAAGTAGAAATGAGTGCATTTAATTCAAAATTTACACAATATGAAGGAGGACAAAGAGGAACTTCTGTTAGAAATTTATTGCAGATGATTCTTTCAAATAATATTGCAGAAACAGACGAAAATAGAAAAGTAGAAGTTAGTGGAGTGGTTACTATGACAAAAGATGATACAGAAGCACCAATAGATGAAATTAATACTAGTTCAACATATCATGTAGAAATACAATATAATGAAGGATTGGTTAGTGAAATCGTGATTACAAAACAATAAGTACTAGGAGGAAAATGATGAGTGATATGACAATTTCAAAGGATATTATCCATATAGGAGCAAGTGATAAAAATATTAATATATTTGAGAATCAATATGTATTAAAAAATGGAATGAGTTATAATTCTTATTTAATAAAGGATGACAAAAATGTTGTGTTAGATACAATTGATGAAAAATTAACAGATACATGGTTAGAAAATTTAGAAAACGCGTTAGATGGAAGAAAACCAGATTATTTAATTGTTTCTCATATGGAACCAGATCATGCATATAATATAGGAAAATTAGCGAAAAAATATCCAGGAATGAAAATTGTTGGAAATCAACTTACCTTTAATATGCTTGCAAATTTCTTTAAAGAAATGGATTTTTCTAATAGAAAATTTGTCATAAGGGAAGGTGATGTGTTAGACATTGGAAAACATAAATTACAATTTTTTATGGCACCAATGGTACATTGGCCTGAAGTTATGGTAACTTATGAACAAACAGAAAAAATCTTATTTTCAGCAGATGGTTTCGGAAAATTTGGGGCATTGGATGTAGATGAAGAATGGACTGAAGAAGCAAGAAGATATTATTTCGGAATTGTTGGAAAATATGGAATGCAAGTACAAGCATTATTAAAAAAGGCAGAAAACTTAGACATTCAAATGATTTGTCCTTTACATGGGCCAATCTTAAAAGAAAATTTAGGATATTACATCGATAAGTATGATACATGGAGTAGTTATAAGCCAGAAGAAGAAGGAATCTATATTGCTTGTAGTTCTATCTATGGAAATACATTAAAAGCTGCTCAAAAATTAGCAGAAATTTTGAAAGAAAAAGGTGCTCCAAAAGTTGTATTAGCAGATTTAACAAAAGAAGATTGGGCAGAAGCAATTGCAGAAGCATTTCAATATTCTCATTTAGTTGTTGCTTCTTCTAGCTATAATGCAGGGGTATTTCCACCAATGAAACAATTCTTAGATCAT
The DNA here is from genome assembly GCA_949289635.1 of uncultured Eubacteriales bacterium. GTDB lineage: Bacteria > Bacillota > Clostridia > TANB77 > CAG-508 > CAG-269. The sequence continues at coordinate 1,654 of CASEOS010000016.1, read as the reverse complement.
TTAAAAGAAAGAAGTTATCAAAATAGAACAGTAGGAATTATCGAAAATGGTTCATGGGCACCTTCAGCTGGAAAATGTATGAAGGGAATGTTAGAAGAAATGAAAAATATTAATATGATAGAACCAATCATTACGCTAAAATCAACAATGAGTGAAGAAAATGTATCACAAATGGAAGAAATGGCAGATAAGATTTTAGAAATATAGAATTAGAAAGTTGCCAAAGGGGACGGGTTAAAATGGCAACTTTTTTATTAAAAATCAAATATTTTATTCATAGAAATAAAAGTTGCCATTTTAACCCGTCCCCTTTGGCAATGTCAATAAAGGTTGGTGATATTTATGTTACATAAAAAAATGGAAACAGGATTAATTGTAATAAAACAAACAAAATTTGATAAAATAAGAAGAGGTTTGTTGATGTTTTTTTATGGAAAAGATTACAAAATATTTGAGAATTACCAACAATTAATGAAAGTAAATAGACCTAAAAATATTATTATTCCAAAGGGAAATAATTGATATAAAAATAAGAGAGGAAAGAAAATGAAAAATATTAAAGACTATACACTAGATGAATTAAAAGAAGAACTAAAAGAAATCGGAGAAAAGCCATTTCGAGCAGAGCAAATATATAAGTGGCTTTATGAAGCAAAAGTGTCTGATTTTGATGAAATGACCAATTTATCATTAGAATTAAGAGAAAAATTAAAACAAATCTATGAAATAAAAGAATTCAAGATATTAAAAAAACAAGAGGCATCAGATGGAACAAGAAAATATCTATTTGATGTCTTAGATGGAAATGCCATTGAAACAGTATTAATGGAGTATCATCATGGATTTAGTATTTGTGTATCTTCTCAAATTGGTTGTAAAATGGGATGTAAATTTTGTGCATCAACAGGAATTCCATTTGCAAGAAATTTAAGCGCAGGAGAAATTATTGAACAAATTATGGCTGTGGAAAGAGATGCTAATGTTAGAATTTCGAATATTGTATTTATGGGGATTGGAGAGCCATTAGATAATTATGATAATGTGGTAAAAGCGATTCGAATTATCAATCATCCAAAAGGACTAAATATAGGGGCAAGACATATTAGTATATCTACAAGTGGATTGGTACCAAAAATATATCAATTGGCAGAAGAAAATATACAATGTACTTTGTCTATTTCTTTGCATGCAACAACAGATGAGCAAAGAAGTGAAATGATGCCTGTAAACAATACATATCATATAGAAGAATTGTTACAAGCTTGCAAGGACTATATTGAAAAAACACACAGAAGAATTTCTTTTGAATATGCCTTAGCAAAAGAAAATAATGACAATTTAGAAGATGCCAAACGATTAGTAAAATTGTTAAAAGGGATGCTTTGCCATGTGAATTTAATTCCAATCAATAAAATTGAAAATGGAGCCTACACAAAAAGTTCAAATGAAAACATCATGAAATTTAGAGATTATTTAAATGACCATGGAATTGTGGCAACCATTCGAAGAGAGCTAGGTTCGGACATAGATGCAGCCTGTGGACAATTAAGAAGAAAGAATCTGGACCGATAGGGACGTGTCAAATCGTTCCAAAATGATACCAAAAGGGACAGACCTTAACCTACCCCACCAAGGGGACTTGTGTTTAATATAA
>CASEOS010000015.1 GCA_949289635.1 uncultured Eubacteriales bacterium | reverse complement strand
AGAGAAACGTCCCCAATTGTCCCCAAAAGGACCAAAGAGAAACGCCCCCAATTGTCCCCAAAAGGACCAAAGAGAAACGCCCCCAATTGTCCCAAATTGTCTATTAATCCCTTTTACTCATAATAATCCTAAACACTTCTGCTACACTCCAAGCTTGTGCAATAGCACCTTTTGGCAATTGTGGTTTTACAGAATCATACATTTCTGATATGCTTCCAATACAACCGTTTTCGTTAATTTCCTTTTTGAAAGCTTTATTGGTTTTTTCTACAAATTTTTCTATTTTGCTTTCTAATGCTTCTTTTTCTTCATTTTTTGCCTTATCTTTCATATTCACAAGTGCATTATAATATAGACCTAATAGCCATACCCATGTAATTCCTTGATGGTAACTGCTGTCTCTTTTAAAACTGTCTCCCTCATATACTTCTACATAATTTTCTTCGCCTTTTGCTAATGTTTTTAAACCATAGGAATTTAATAGTTTCTTTTCAACAACATTGATGATATTTTTAGCCATTTCTGAGTCTGGCTCAATTACTGGATATGTCAAACTTAAAGCAAATAGCTGATTTGGTCTTATTTTACTATCTCCTAATACATCATAAAGACATTTTGTTTTTGAGTTATAGAATTTTTCTTCAAATGCACTTTTACATTTTTTTGCCAAATCTTTATATTTTTTTATTTGTAATAAATCACCAATTTTTAAAGTTAAATTTGCCATTATCATATTGGCATTATACCACATAGCATTGATTTCAACTGCTTTTCCATTTCTTGGTGTAACAGCCATATTTCCTATTTTTGCATCCATCCAAGTATTTTGTGTATCATCTGTACCTGATACAATTAATCCATCTTTATCTAAATAGATATTGTTTCCATCAACATTGTTACCTTCTACATAGTTCTTAATAATATCTTCCATCTTAGGATATATTTTTTCTTTAACAAATTTATAATCCTTTGTGTACTCTAAGTATTTTTGAACTTGTTCAAACAGTAATAAAGATGCATCTACACTATTATATAGTGGTCTACTATCATATCCAGAATAGCCATTTGGTACTAATCCATATTTTATATCTCTTACCATAGTCAATAAAACTTCTCTAGCAATATCATATTTTTTGGTAACCAATAATAATCCTTCAAATGCAATTAAAGAATCTCTTCCCCAGTCTAAAAACCATGGATACCCTGCAATAATCGTATGTAATCTAAAGTTTGGTCTATATACAATAAAATTATCAATTGCTTTTATATATGTTTTAATCAATTCCTCTTCGTTTAATTCTTTTTTTGTTTTATTTTCTTCTTCTAAAATAAGCCCTGTTCTTCTGATTTCTGTATTGATTCTATATATTTCTTTATCCAATATTTCTTTTACATCTTTTTCTTCTATATTTTCTTCTAAAGAACATACAAATGAAATTTCTTTTTCTTCATTTGCTTTGATTTCAACCTCATAAACACCAGGAACTACATGATTTTCTTCTGGATAAAATCCTCTTTTTTCTTCTTCAATATAAAACATATTCTCAAAGTTATCATTCTCGTGAGGAATATAGGTTCCTTCTGATAAATTCATATAGATTGGTGTTTGTGATTTATCATCTATTACCACTTTAACTTTTGTTCCATTCATTTGTTGTTTTACATCAAAACGGTGTCCTGTGTTCATTGTATGAAAATCTCTGAAATTCATAATAGGTGCTAATGTTAGTTTTGCTTTATACTTCCCATTTTTTATTTTATAGTATATCCCTACTGTATTTTCACTATATTCCATACAAATACTTTTTTCAATTTCTATTCCTTGTACTTTATATTTAAAAGTAGGGTAATAATCTCTTTCAAATTCTTCTTGATATTGATATCCATGAGAAATATATGATTCACATACATTGGTATATAAATCATATTGTTTTCCTCTTACTTCAATGGATTCATCTAGTTTGGATAAAATAACATATCGGTTTGCTGGTGGATTTAATGGAGCTATTAGTAAGCCATGATATTTTCTTGTATTTGCTCCAATAATCGTAGAAGAAGCAAATCCGCCAATTCCATTGGTTATTAACCATTCTTTTGTAAGTCCTGTTTCTAAATCTAAACTTTCCTTTGTAAATTTCATAATTTCCTCCGTATTTTTTTATTTTTTCTATTTTCTGTAGTTACTGTCATTCAATATTTTCATCATTTCATCTCTTAATTCTGTTTTTGTTTTTCTAGTTTTTCCTCTTGCACTTTTTGGTTTTGTTGTTTTTGCTTCTCCATTCGCACTCTTATGATTTCCTCTATTGTTTTTTCTTTTCATCGCTTCTTTTTCTGTTTTTCTTCTTGCTTTTTCATCAGCTTCTCTTATAGAAGCAATTCTTTCACTATATTTATTGCTAAATTTACTTTTCCCTCTTACATGTTTTTCCTGTGGTTTTTTACCATTTTTATTTCTTCTTGCCATTGCCTTTTTCTTTTTATTGATTCGCTTTTCTTCTTGCAATTTTGTATTTAACATCAAATATTGAGGATCATTTTGTTTATCTTGATATTTTAAATCATCACAAATTAATTCTATAATAGAAGCTGCCACTAGATTTGGATCATGTCTAACAAATTCACCATCTATCATAGATAGATTTCTTTGTAAAAATTTAATCCCTTTAACTTTATCTACATCTTGTTCGACAATGTCTTGTCCTTCCAAATTATATTTTTTAATAAATTCTGGTATGACTTCTCCTGTATCATAAATACAATAATCCATGATACCTTGTCCACAATGTTCTAATATAGCATTAATGTGGTCTGCCACACTATAATTATCTGTTTGTCCTGGTTCTGTCATAATATTACTAATATATACTTTAATAGCTGTACTTTCTTTGATTGCTTTATTAACGCCATTTACTAAAAGATTTGGTATAACATTTGTATATAAACTTCCTGGTCCTATAATAATACAATCTGCTGATTTTATAGCTTCTACAACACCTGGTGCTGGTTTACAATTTGATGGACTAATCATAATTCGGTTGATTTTGGTTATTTTTTCAGAAACCACTTCTGGTATTCTTGATTTTTCTTCTACAATATATCCATTTGCCAATTCTGCAACGATTTTCATTTCATCCAAAGTTACTGGTATAACTTTTCCTACCATATTGATAACTTCATTACTTTTGATAATAGAATCTTCAAAATTTCCATTAATTTCTTTCATTGCTAGAAAATAGATATCTGAAAAATCAAGTCCTCTTAGCTTACCACTTTGGAATTCATAATTTAGTAATTTTTGTACTTGATCATCTTGTTTGGCTAATGCAATAATACTGTCCTTAATATCATTTAATGGCAATGTTTGTAACTCTTTTCTAGAATTTGTGATAGCTTCTCCATAGTCTGAAACAGTTACAATTGCTGTTAAATTACTTGTATAATTTTTTAATCCTGAAAGAACTGTATTTAATCCTGTTCCTCCTCCAATAACAACAATATTAGGTCCTTTATCATATACTGTTTTATTGAAAATTAGTGAATGAATATTAACATTCTTTTTATTTTCCATTCTTTCATCTGTTGATTCAATGAGTACTTCTAATGTTCTTTTATTGATATATACCAATCCTATAACTATTGCGACAAATCCTACAACAAATATGGCTACTACTTTTCCTACTTCTTGAAAAGATATTTCTTTCATAATCAATATTTCTGCTATTCCATAACAGCATAATATGATACCTATTAAAATCAAAAATATCCATCTTTTCATTTTTGTACTTGATTTAAACCAATGCATAAAACCATTCATCTTAATTCTCTCCCATAATCTCAATCTCTAATTCTATCTTCTTATTAAATTTTTCTTCTACTTTGTATTTTACATATTCAATTAATTCTAATATGTCTTTTGCAGTTGCATTTCCTTTGTTTATAATGAATCCTGCGTGCTTATTAGAGACTTCTGCTCCTCCAATACTATATCCTTTTAAGCCTGCTTCATCAATTAATTTTGCTGTGATAAAGTCTGTTCCTCTTTTAAATGTACTGCCTGCACTTGGATATTCAATTGGTTGTTTTTCCTTCCTGTAATTTGCATATTCTTCCATTTTTTCTTTAATATCTTTTTCTTCTCCCTTTTGAAATTCCATATGTACTTCTAATACAATATATGGTTTATCTTTTAACATGCTTCTTCTATATTCAAAATGCATATCTTCATTTTCAAATTGATGAATATTACCATCATAGTCCATGCAAGTTACAGTACTAACAATGTCTTTAAATTCTTTACCATGTGCACCTGCATTCATTCTAACAGCTCCACCAATGGTTCCCGGTATACCTGATAATTCTTCAAATCCAGTAATAGCATTTTTCAAAAGCAAGTGTCCAAAAACAGAAATTTTAACACCTGCTCCCACATTTGCAAAAATTTTCTTATCTAAATTCATCATTTCTATTTTATTAAATCTGATATTTAAAACAATACCCTTTATTCCACCATCTAATACCAAAACATTACTTCCATTTCCTAATATGGTAACTGGTATATGATTTTGTTTTGCAAATTTCAATACATGTCTTAAGTCTTGTATATCATCAATTTTTATATAACATTCAGCAGGACCACCAACTTTAAAAGTGGTATGTTTTGCCATTGGTTCATCAAACAATATATTGTCTTTTGGAATTCCTAACTGTAAGATTTGTTTTTTTAATTCGTCTATCATACCTTCCTCCTAATCTGCTTCTTTTGCATAAATATATAAAGGTTTTCCTGAGCCTGTTAATTTTGTTGTATAATTGATAACCTCTCCTGTTTCATAATTTACAATATATGCATCTTCCGAATTGGTAATGCCTAATTCTTCTAGTCCACCATTTTCTGTTGAAAGAAAATAATAATGATTATCATCACTATCTTTTCTACTAACTTCTTCCTCTCCTGAAGCTCTATTATCATTCATCTCTTCTATGGTTTCCTCTAAATTGATATTAGCTTCTGTGATTGTTTCTCCTGGATAATTCTCCTTTGTTAAATCTGCTTTTGTCTTTCTTTGCAAGATAGCATTTTGAACAATTCCCAATTCACTTAACATTGCATCTTCTTTAGATTCTTTTATTCCACCTTTACCAACATTTACAGCTATACTAGATAATATGATTAAAACAACAATAGTTATAACTAATGCTAATAAGGTAATCCCTTTTTCATGATTTATTACTTTTTTATTCAAATTTTTCATCATTTTTCTCCTTCGTTAAATTCTTTATTACTATATCATTTTTTTACTTCAATTACAAGTTTTATACATAAATATTTTACTTTGAAAATAACTAGTAAATAATTACAATTCACATCTCACTAAAGGATAGGGAAAGGTTATGGTATTCTAGATTGAATGAATTTCGAATGTGATTGGAGTGCTTGTAGCCTTTCTTAATTTAAAACAAATGAGGAAGCGGGAATAGCGAGAGGCTCGTTTGTTTTAGATTTAGAAAGGCTAAAGTACGCATTGAGCCGAGAAATTTATGAAATATAGAATACCATAACCTTTCCCTATCCTTTAGTGAGATGTGAATTGTAACAGTAAATAGTGAATTCTATAACTATTTTTGTCAAAACCCTTTATTTTTTCCATATTTTATAGTATAATATATATAGTGTGAATAAAAAAGGAGGATTTATTTATGTGGCAATTTTGGTTAATTGCTTCTGGAATATTTTTTATAGCAGAAATCATAACAACTGGTTTTTTAGTATTCTGGTTAGGTGTTGCAGGTTTAATTACAATGTGTGTTAGTTTCTTTACAGATAACTTAATGATTCAAGCAAGTATCTTTGTCATTTTATCTGCTGTGTTAATTTTAGCAACAAAACCATTTGTGAAGAAATTTGTGAATAAAAAAGAAAATACAGAAAAAACAAATGCCTTTTCCATTATTGGAAAAACAGCCATTGTCATCAAAGATATTGATTCTATCAATGGTGTAGGTCAAATAAAAGTTGATGGCGAAGTATGGTCTGCAGAAGGTATTAATGGTTCTAATATTGAAAAAGGAACAAAAGTAGAAATAAAAGAAATTGATGGTGTTCGAGCAATTGTTACACCAATTTCAAAATAATTTGTTTATATTTTTATTTATAAATTAAAAATAAGGATGTTTAAAAGGAGGAAGTTTTATGATTTTTTTAATAATATTGCTTGTTATCATCTTAGTGATAGCATTTATGTCTATTAAAATCGTTAAACAATCTGAGGTATATATCATTGAAAGATTAGGTAAATTTTATAAGGTAGCTGATGCAGGTCTTACCATTATTGTTCCATTTTTTGATCATGTAAGAAGTGTCGTTAGCTTAAAACAACAAACAATGGATATTCCACCTCAAAGCGTTATTACAAAAGATAATGTTACCATTACAATTGATACTGTTGTGTTCTATCAAATAACAGATCCAGCAAAAGCAGTTTATGAAATCCAAAGTTTGAAAAAAGGTATTGAATATTTAGCTATTACAACTATCCGTGATATTATTGGTAAAATGGACTTAGATGAAACCTTTAGTTCAAGAGATGGTATTAATACAAAATTAAGAGTTGTACTAGATGAAGCAACAGATAGATGGGGATGTAAAATTGACAGAGTGGAAATCAAAGATATCGAGCCACCTGCTGATGTTAGAGATGCCATGGAAAAAGAAATGAATGCTGAAAGAAATAAAAGAGCTTTAATTCTAGAGGCAGAAGCTCAAAGACAATCTGCTATTACAATTGCAGAAGGTAAAAAACAAGCAGCTATCTTAGAAGCTGAAGCTGATAAAGAATCACAAATTAGAAGAGCTGTCGGTGAAGCACAAGCTATTAAAGAAGTTGCTGATGCTAAAGCTCAAGAAATTCAAAGAGTTTATGAAGCAATTAAAAAATCTGATCCTGATGAAAAATTAGTTCAATTAAAATCTTTAGAAGCTTTAGAGAAAGTTGCTGATGGTGAAGCTAACAAAGTATTTATTCCATTTGAAGCAACTAGTGCATTAAGTAGCTTAGGCGCTATTAAAGAAGTTATGACTGATGAGAAAAAAGCAAAAACAACAAAAAAGACTGAAGAGTAATTTTATGAATATATTAAAAATCCAGTTTCACAAAACTGGATTTTTTTCTTTCTTATGCTTAATTTGATGTCCATCTTAACATTCGAATATCATTATATTTACTAAGTACTTCTTTATATTTATCATATTCCTCTTCCCATAATTCATCTGGGACTTTATCAAATGCTTTAAATATTTTCTCAGCTTCTGATAAATAGATAACTTGTTCTTGTGGTGTCATTCTTTCATATTGTTTTGCAAACATATATAATTTATCTAACATCTGGTTTGCTTCAATAAATCCCCAGAAATCTTTTACTTTCATTCCAAATAGCTTAATTTGCATAACTGCATATGCAACAAGGGCAAATATTACAAGTATTAGTATGTATACTACTATAAGCACTGTCATTTTCCTTACCACCTCTTAATTTGCTTTCGTACTTTACTATTATATCACATATAAATTATTTTTGTAAATACTCTCCCTTTCTATTTTTTTGCTGCTTTTACCAATCCTACAAACAATGGTGCTGGTCTATTTGGTCTTGATTTTAATTCAGGATGGAATTGTCCTGCAATAAAATATGGATGTTCTGGTATTTCTACCATTTCGACCAATAGTCCATCTGGAGAAGTTCCAGATACCTCTAATCCTGCCTTTTCTAGTCTTTCTCTATAATCATTATTATATTCAAATCTATGTCTATGTCTTTCTGAAATTTCAGTAGCTCCATAAAGTTTTTCTGCTAATGTTCCTTCTTTTATTACACATGGATATGCACCTAATCTCATTGTTCCACCTTTTGTATCAATCTTCTTTTGTTCTTCCATAATATGAATGATTTGATTTGGTGTTTCTTTATTAAACTCTTCTGAATCTGCATCTTCAATTCCTAACACATCTCTTGCAAATTCTACAACGGCCATTTGCATTCCTAAACAAATTCCTAAGAACGGAATATTGTTTTCTCTTACATATTTTACAGTTTCTATCATTCCATCAATGCCTCTGTCACCAAATCCCCCTGGAATAACAATACCATCCATTTCTTTTAATTGTTCTTTCACATTTTCTCTTGTGATTTTTTCAGAATCAAACAAAGTTACTTTTACCTTTACATTGTTGACAAATCCTGCATGATATAAACTTTCAATGACAGAAATGTATGAATCTTCTAATTTTATATATTTTCCCACTAATCCAATATTGACAACTTTATTTTCATCTATCTTTCTAATATTTTCAATCATTTCTTCCCATTTCGTATTATCTGGAATATATTTTTCTAAATGTAAATGATTACATACTTCTCTGGCTAACCCTTCTTCTTCTAACATTAGAGGTACTGCATAAAGACAGTCTGCTGTCTTATTTTGGATAACACTTGATTTTCTAACATTACAAAATAGAGATAATTTTTCTCTTATGGTATCTGGGATATCTTGTTCTGTTCTACAAACTAAAATATCTGGTTTTATACCTAAACTTTGTAATTCTTTTACAGAATGTTGTGTTGGTTTTGATTTAATTTCATTAGAACCAAAGATATATGGTAGTAGGGTTACATGAATATAGACAACATCCTCTTTGTTTTTTTCCAATCCTACTTGTCTAATAGCTTCTATAATAGAAAGTCCTTCAATATCTCCTACTGTTCCACCAACTTCTGTAATGACAATATCTGTATCTGTATCTTCAAATCCATAAATTTTATCTTTAATTTCATTTGTAATATGTGGAATAACTTGTACGGTTTTTCCTAAATAGTCTCCCTTTCTTTCTTTTTCTATAACACTTTGGTAGATTTTTCCCATCGTGATACTTGAATTATGTGTTAGATTTTCATCAATAAATCTCTCATAATGTCCTAAATCTAAATCTGTTTCTGCACCATCATCTGTTACAAAAACTTCTCCATGCTCATATGGATTCATTGTTCCTGGATCTACATTGATATATGGGTCAAATTTTTGTATGGTTACTTTATACCCTCTATTTTTTAATAATCTTCCTAATGATGCTGCTGTAATTCCTTTTCCTAATCCTGATACAACACCACCTGTTACAAAAATATACTTTGTATTCATTTAATACCCCTTTCTAAAAAACAAAAAAAGATTAAAAAAATCTTCCCTTTCAAAATCGGTTTTTTTTTAATCTATTATTATTCTAACACGTATTTCTATAAAATACAAGCTATTTTTTAATTTTTCTTTACAACACTACAAATTTTTAAAAAAAGATGACATTGTATTATTTCTACTTTTTGTTTATTTTCATTTTTTATTTATATATTTTTATTGCATCTATATAGAAATTTGGATATCTACTAGCAATATCTGAAACTGCTGATTGTGTTATTTGTATATCATGTGTTCCGTAATCTAAATCATCAAAAATACCTTTAGTTACATCTACTTGAAACCTTTCATTTTCTAATCCTTTCCCAGTATCTATATATTGTGTTCTGTTCTCTCCTACTATTTGAAGCCATCCTGTTTCACCTATCCTTGATATCACTTCACATCCTCTTCCTATATATGTGAAATTTATTCTAGCCGCATATTCACTTGTGTCTGTCTTCTTTGCTTTTCCATTTGTATAATTTTCATTGTAATCATCTACCCATACTGCAGCTCCATTACTATATACTATCCCTGCGAAGTCTTCTTCATATGTTACAACATCACCTTGTATCACTTTAATTTCTTTATAATGATCTTCTCCATCTATATTAATTTTACAATAAAATACTTCATCTCCTTGCATGAAATTGCTTAATGTATAGCTAAATGTTGCATCATTTATATTTCCTACAATTTCTAGATTTCCACTCTTTCCTGCTACACTTCCACTTGTTACATATTCTCCATCTTGGCTAGCAGATACCCCTTCTATTGTATAACTTGTATATCCCGGTTTTTCTATTGCAATATCTCCTTCTGTGATAATTCTATTAAAATTCACTTCGTCTAAACTACTTGTTATAGTATAACTTGCTTCTGTCAATCCATCTGAAAAACTGATATCTTTACTTCCAATTACGACATGTCCCGTTTCTTCTATTTGAGTTCTTTCTTCTGTTGTAATTAATTCTTCCCCTTCTAAATCATCTAACAGTTCTTCTAATGTTTGTGCTGTATTTTCTTCTACATAATTATCTGTTTGTTTGTCTGTTTTCCATAAATTTTTTCTTTCTTCTACTGTTGCCGCTCTTGTTTCTATATCTGCATCACTTGCTCTTGTTAAAATCCCATTTTCTCCTGTTAAGGTAGCTATACTTACCCCTGCCAAGATTAATAACACAATAATCGTAATAACTAATGCAATTAAAGTAATACCTTTTGTGTTTTTCAATTTTTCTTTCATTTGTTTTCTCCCTTCTTTTCGTATGATTATTATTTTCTTAGAGTCTTTTACTTTAAGAAAATAATAAATTTATATAAATAGTAATTTTATGCGGTTTATTAAAAATATATACACTCAATACATAAGAAATATGATGTTACACTATTTCTAAAAGTTTTTTTAAAATCATTGACATTCTTCTTATTTATTGATATTATTTCTATAAAAAAAACTTTCTTAAAGTAAAAGACTCTAAGAAAGTTTTTATTTTGCTTTTTATTGTTTTACAATTATTGGTAATTTTCCTTGTTTTATAAAATACATTGATTTTGCAGGCTATATAGTATATACTTTGATATATCAAGTAGTCTTGAAATTTAAAAAGGAGAAAAATCTTTTAAAAAATCAATGGAAATTACATATCGTATAACTGTTAATGATAAAAATAAATATGAAAACATTCATTCCATTTTAAAAAATGAATTACATATTTCTAATCGTTTATTAACAAAATTAATTGAAGAAAAATGTATCATGCTTAATGGTTCTCTTTGTGATACTAGAAATTCTTTTGAAGTAAATGATAAATTAGTCATTCATTTTAATTATTCCGAAAATAATACCAATGTCGTTCCTACAAAAATGGATTTAGAAATCATTTATGAAGATGACTGGTTATTAATTGTAAATAAGCCTGCTGGTATTGCTATTCATCCATCTATTTTACATTACGCTGATTCTTTATCAAATGGTGTGAAATTTTATTTTAATTCTATTGGTTTACAGAAAAAAATTAGGCCTGTTAATCGATTAGATTTTAATACTTCTCGGATTAGTTATTTTTGCAAAATGTGCCTATATTCAAGAAGCCTTTAGTGAACAAATGAATAAAAATCTTTTTCAAAAAGAATATCTTTGCATTGTTGAAGGAATTTTAGCTAAAAAATCTGGAATAATTGATTTACCAATTGCCAGAAAGCCTGGTAGTATTATCGAAAGGTGTGTGGACTTTGATGGTCAACCTTCTAGAACAATTTATGAGGTTATAAAAGAATGGCATTACAAAGATTCTAAGTATGAAACTACACAAACTTTTTCACTAGTAAAATGCAAGTTAGAAACTGGCAGAACACATCAAATACGTGTTCATTTTAGTCATATTGGTCATCCTTTACTTGGTGATACTTTATATGGCAAACCTTCAGATTTAATTAATAGACAGGCTTTACATAGTTATCTAATTTCTTTCATTCATCCAGTCACAAAAAAAGAACAATGTTTTACTTGTTCTTTGCCAGATGACATGAAAAATTTATTAATTAAAAAATAGCATGTATTTTTATCCATACATGCTATTGTTTATTTTTTCTTGCTATTAGTGCTTTTATTTTAATTCCTTGTTCTGAAAACATCTTTTCATGCTCAGTTTCTATGTTTTTTTCAAATATAGGTTCTGTATGTAAGTCATAGGTTTTCTTTACCACTTCAAATCCTGCTTCTTCAAAATATAATAAGCTAGAATGGAATAAATCATCATCATCTGTTTTAAAATAGATTTCTCCATTGTCTTTTAGAAATTCTCTATATTTTTCTAATTGTCTTGTATGTGTTAGTCTCTTTTTTCTGTGTTTTCCCTTTGGCCAAGGATTACAGAAATTAATATAGATTCTTTCTATTTTATCTTGTTCCTCTAAGATTAATAAAATTCTTTCTATATCAAATCTAGTTAATACAATATTTTTGGGTTCTATATTTTTTTCCTTATACTTTGCTTCTACATTTCGTTTTGCTAGTCCTAACATGGCATCTACTAAGTCAATGGCTATATAGTTAATATCTAAATTTTCTGATGCAAGTTCTGATATAAATTGTCCTTTTCCACATCCTAACTCTAAATGAATTGGATGGTTATTTCCAAAATATGTTTTCCATTTGCCTTTCATTTCTTCTGGATTGTCTATATAAAAAGGACTTGCTTCTAGTTCTGGTCTTGCCCATTTTTTGTACCTGATTCTCATTATTTACTACCTCTCATCTAATTTATATACATTTTATTTTTCAATTTTAAAAAATTTCTCTTTTCTATAAAATAAAAAAGAGTAAATCTGTAAGCCGGGTTCTGTCGTTTAAAATAGTCATTTATCTAGGATATATATCACTATATATCTCAAGCCACGCAAGTCGAGAAGGCGCCAGAGCTGGCTTAATCTTCTCTTTGAGGTGTTGCTCCTGATGGGGTTTACACAAACACAATATGTCACCATATTGCTGGTGAGCTCTTACCTCACCTTTTCACCCTTACCAAAAATTGGCGGTTATTTTCTGTTGCACTTTCCTTAGGGTCGCCCCCACTAGACGTTATCTAGCATCATTGCTCTTATGGAGCCCGGACTTTCCTCTCGTAATTCCTTTCGGAAATTTACCAGCGACTATTCAATTTACTCTATCAAATATTATATCACAAATTATTCATTTCTTCTAGTAAGTTTTTATATTTTATCAAAAATACAGATATATTTTGCGTATCTACTGCATTTTTTAATTCATTTAACATGACATATCCTTTATTAATACTTGTTTGCTTATTAGCATCTATTTCTGTATTGGTTAATAATGTAGCATATGAGTTAATAGCATCTACTATATTTGTATTCATTCCTGTCCAATCACCACTATCTAATTTTGCATATCCTCTAAAAATATTTAATTTTGTTTCCAATACTGTTTTATATAATGTATCATCCACAACTGTTTGTGCAAATTTTGGTATATATTCATATACTTTTACTAAATTATCTAAAGCCTTTTGTTTGTTTTCTTCTTCTAAACTTACTGTTAAATAATCTAGTTCTTTATTAAAATTTAATATATCTTCTTGTGATACATTTAAACGATACAAATCTAATGTAATGGTTGATATAGATGTATAAATTAGTTCTGATTCATTTTTACATGAGGTCCAATCTACATCTCTATTAGTTGTTAAAATTCCTGCTGCCTGCATTTCGTAATTTTCATTTGTATTTTCTGTTTCTGCCTGATTACTATTATCTTGAGTAGAAGTACTATCTGAGCCAGAACTTGTATTGGAATCTGAACTAGAAGCTTCTTCTGAAGAACCACCTCCTGAATTTTGTGCTGACCTAGATTCTTCTATTTTTGTAGTATATATCTGGTAATTTCTTGTTTCTATATTGTTCATATGATTAAACAACTCTACCAGTTTGGTATCTAAATATCGAATTTCTGAAGTTACTTTTTCTTTTTCATCCTGTTCGTTATTTTGTGTAGCACTTGTATAGACTGTTAATGCCAATATGACTAAAACAATCACTAATGTGATATATGAAATAATTTTAAATTTTTTCAAAAAAATCCCTCCATGTTTTGTTTTATTTAGTATTGACATTTTTTGACTTGTTTATTCTTGTATAAAAATGAAAATATTTTTCATACTATTTAGTATAAACATTTTTTATGGAGAAAATTATGTATGTAACTGTTCATTTATATAGTCAAAAAGAAGGAGAATTAAATACATTTTTAAGTAAATTTTATAATACTCATCTTGAAATTTATGAAAATTTGAGTTGGGAAAAGCAATATACAAATCCTATCGAATTAGCCGAAATTGTAGGAGTTTTCTTGGATAATATGGATGATTATTTGATTCATATGTGGATTTGTTTGGATAAAAATGTTTATATTCATATTAATGAACAAAATGGTAATGAAATCATAAAATACTTATATGAACGTTTTCCTTATTAATAGAAAAATAGAAATTAGTGTATTCTAATTTCTATTTTTCTATAATAATGGTTACTGGTCCATCATTGATTAAACTTACTTTCATATCTGCTCCAAATATACCTTTTTCTACTTTTATATCATTTTTAGCACATTCTTCACAAAAATATTCATACAATTCTTCTGCTTTATCTGGTTTGGCAGCTTCTATAAATGAAGGCCTATTTCCTTGAGAGCAATCTGCATATAGGGTAAATTGCGATACAATTAATAGTTCTCCTCCTACATCTTTTAGTGCTAAATTCATTTTATCATTTTCATCTGTAAATACTCTTAATTTACATAGTTTTTTTACTAGATAATCCGCATTTTCTTTGGTATCTTCATGTGTAACACCTAATAATACTAAAAACCCTTTTCCAATTTTTCCAACAATGTTTCCATCTACTTTTACTTCTGCTTCTTTCACTCTTTGTATAACTATTTTCATTTTATCACCATCATTTTCTTTATTGTCCGATATTTTTCATTTCTTCTTCAGTAATATTTTGGCTATCTGGATTAATTTCTACTTCTGTTGTTTTCTCTAAATTTGTTTGAGCCTCCATAGGTTCTTCAGCAGTTTCTTCTTTAGATACCTCTACTTGTGAAGCTTTTTCTTTTCCTTCTTCTGGTTTTTCTATAACTTCTACTTCTTGTGCTTTTTCCTCTTCTTGTTTCGCACCACATTCTGGGCAGAATTTCATATTTTTATCAATTTCTTTAAAACATTTTGGACATTGTTTCTTGTCTTTAAGTTCCAAACATTCTTGACGTATTTTTTCAATTTCACTACTCATTTCATCAATTTGTTTACATTTATCTAGTAAATCATTCATGGAAATTTCTTCTTTTTTTATATGTGTTTCATATACTTTTTTTCCGATTTCTTCGTAAATGTCTTCTATTTTTGATTTTAATTCTCCCATTTTAAATTTTAATTTGGTTTCTTTTGCAATTTTCCCTGTTTTATCTGCCGTAACTTTATATGCTTCTGATGCTTTTTTTCCTAATCTATCAAAAAAATCCATTTACAACATTCCTTTCCATATACATTATTACATTTTATTATTTCCTTCATATTATTATATTATTCACTTTTTTTCTCTTTTGTCATTAACTGATGAACTGCTTCTTTTGGATCAAGTTTTTCATAAATGACTTGATATACTGTTTCTACAATTGGCATATATACATTATGTATTTTTCCTAATTCATAGGCTACTTCTATGTTATCTATACTTTCAATAACCATTCCGACTTCTTTTTTAGCTTCTTCTAATGTTTTTCCTTGGCCAATTAATTTTCCTGCTTTACGATTTCGACTATGTTCACTTAAACAAGTAACAATTAAATCTCCTAAGCCACTTAGCCCATAAAAAGTATCTTTTTCTCCGCCTAGTGCAACACCTAATCTGGTTAGTTCTCCTAATCCTCTTGTAATTAAAGCTGCAAATGTATTATCTCCTAATCCAATGCCACTTGCAACACCTGCACAAAAGGCTATAATATTTTTTAAGGCACCTCCCAATTCAACACCTTTTACATCACTTGATGTGTAAATTCTCATTTCTGGACACATAAAAGTACTTTGCACTACATTCAATATTTCTTGGTCTTTAGAAGCAATAACCAATACAGTTGGAACTGCAATTGACACTTCTTCTGCATGACTAGGTCCAGATAATACACCTATTCGAACACCTGGTAATTCCTCTTCTAGTACTTCATCTAATGTTTTTAAAGAATCTTTTTCAAATCCTTTTGAACAGATGATAACTGGTTTTTTACCTACATATTGTTTGTATTGTTTAAATACATCTCTTGTAAATTTTGATGGTGTTACATGTAAAATAAATTCTACATCTTTTATCACATCTTCAAAATTGGTAAAACATTCTATATTTTCTGGTAATTCCACTCCTGGTAAGAATTTACATCTTTTTTCCTGATTGATTAGGTCTTTTTCTTCTTCTGAAAAAGACCATATTTTTACATAATTTCCACATCTTGCAAGGTGACTTGCTAATGCAACTCCCCAACTCCCGCTTCCAATAATTGCTATATTTTTCACTTTTGATTCATTCCTTCCTTTTTTATGTATTAATTTCTTCTTTTGTTTTTGCTTTTGATATAATAGCAATGATGATAATCATAACTAATATAATGATTAATAATACTGTTCCAAAATTGATAACAATTTTGGTTGGTTGTTTAATTTGATTCTTATCATAATTATATTCTATTTGGCATACATCATTTTCTACTTTAAAGTTGTCTATATGCATAATATAATCTTTTTCATCATTTTTTACTCTAAGTTTCATATCCATTTTAGGATAATCTGCCACAATTTCAAATGTATATACATTATTTACATCTGGCTCTAGCAATATTTGAACATATTCTATACCATCTTCACTATAAGTTTTATCTTGCACTTTACTTTTATCAACATCAATGAATAGAATTTCATTTTGAATTAAAGTCTCTGGTCCTATATATTCTATATCTAGTCCTACTTTATGAATTACGTGTGTGATATAGCTTTCTGGTAATAACATATATAGTTCAAATGGTTCATCTTTTTTATTTTTTGTTACTTCTAGTTCAATTGTATAAGTACTACTTGCTTTTACTACTGGAATTGTCATTATTATCATTAGCATACAAATAAATATTATGGTTATAATTTTTTTCATTTGTTTTTTCTCCTTTTTATTTATTAAAACTAATTCTATTTTCTGTTCCAGACATGATTCTTTTAATATTACTTCTATGATTAAATAATACAATGACAGCTAATATAATGCTATAAATGAGATATCCACTTCCTTGTTCTACAATATAATTGTCTGTTATAAATAGGGTTAATACTGGGAATAGTACAGCTGCTGCACATGACCCCAAAGATACCATTCTTGTTAATGCAATTAATAATACGCCAAATACTAAACAAATTAATCCGATTTGCCAGTTGCTCATAATTAAAATTCCTAAAGATGTGGCAACACCTTTACCACCTTTAAATCCAAAGAATATAGGAAATGTATGTCCCAATACAACTGCAATTCCTGCTATTTGAACCAATAATGATTGATTTTCTACTTTAAATGCCCATCCAATAAACATGGCAATTAAAATAGCGACAACACCTTTTAAAACATCACAAATTAATGTTAATGCTGCTGCTTTTTTTCCCACTGAACGAAGCATGTTAGTCGTTCCTGCATTTCCACTTCCTTTTTCTCTTACATCAAATCCAGCCATTTTTTTACTTAAAATAACTGAAAAATTAACACTTCCTATTAAATAAGCAATGATTGCTGTTATAACATTATATACCATATGTTACCTCCTTTATTTTATATATCTTTTATTTTGTTTTCTTTTAGTGCAAATCTGTGTTAGAAAAGAATTGCATATTTATTTTTCAACCTTTTCTCTTACAATGATTCTAACTGGTGTACCTTCTAGTCCAAATTCTTTTCTGAATTGATTAATTAAATATCTTTCATAAGAGAAATGGAATAATTCTTTATCATTCACAAATATGACAAATGTTGGTGGTTTTGTTGAAGCTTGTGTTCCATACAATATTTTTAATCGTTTTCCTTTATCTGTTGGTGGTTGTACAATCGCAATGGCTTCATTAATCACCTGATTTAAAACAGAAGTAGACACCCTTAAACTATTTTGTTCATTGACATGATTAATCATATCAAATAATTTGTTAACTCTTTGTCCTGTTTTAGCAGATATGAATATGATTGGTGCATAAGATAAATATGATAATTTGTTATAAATATCTTTTTTATATTTTTCTAATGTTCCTGTTTCTTTTTCATATTCATCCCATTTATTAACCACAATGATAATTCCTTTACCTGCTTCATGAGCTTCACCTGCAATTTTGGCATCTTGGTCTGTAACCCCCTCCAAGGCATCTATCATCATCAAACAGACATCTGCTCTTTCAATAGCTAACAATGTTCTCATAATACTAAATTTTTCTATGGATTCTTTTACTTTACTCTTTTTTCGAATTCCAGCTGTATCAATTAAAATATATTTTCCCTTTTCGTTTTCAAATCTAGAATCAATCGCATCTCTAGTCGTTCCTGCAATGTCACTGACAATGGTTCGATTTTCTCCTAATATTTTATTAATCAAAGAGGATTTTCCTACATTTGGTTTCCCAATAACCGCTACTTTTATGATATCTTCTTCATCTTCATCTGATGTTTTTTCTGGAAAACTTTCATAAATTTGATCTAATACATCTCCTATACCAATGGCATTACTTGCAGAAATAGGATAAGGATCCCCTAATCCTAAGTTGTAAAATTCGTAAATTTCTTCTCTATCTTTTTCAAAATTATCTGCTTTATTGCATACTAACACAACAGGCTTTCCAGATTTTTTTAACATCACGGCAATTTCTTGGTCTGCTGCTGTAATGCCTTGTCTAATATCTGTTAAAAAGATAATGACATCTGCCATGGCAATGGCTAAATTTGCTTGCTCTCTCATCTGTGACAAGATAATATCTTCTGAATCTGGCTCAATTCCTGCTGTATCTATTAATGTGAAATTTCTTCCTCTCCAATTGGTATCTGCATAAATTCTATCTCTAGTAACGCCTGGTGTATCTTGTACGATGGATACCCTACTTCCTACTAGATAATTAAAAAAAGTTGATTTTCCTACATTGGGTTTTCCTATGATTGCTACAATTGGTTTTGACATGTTCTAATCTCCATTTCTAAATTATATGTTATAGTATATCATACTTTCTATAAAAATAACAAGAAAAAATACTGAAACTTAAAAATTAACCACTATAAAACTTTTTGTCTAATTTCTTCTATTTGTTTGTTAATATGTTCTATAAATGTTTCATCCTTTTCAACAAGTTCATCATTTAAAGCATATTGTTCTTTTACTTTTAATATTCTCCTAACACTTTTATTAATTCTTTTCATTTTTAGTTTATCTTCTTTTGCAAGTTTTATGATTTTATCAATAACATGAATATCATTATCATATTTGAATATAATGATATCATTACATGCTAAAAATGCTTTTTTTACAGGATTGTTTTTTCCATAACGAATTCTAACACCTTTCATTCTGACATCATCTGTAATGACTAATCCATTATAGCTATATTTTTTTCTTAAATATTTTGTAATAAATCGCTTAGACATAGATGCTGGTAAATTACCAGTTACTTTTGATATTTTTAAATGTCCGATTAAGATTCCATCTACTTTATGTTCTATGGCGTTTTTAAAAGGTTGCATATCTTCCTTTTCTAAAGTTTCCATGTCTTCTTCAATTTTAGGTAGACGAAAATGTGAGTCTGTGTTTGTGGCTCCATGACCTGGAAAATGTTTAGCAACAGATATAATTCCATGTTTTTGCAGAGCTTGCATATATTCTATTCCATATGTTGATACTTCTTCTATATTTTCACTATATGCTCTATCACCAATCGCATGATGATCACTAAATCTTTTGATATCTAAAACAGGTGCAAAATCCATATTGACACCTAATTTGTGTAAAACTTGTCCTGTAATTTCTCCTGAACGTTTTACAAAATTCTCCTCTCCGCTCTTTTTTACTAATTGATTGGCTGATGGAAGATTTTCAAATTCTTTGGGTGTTCGATTTACTCTACCACCTTCTTGGTCAATCGAAATAAACATCGGTATTTTGTTTTTTTGATTTAAACTTTTGATTTTATTAACTAATTCTATCATTTCATCATAGCTTTGATGATAGTTCTTTTTATATAACAAAACACCGCCTACTTTGTATTTTTCGACAATTTCTTCTAAATTTTTTACTGCTGTTTCTGTATTTAATCCAATAATAATCATCTGACCAATTTTTTCTTCTAAACTTAATTCTTGTATATTATACTTCATAGGCATCTTCCTTTTTTATATAGGTTTTTGCTTTTATTAACATATATTTTCTGTTACAATTTACAGTTTTTCTTATTATATAATTAAAAAATTAATTTATCAATACATTTTTACATGAAAAGTCTAGCATCACTAGATTTGTCCCTAAAAATGTGGTATCATATATGATATATGACAAATAAAGGAGTGACAAACTATGGCATTTGATGGAATTGTTACAAAAGCAATTACCTCTGAATTACAACAACTAATTGGTGCTAGAATTGATAAAATATATGAGCCAAATAAAAATGATATTGTTTTAGGCTTTTATTTAAATGGTGTTAATTATGCATTAAACATTTGTACCAATGCACAAAATTATAGATTACATTTAACAACACATACAAAACCAAATCCTAAAAATGCATTAAATTTTTGTATGTTATTAAGAAAATATTTAATTGGATTACGTATCAAAAATATCATTTCTGTCAATTTAGAAAGAGTTATTACTATTGAATTTGAAGGATTTGATGACATAGATGATTTGATTACCAAAAAATTAATTGTCGAATTAATGGGTAGACATTGTAATGTCATTTTAGTAGATGAAAATAATGTCATTATCGATAGCTTAAGACATATTTCTTCTGATAATGAATTGACCAGAGAAATTGTCCCACATGTAAAATATGTATATCCTTCTACAAATAAGCTGAATTTTTTAGAAGTTACGAATTTTCAGGATTTCAAATTAAAATTAAATTTAGATTTTGAAGAGATGCATATTTCTGATTTACCTTCACAAATTTCTAATGTCTTTAATGGAATTAGTAAAAGTTTTATTAGTCATATTGTTGAAACGCTACATTTAGATACTTCAACTAAAATAGACGATAAAAATTTAGAAACCATTTACACAAATATGAAACATATCATTGATGCAACAGATTCTTTGCAGTTAGGATTTGATACAATCAAAGATAATATGGGAAATATCAAAGATTATGCTTTATGCAAAAAGGATTCATCTTCAGATTCTTTTTCTCTTAACTTTTTCATTGATGATTACTATTTTCATAAAGAAACATCTGAGGAGTTTAAAGTATATAGAAATAGTGTTTCAAAATTAATTTTAGATACATTAAAAAAATATAATAAAAGACTATATAACATTAATGAAAAACTAAAAGAATGTGACCAGATGGATACTTATAAATTATATGGTGAACTTATTACAGCAAATCTGTATAGAATAAAAAATGAAAATACCGATGCTGTATCTTTAGAAAATTATTATGATAATAATCAACTGATTACGATTTCTTTAGATAAACGTTATTCTCCTAGTCATAATGCCAAACTATTTTTTAAAAAATATAATAAATTAAAAAATGCTTTGCTGATTGTTAGAGAACAAAAAGAAGAGACTATAAACGATTTAGATTATATAGAAAGTGTTATTTATGAATTAGAAGCTTGTTCTACCATAGAAGATATTAGTAATGTTTTTGAAGAAATTTCTGAAAGTTCTGTTTTTAAAGAAAAAACGGAAAAATACAAAGAAAAGAAAAATCCAAAAGTAAAAAAATCTAAACTAACAAAAAATAAATATGTACATTTTAATCCTATCAAATATAAAATTGAGGATTATACGCTTTTGGTTGGTCGAAACAATATGGAAAATGACTATTTAACTTTAAAATATGCAAAAAAAACAGATTTATGGTTTCATACTAAAGACATTCATGGAAGCCATTGTATTTTAGTCTTAAATGGTGCTCCCGTTCCTAAAGATGATATTTTATTAAAATGTGCAGAAATTGCAGTTTACCATAGTAAAGCTAGAAATTCTTCTAATGTACCTGTGGACTTTTGTGAAGTAAAATATGTAAAAAAACCAAATGGTGCAAAACCTGGTATGGTGATTTATAAAAATAATAAAACTCTTTGGGCTTAGGGACGTGTCAAATCGTTCCAAAATGGGTCAAAAGGGACAGACCTTAACCTGCCCACCACAGGGGACTTGTATTTATATAAAAGAATGAATCAATTTTGCGTATCTAAATTTGAATATAGAGATTCTTAAAGAAAAAGATGTACGAATTGCACGGTACTCTCGTTACGAGAGGGCCTGAGTGCATGAATACATCTTTTTCTTTTAGAATTCTATGAAAATTTAGCTTATACAAAATTGTGAATGACTTTATATAAATACAAGTCCCCTGTGGTGGGCAGGTTAAGGTCTGTCCCTTTTGACCCATTTTGGAACGATTTGGCACGTCCCTACCAGAAAATTAATAATGCAATCGCTGTTGCTATAATGATATCTGTGGTTTTCCATCCTTCAGGAAGAATTTCTATCTCCTCACCTTCAGGTCTTTCATCTAATACACTTACTGTGTAATATTTTACATCCTCTAATTTAAATAAAATCTCAAAATTTTGTGTTTCCCCAGGTTGTAATTCGTTAACATTTATAATTTTCTTTCCTAAATTCACATCTCTTTCAGAATAAAAATCGAATTGCAAATATTTATTACTGATATTATCTGTTTCTGAATTCGTTATTAATCCTCTTATTCTTCCATTAACCAATGTTGCTTCTGCTTGATATACATTGACTTGTGATACATTATCTTTTCTTTCAATTGGTTTATAGGATGAATTCAAACCGACATTTATTAAAAACTCAGAAAATATGATAAATAATACTATCCATAAACCATACATTAGCAATGTTTTTGTTCTTTTCATTTTTCTTCCCCATTTCTTTACAATCTATCCTTATTATACCAAAAGTCTACATAATTTTCAAGCAATTTCAATTTCTTTTCCCAGATACACAGAATATATATATGTTTTATTTACTTTTCTTTGTAAACTTTCTTCTAATGCTTTTTTATATAATTCTAATTGTGAAATATATTTTTCTACTAATTCGTTTTCTTTTCCTTTTTCCACATAGTCTGTTTTATAATCTACTAAAATCACTTCATCATTTTGATCAATATAATATAAATCAATAATTCCTTGTACTAAAATCTCTTCTTCTACATCTTCTTCATAGATTTCTTTTGCTGGTATATTAATAAAAAATGGTCTTTCTTTATATACCTTTTTGGCAGATTTCAAAGCATTCCAAATGGTTGATTTTGTAAATTCTAATACCTTATATGGATTAATACTTTTTGCTTCTTTCTCTGTGATGATTTCTCTTCTTACTAAATCTTCTATTAAAGCTTGTATCATTTCTAATGTATATTCTTTTGTTTCATCCAATCTTTGCATACACATGTGAACCAAAGTTCCTTTTTGTGCAGGCGTAATAACATCATCTTTATCTTCTCTCATGAAATTTGGTTTATTGAAAGTCAATTGATTTTCAACTTGAGTGGTTCTTTCCGTTTCAATATGGATTTTCCTACTGATTTCAGTTTTACTTTCTATGTTTATTGAATTTTCTGTTTTCCTTTCGCCTTCTAACTGTTCTTGATTAGCCATTTCCTTTGTATTGTCTCTATGCTTTATGATATTTGTATCTATATGTGAATTTACCCCTAATTGCATATCTAGATTACTTTTTTGTTCCATTTTCATTTGCTTAATTTTTGTAACAGATGTCATTGTCGGAATGGTTGTTGATAATTGATGTGTATACGTATAATTTAAAATCGCATTAATTTTTTCGAATTCATCTTTTGGAATTGTTACTTTTTCTAACTGTTCTCTAATATCGACCATCTCTTCTTTTGGCTTTGCAAAAGATTTTAATAATTCTTGTTTATTCCATACATGTAATGTGAATAATTGGTCTTTATTTTCTTTTTCATATAGATAAACTAATAAAATCCAATCTAAATATTTTTTATATTTTTTGACTAAAATATAGTTTATCTTATCATTTATCTTATGATAACGGCTGACTTGTTTTTGCATATTTTCCAATTCTTTTTCATAATCTCTTTTTAGTCCTGTAATATATAATTTTTCTTTTGCTCTTGTTAAAGCAACATACAATATTCTCATTTCCTCTGACAAGGTTTCTGTTAAAATTTTATTTCTAATCGCTTCTTTGGTTAAGGTATCATATTGGACCTGTCTTTCATAATCGATATATTTGACACCAATTCCTAATTTTTGATGTAATAATATATTTTGATTTAAATCCATCAAATTAAATTGTTTTCCTGTTGCTGATAAAAACACAACTGGGAATTCCAATCCCTTACTTTTATGGATACTCATAATTCTAATAACATCATCATTTTCTCCAATTAGTTTTGCAGCCCCTAAATCATTACTTCCTACATGCAATTTTTCTATAAATTGTATAAAATTATATAATCCTTTAAAACTGGCAGTTTCATATTGTTTTGCTCTTTCAAATAGCATTTTTAGATTGGCTTGTCTGATATCTCCATTTGGCATCAATCCTACATATGTATAATAATGGGTATCTGAATATAATTTCCAGATAAATTCATCTAATGCTAAATATTCTTTTTCTTTTCTCCATTTTTCTAAGTTATAAAAGAAAGTATCTATTTTTTCTTTTAATTCATGACTTACATTAATTCTTGCCTTTTGCATGGCTGTATAAAAATTATCATATTTATCAGATAGTCGAATCTCTACCAATTCGTCATCTGTAAAGTTTCCAATATGTGACCTTAAAACCGTTACTAATGGAATATCTTGGATAGGGTTATCAATAATTTTCAATAAACTCATTATAGTTTGAATTTCGATAGAATCCAGATATTCTTGAGAACTTTCAGAAAACACAGGCATTCCTAAATTGAGTATTTCTTCTTCAAAAATTGGTGCATTGACTTTTGTAGATCTTAGCAAAATAACAATGTCTTTATATTGGATATCTCTAAATCCATTCGTTTTTCTGTCAAATACTTGAAAATGACTTTCTACTAATGATTTTATTTTATTAGCTACAAACCTTGCCTCAACTTGTATGTCCTCTACTCGCTCTTCTTTTATTTCTTCTTCATCTTCTTGCAATTCTTCGGTTGCTCTTGCTTCTTGCTCAGGTGCTAAGTCTTCTTTTTCTTTTAAATCAATCACATCAATTTCTGTTTCTAATTCCTGTGATGTTTCTTCATAGCTAGCACCTAAGTTCAAATATTCTTCTTCTGTATAATCTATTTCTCCTAGATTTTCGCTCATAATGTCTTGGAATATTAAATTGGTAAAATCTAACACATTTGCTCTACTTCTAAAGTTTTTGAATAATTGTATTTTCAAATCATCTTCATCTTTTTTATTTTCTTTTAACTTGTATGTTTTATATTTTGATAAAAATAAATCTGGCATCGCTTGTCTAAATTTATAAATACTTTGTTTAACATCTCCTACCATAAAAATATTATTACCTTTTGAAATGGCTGTTAAAATGTATTCTTGTACCATATTACTATCTTGATATTCATCAATGGCAATTTCCACAAATTTTTCTTTATAACTTTTTGCCACTTCTGTTGGTTCTACTTTTCCATCATCTTCTTTTATCAAGATTTGTAATGCCAAATGTTCAATATCATTAAAATCTACCATGTTTTTATTTCTTTTTCGTTTTGAAAATTCTTCTCCAAATGCAAATATCAGATGTTTTAATTTTACTAAGATTGGGTACATATCTGCTATATCATGGTTGGCTTCTTCAGAATTATATATAAAGATTTTATTTAATTTTTTTGTCACTTTCTTTTTAATATCATCTCTGACCAATTTTGCTTGATCTTTGATTGCAGAATCGATTTTTTGTCTTGGCCATGTTGCAAATGTCAAATTACTATAAATAGCATATGCTTTATCCCAACTATTTAAATTGACTTTTAGCATTTCTAATTTGTCAATATCATCCAAAATTGTTTTTGCATAACTTTCTAAGTCTGGATTTTTTTCTAAGTTTTCTGCTTGTTCTTTTAGTGTACTAATATCATCAATTAATTCTTCTTCTACTTCTTTTAGTAAAATTTCTCCCCATGGATTTTGACTAAAATCTTGCTCAAAGTCTTGAATATAAAACATTTCTATTTTTTCGCTTAGCCATTGATTTGGAAATGGATTACTTTGAATATATGTATAAATTTTTAAAATTAATTCTTTTAGAGGTGTATCATCTCTGTAACTTGTATAGGTATTGATTAATTCTGCAAAATCCTCTTCCTGATTTTCATATTTTTCTTCAAATATATCTTCTAATACTTCTTGTTTTAATAATTCAATTTCTGTTGTATCTGCAATTCTAAAATTAGGTGATATGTTTTCTAATTCATAAAAATGATTTCTTACCACATCTAAACAAAATGAATCAATTGTACAAATACTAGCTTTATTTAATAAAGTAATTTGTCTTTGCAAATTTTCATTGTCTGGCGTTTCATCTAATTTTTGATAAATTGCTTCTAATACCCTTTCTCTCATTTCTGCTGCTGCTGCATTTGTAAAAGTTACAACTAATAATCTATCAATATCTATTTTTTCACGAATAATTTTATTAATAATTCTTTCCACTAGTACAGCTGTTTTACCACTTCCTGCTCCTGCTGCAACTAAGATGTTAGATTCTTTTTCATGAATTGCTTGTGATTGTTCTTTGGTCCATTTAACATCTGCCATACGCTCTTCTCCTATTTATTGTTTTTTTAGATTATATCATTCGTTTTCAAGAATGACAAGAATATTTGAAAACTAAAAAATCACATATAAAGGAATCTTTTGAAACCTTATATGTGATGTTCTAATTTTTTTAATAAATCTTGCAAAGCTAATTTTCTATGACTCATTTGATTTTTTTCTTCTTTCGGTAATTCTGCATATGTCCTACCATCTTCTAGTTCAAAAATCTCATCAAATCCAAATCCGTTATCTCCTCTTGGATTTTCTGCAATTTTACCTTGTATTTCTCCTTTTCCTACTATATAGTCACCATTTTCATAATAGGTAACACAGCATTTTACTCTTGCTTTTCTGTCTGTACCTTTTAAATCTTTCATTTTTTCTAAAATATATTGATTTCTTTCTTTTGCTGTTGCATTTTCTCCTAAAAACCTAGCTGTATGGACACCTGGCCAACCATCATATATATCTATACATAATCCACTATCATCTGCTATACAAGGCATGTGTAAAATCTCTGATATTTCTTGTGCTTTTTTTAAAGAGTTTCCTTCAAATGTATCTTTATCTTCTTTTACTTCCACTATGCAATCGACATCCCTTAAAGATAATAACTGGTAATCTTTTAATATATCTTTAATCTCTTTTAGTTTTTCTTCATTGTTTGTTGCTATAACAATTTTCTTCATTATCTTTCTTCTCCATTTTTTGGTACGGATTTTTCAGACTTTCTACTGTCATATTTTCTTAATACTTCATCAATATCTGTTCTTTTATTTAATATGTTACATATTTCTTTTACACATTGTGCTGAGCCATCATATGTTTGATAAATTAAATCTAAGATTTCTTCATATCTTTTTCGTTCTATTCTATCTGTTTCAGCTACCATACACAATGTTCTTTGTTCTTTTACTTCTTCTAAAAACCTAGATATTCTATTTAATTTTTCAGAAATTTCATTTTTATCTTCACTCTGTGCTCTATGTGATAAGATTCTTATACTTGAAATTAGTTCTTTATATTTTTGTTGTGCCATTTGTTTTTGTCTTGCTATATCTTGCTTTTGTTCTATTTCTTGTTTTTTAGTTTCTTCAATATTTTCTTTTTGTTCTATTTCTTTTTCCATTTTTTCTCTCCCTTTGTGATAAATATATCAGGTTTTCTTTATTTTTTCAAGCTTTACAGGCAAAAATCTATACATAAGAGAAAATTTAAAGCATTAATTTTCTCCATTTTATTAACTATTATTTAATTCATCTAATTCTTCTTCTATATTTTCCCATGGGTATACAGAAACTAAATGATAATTAATATTTAATTCATTACATTTTTCTTTTGAAAGTTCTTTTGTCTCATTGGTAGTCATTGCCCAACTAGTAAAACATATATTTTTCACACTATCTTTATATGTATAATCTCTAGTCAAAGAAACATAAATAATTTTTACATTCTTTCCAAACTTTTCTCTTATCATTTTAACAGCTATATTAGCAGTTTCTCCAGTAACATGATTTCCCTCGACTAATAAAATGCATTCATCCTTATTTATTGTAATACCTTTAACATATTCTAATCCGATTTTAGTGTCTACACCATGAGTTTCGTGATTATGTTTTAATTGTATTGGTAACATATCTATAACATTAAACATATGGGAAAGTTTTATTGCTGGAACTCCTCCTCCACGCATTATAGGTACTATATATTTGATTGATAGATTATTAGATTTTAAGTAGTTATTTACATCTTTATAAATTTTATCTATAAAACTATCTATCCTTTCCCATGAAATTAAATCTAAATCTTTTTTCGTATATATATATTTCATTGTTTACACCTTCTTATAATAAAATTTCAAATTGATTTCATGCCCGCCATAATATTTTAATATTCGTTGCATTCTCTTATTCTCATCACCAGTTGCACAAGATACTATTTTTATCTCTTGATTTTCTTCTCTTAATTTTTCTATTAATTTAAAGAAAACTCCATATTTTCTATATTCTTCTTCAACAAACATTTGTGAAATCCATAAAACTTCACCATCATTAGCCCAATAGAAGTATGAATATAATATCATTCCTACAGGCTTATCATCTATTTCTGCTACTAAGCAATTAAATTTAGGCTTATCGCAATAATAATCTTTATCAATATTTTCCCTTAAACCATTCGTTTTTTCTGTATCATTAACATCGTTTATTATATTGTTAGCATGTATTATAAATTCTTTATGTTCTTTATTAGCTTTTAACACTTTTATTTCTTTCATTATCTTGTTACCTCATATATAAATTTTAAGAATTTCTTTCAATTATAATATCCGATACTGTTAAATTTGTTTCATTTAAAACATTATCTAAAATTGTTTTAGCTACATCTTTAGGATTCATAAAAGATTTTTGTTTTTCCTCTGATATATAATCTCTGCTATTTTTATAAAAATCTGTATTGATTCCTCCAGGATAAACTCCAATTACTTTTACACTAGTTCCTTTATAAGCTACTTTTAAACTTTCTGTATAACCTTTTTCTCCCCATTTAGTAGCACAATAAACCGCTTCTTGTTTATTTCCTCTTAACGCTGCCGAAGACATAATATTTACAATTTTTAAATCTTTTTCATTTTTTGCTTTTAATACTTCTGTTGAAAGTAAAATCATTCCTTCAAGCCCTTTAAAACATTTAGTAATATCGTTTTTATTATATAATGTTGGCACTTTGAAGGATGGCTCTCCTGCATTATTAATTAATATTTTTATATTTCCTAAATTTGATATTTCTTTAATAGTATTTACAATAAATTCTTCATCTGAAATATCGCCAATAAATCCTTTATAATTTTCTTTATATGTATTGTTTAACATTTTCATTTTTTCAAAATCTCTATCTATATTACATACAAATAATCCTTTTTCAATAGATTGCTTTACTAATTCTAAGCCTAACCCATTTGCTCCTCCAGTTATAATTATTATTCTATTCTCCATATTATCCATCTCCAATATAAATTTATTATACTTATATCATATTTATTTGAAAAAATCTAGTTTTTTTATTTATTGAATAGTGTAATTAGACAAACCTTGTAAAATATTGTATAATTAGTTTAAGTATGAGTAATATCTCGTATTTGAAGGTACTGTTTACTCTATTAAATTCAAGGAGGCTTTCATTATGAAAAAAGAAGTAATACTTGTACCCAAGGACAAATGCCCATTGGAAATTATTTCAGAATGGGAAGAACAGATTGCAAGTGCATGGATTTTTTTGCATCAAAATCTTGTTCACAGATTTCAAGATAGCAGTGATAGATATGAGTTTGTACGTCACTATTTTATTGAACTTAGTTGGAATGCAACTGAAGACTTTCCGGCTACTTTCCTTTCTATTGAAGGTCTTGGCACTTGGCTTTTACTATATTCTATTAAAAAGAATAACAAACTGGAATATTCTTGTTCTGATCCAGAAGAAATTTTTTTCTTAAAAATGGAAGAATAATTTGTCCTGAATAAAAAAATCCTATACTAATTTGTGATTAGTTATAGGATTTTGGCTATATATAAAATACGTTTTATATACATTTGGTGCAGATGGCCGGAATCGAACCGGCACGGTTTATTCAACCGCAGGATTTTAAGTCCTGTGCGTCTACCAGTTCCGCCACATCTGCATATTTAAACTGGTTTTATCTTGACGACAATAGTTATTATAATATTTGTTCTTTTTTTTGTCAATAGTTTTTTCTATATTTTTTTATTTTTCTAGTACGAACACTAGTCAAAATTCAAGAAGCCTATAAAACTAGGCTTCTCATAGGTTAATTTTAAGTATTATCTGTTCCTGTTCCTTCTGCACCTTCAAAAGGTATGAATTTATTTACAACACTTTCTGTTGATACATCATCTGCTCTAAACATCATAAATGATGTATTAATTTTATTTTCAACTAATTGTTCCACTTCTTCTTGTGATGCATGTTCTGCTAAAACTAATTCACTAACTAAAATTTGTTTTGCATTATTTAACATCTTTTTCTCACCTGTTGAAAGTCCTTTTTCTTTTTGTTTAAAGCTTAAATTTCTAACGACATCAGCTATTTCATAAATATCTCCGCTCTTCATCTTCTCCATGTTGTCTCTATAGCGTTTGTTCCAATTTTTATCCATAGCTGTTTCATCTTGTTCTAAAACTCCAAATACTTTATCTGCTGATTCTTTGTTAATTATATTTCTAACCCCAACTTCTTCTGCTTTTGTGGTTGGTATCATTACTTTAACCTCACCTGGCATTTTTAAAATATAATAAGACTGTTTTTGTCCTAAAATATCTTTTTCTTCTATTGCATCTATTGTTCCTGCCCCGTGCATTGGGTATACGATTTTGTCTCCTACATTGAACATGTAAGTCACTCCTTTCAGCATTTTAATTTATTTGGCAGAAAAAATATAATAAAGTTATGTCAATACCTTTTAATAACTTTATTGGATTTTTTAACCATTTCTATTATACACTAAAAAACGGTAAAAGTCAAAGCCATTACCGTCATTTTTTATGTATATTTTCGTTGTAATCCTTACCGCTCTAAGAAGAATTTTTTTTATATCTTTTTTTAGAATTATTTTGTTGTTGAACCAAATCCTCCAACTCTTTCTCCTTCTGCTACATCATCATCTGTTATTAAATATTTTTGGAAGATTGCTTGTCCAATTGCTTCACCTTTTTTTATCACTACATCTTCTTCTTTTATGTTATAAAATGCAAACATGAAGTGTCCATCATTATCAGGATTTCCATAATAGTCTTTATCAATCACACCAACACTATTGGCCATAATTAATCCTTTCTTTTTTGGATTAGAACTACGATTATATAATAATAATACTTCATCATCTTGCATATATGCTTTTAATCCTGTTTTTACTAATGTTGGATTTGTTCCTTTTTTAAAACTTGGAATGACAGTGTCTTCTGCTGCTTCTATATCATACCCTGCACTATATTTTGTTTTTCTAATTGGAAGATTTATTTGTTTATCTTCAAATCCTTTTGCAATTTCAAATCCTCTCTTTTTTTCCATTTTTTAGTCCTCCTTCTATTCTTTATTTTTATCGTTTGTATTTTTTCATAATATCTTCTAATTGTCAAGTGTCCAATTGGGGACGTTTCTTTTTGGACATTTTATTTATATTTGTTACCTTATAATTTCTTTTTTAGGCAACACATCAAAAAAATGTCCAAAAAGAAACGTCCCCAATTGGACAAAACAAAACAGACTACGATTTTGTAGTCTGTTATTTATCCTCTTTATCCTCTTGATTCTACTATCAATTTGATACCTGTTCTATCTTCTCCCTCTACCTCAACTTCTGCAAATGCAGGTATACAAACTAAGTCTACACCTGATGGTGCTACAAAGCCTCTTGCTATTGCAACTGCTTTTACCGCTTGATTTAATGCTCCTGCTCCGATTGCTTGCATTTCTGCCTTGTTTGATTCTTTTACTAATCCAGCAATTGCTCCTGCTACTGAATTAGGATTTGATTTTGATGAAATTTTTAAAACTTCCATTTTCTTTTGCCTCCTATAATTTTTATTTTTTGTTGCAACTTTTACAGTTTGTATTTTACAATATCTGGAAATTAGTGTAAAGTATTTTTTATAAAAATTTATAGGTTTTCATCGCAATAAATCTACTAATTCGACATTTTTATATATGAGAAAATTTTTATTGTAATTTTATATAAAATGCTCCTAAATTTTTGGTTTTATAAAGACATTTTTTTACAGATTAATTCTTGTTATCGTTTTTACTTTATTTGTCTTGTCATCAATATCGTAAATAACACCATTTAACATTCCTTCTCCTGATGCTACTTTATATCGTTCTGGCAATGCTGTTTCAAATCGTTTTAATGCCACAGAAATATCCATTCCTAATGCTGAATTCTTTGTTCCTGTCATACCAATATCACTAATATATGCTGTTCCTTTTGGTAATATTTTTTCATCTGCTGTTTGTACATGTGTATGTGTTCCAAAAACTGCTGTAACCATTCCATCTAAATAATAACCCATTGTAATTTTTTCTCCTGTTGCTTCAGCATGAAAATCTACTATAATGATATCTACCTTATCTTTTATTTTCTTTATGATACTTTTTGCTGTTAAAAATGGATTTTCTGATAGTACATTTATATAGACTCTTCCCATTAAATTAATAACGGCTATTTTTTTGTTTTTACATTCATAAATACCATATCCTTTGCCTACTACTCCTTTTGGATAATTAGCTGGTCTAATTAATTTAGGGTGGTCTATAAACTTAAAGATATCTTTTTTTCCCCATGTATGATTTCCCATTGTTATGACATCTACATTTTGAGAAATCATATCATTAAAATTCTTTTCTGTAATTCCCATTCCTTCTGCTGCATTTTCTCCATTAACAATGACAAAATCAATCTCTTCTTTTTGCCTAATTTGGTATAATTTGTTTTTTAATTCTTTTATTCCTGTTTCTCCAATAATATCTCCTACTGCTAAAATCTTCAAATCCATTCCTTCTTTCTATTTTATTAATATCTATATCATACTATATATCTAACAAATTCGCAATAGTTTTAAATATGAATATACTTTTCTAAAGGAATTCCACATTCTATTGATTTTATTTCCAGTTTATGTTAACATATATGTATGTAACTATAGTAATATTTCAAAAAGGAGACTACAACATGAAGAAGGAAAACAAAAACCAAGAAGACATCTGCGTATTTGTGGATATTGAGTTGTTATTACATGAATACGGGTTTGAAAAACTTCGGGAATTGCTTAATTCCCCTAGACAACTCAAAATGTTTGATGAAGTGTCTGCTGGTGATAAAGATTTAACTATCATTTCTTATCCGCTGGCAACATCCGGATCAAAAACGTTCTATACGCTTGTGGGCGAAAAGTATTTGTTTATTTCAGTTAAAAACCTGAAATTGCTGGTTTGTCCATAATCGTATATAGCAAAATAAGACCTTAGGCGAAATTTGCCTAAGGTCTTATTTTATTATTTTGCATAATCAACTGTTCTTGTTTCTCTAATAACATTAACTTTAATTTGTCCTGGATAATCCATTTCATTTTCTATTTTTTTAGAAACATCTCTTGCTAAAATTGTCATTTTGTCATCTGAAATCTTTTCTGGTTTTACCATAACTCTAATTTCACGACCAGCTTGTATAGCAAAAGATTTTTCAACACCATCAAATGAATCTGCAATTTCTTCAAGATTTTGTAATCTCTTAATATATGCTTCTAGTGTTTCTCTTCTAGCTCCTGGTCTTGATGCTGATATGGCATCTGCTGCTTGTACTAAAACTGCTTCTAAAGTTTGAGGTTCTACATCTCCATGATGTGCTTCTACTGCATTAATTACTAATGGATTTTCTTTGTATTTTTTCAATACTTCTACACCAATTTCTACATGGGTTCCTTCCATATCGTGGTCTAATGCTTTTCCAATATCATGTAATAAACCTGCTCTTCTAGCACGTTTAGCATCTAATCCTAATTCTTCTGCCATAATTCTTGCTAAATTTGAAACTTCTATTGAATGATTTAGTACATTTTGTCCATAACTTGTTCTGTATTTTAACTTTCCAATTAGTCTTACTAAATCTGGATGTAATCCAATTACACCTGTTTCTAATACAGCTCTTTCTCCTTCTTCTTTGATAGTTGCATCTAATTCTTCCTTGGCTTTTTCAACCATTTCTTCAATTTTAGCTGGATGAATTCTTCCATCATCAATTAATTTCTCTAATGCAATTCTAGCAACTTCTCTTCTTAAAGGATCAAATCCTGATAATACGACAGCTTCTGGTGTATCATCAATTATTAAATCAATTCCTGTTAATGTTTCCAATGCTTTTATATTTCTACCTTCTCTACCAATGATTCTTCCTTTCATATCATCATTTGGAAGTGGAACAATGGATACTGTTGTTTCTTGTGAATGATCTGCTGCACATTTTTGTACGGCATAACATAAAATTTCTTTTGCATTTTTATTTGCATCTTCTTTTGCTTTTTGTTCTTGTTCTCGAATTAATGATGCTTTTTCTGCTGTCAACTCTTTATCCATTTCTGCAAGTAATCTTTGTTTTGCCTCTTCTTTACTCAAAGATGCAATTTTTTGAAGTTCGACTATTTCTTGTTCATGTAATTTTTCTAATTCTTCTTTTTCTTTATCAATATTTTGTCTTTCTTTTTCTAGTTCTTGTTCTCTTTTTTCAAAATTTTCTGCACGTTTTTCTAAGTTTTCCTCTTTTTGAATTAGTCTTGCTTCTTGTTTTTGTACTTCGCCCCTTCTTTCTTTAATCTCTTGATCCAATTCTTTTCTATTATTCATAATTTCTTCTTTAGCTTTGAAAATCTCTTCTTTCTTTAGATTTTCTCCTTCTTTTTTTGCTAAATCAATTAATCTTTTTGCCTCGTTTTCTGCTCCTTGAATTTTAGATTCTGCAACTTTTTTTCTGTATACCATTCCTACTAGAAATCCTATTGCAAGTGAGATTAAGACAGCGGCGATAATGATTACAATAGTCATAATCATACACCTCTTTCTTATTTAATTTTCAATGTTCGAAATAAATATATATGTCTATATGAATATATTTTTTCCTACCATATCTATTTTATCTTTATTATTGTAAACTGTCAAGCGTTTTGACATAAAAAGCAATAAATCCAGTGATTTTATATATAATTAATACGTTATCTTTTTAATTAAAGAAAGCAAATAGCTTTTTATGCTATCTGCTTTACATTTAATTATTTACTTGTCTTTACTTCAATTGTATTTCCATCTGAAATAATTTGTATTGTTCCATTTTCATCAGTTCTATAAATCTCACTTCCTATTGTATTTAATTTATCAATTGTCTCTTGCGTTGGCAAATTATATGAATTATCTTTTCCTACCATAATAATCGAACATTGTGGCTTTACTTGATTTAGAAAGCTTTCTGAAGTACTTGTATTAGAACCATGGTGTCCTACTTTTAACACATCTGTTTTATTCCAATTAATTGTTTCTTCATTTTCTTTTTCTGCATCTCCCATGAATAGAAAACTATTATTTCCAAATTCTAACCTTACGACTAATGAAGAAAGATTTAAATTATCTTTATCTAATATTGGTTCTGTCATAAATGTTCCTACTGCTTGTCCTATTTCAATTTTATCTCCTTTATTTGGAGAAGTTACTGTTAAATTTTTATTTTCTATGGCATCTAATACATCTTCAAATGTTTTGGTTGTTGTTTCTATTTTTGGCATATAAATTTGTCCAATATTAAAGTGATTGATTACATCATCTAGTCCACCAATATGGTCTTCATGTGGATGTGTTCCTATTAAATAATCTATTTTATTAATCCCAAGATTTTGTAGATATGTTACAACCATTTCTCCTGCTTCATTTGTTCCTGCATCTATTAACATTGTTTTATCTTCATTTCTAATTAGGATACTGTCAGCTTGTCCAACATCTATAAAATCTATTAATAAATCTTCTTGAGCCACAAACTCTACTTTTTGCTTATTTGAATTATTAGCTAGTTCTCCCATATTGGAAACTGTATTTATCAAATCTTCATTTGTTCCTAATATTCCTGCAACTCCCACAATAATCAATGCAAGAGCTGTTGCAAATGCCTTTTTTATCTTTGTATTTCTTCTATTTCTTGCCATCTTTTGTCCTCCTTAGTTTTCCATACTTAAATTCAATTATTCAACTCATTAATTTTTTATAATTTCTTAAAAATATAGATATCCAAATAAAAATATTTGCTAATCTTTTATTACTATTTAGTTCCATAATTTATTCATTCTATCTTGAATTCTATTGGTTTCTTCTTTTGTTAATTCTTCATTATACATATACTTTCCATTTACGCACTGTAAAATGCTTCCCTCTTTTATATTTGTTGGTAACATATCTCTTTTTACTTGTTTCAGTTCATTTGTCTTTCTATTTTCTAATACAGCATATTCTCCTTCAAATCTATCCACAGAATATTCTTCTATAGCATCTAGTTTTTTTGCTAGTTCTATCTCTTCAAAATTATGATTTTGTTCTATTTCATTTTTTATATCGGTTACTTTTTTTTGTATATTATTAAATATTTCTAAATCCACTATGACTTCCTTTCTCCATTAATGATTCTATTTACATTCATAAAAATCCTAGCTTAATGGTGGCTTGATTTATTTTTCATTTTACCTATCTTCCTTTATTTTCTTTTATAAATATAATATATAGCAGTATATAAATAATCTTCACCTTATTTATATACTGCTAAACAAAATTTGTCAAATGGAACGATAGGGACGTGTCAAATCGTTTCAAAATGGAACGATTTGACACGTCCCTATCGTTCCATTTCTTTTATTTCTCCATTTTTATATGCTTTCATTAATTCTTGTAAGTCCACAATTTCTCTTTTTAGTTTTGCTCCTATGTCTGTGTCTGCTACTCTCTTTCTAATAACACCTGTTTTCTTTACAATGATTTCACTAATAATGTCTGTTCCTTCTATAATTGCCTTTTCTACAGATTCAAATGGTTTATTTTGACTTAATAATAATCCATTTGAGTTGTATGTTAATATATATCCTGCATTCCCTGTCTTTTCTCTAAAACTTTTTGCTAATCCTCCATCAATCACTAATAATTTTCCATTTGCCTTTATTGGACTTTCTCCGTCTTTTGCCTTTACTGGTACATGTCCATTTAAAATATGACAATCTTCTCCCTCTAGTCCAAATTCTTTTAACATTTTTATACAAAATTCTTCGTTTTCAGAATATCGATAATATGGACTTTTGGGTTCTTTACTTAAGTTTTTATCTTTTACAAAATAACTTTCAAAGGTTGCCATTTTTTCTTTTCCGAAAAATGGTGATTCTGGTGAAATCCATAAAAACCACATGATATCTACTAATTCTGGTTGTCTTGTTGCGAATACTTTATTAACTACTTCATTGATTTCATCAAAATAGGCTTTTCCTTTTAATCGATTTCCCATAAATTGAATTTCTTTTAGTTCTCCATTTTCATCTGTTGGAATGCATCCATGAAATAATAGATTATTGTTAAAAATTGTATAAATTTCTCCTTTGGTATATAAATATTTTAAATGTCTTTGTAAACTTGGACTATGTACAAATGATTCTGTCAATCTTTCCATTACTTCTTTTTCTTCTGATGTCAATGCATATGGACTATGTTTGTCGATTGTTGGAAAATTTTTATCATTTAATTCATATTCTTTTCCCTCTATTGTTATGGTCCCTTTTTGTATATTCATTTTGTCTAATAGTAATCGATTGTCTAAACGATATTCTGGATGTTTTTTTATCATTTGTCCTTCTATTTTAAATTGGATAATTGTAATTGCCTTATGAATTTTAGCTATAATATTTCTATCACTATTATCATATTTATTATAGTCAAATACTTTTGGCATAAAGTTTACACAATCATCATTTTTATATGTTTTTTGTGCAAATGTAGATAATGGTCTCATATTTATTCCATAAGAATCTTCCAATATTCCTATATTATTATATCTGGCACATATTCTAACAACAGTTGCAATATTGGCTTTATTTCCACATCCTGCTCCCATCCATAATATATCATGATTTCCCCACTGAATATCTAAGCTATGAAAATTTATTAATCTATCTAATACTAAATCCGGACATCTTCCTCTATCAAAGATGTCTCCTATTACATGTAAATGGTCTATTGCCATTTGTTTAATTAAGTCTGATATAGCTATGATAAAGCTATCTGCTTGTTCTAGCTCAATAATTGTCTTAATAATTTGTTTATAATAATTTTCTTTATCTTTTTCACTATCTACTTGTGAGTGTAGTAATTCATCTATAATATATTCAAATCCGCTATGAATTGCTTTTCTAACTTTTGATCTTGTATATTTTGAGCTTACTTTTCTTGCTACTTCTACTAGTCTATATAAAGTAATTGCATACCATTCTTCTAATTCTTGTTTTTCTTTTTCTTGTTTAATCAATTTTAATTTTTCGTTTGGATAATAAATTAATGTAGCCAATGTGTTTCTTTCTTTTTCTGTGATACGATTTTCAAAAGTTTCTTCTATCTTACTTCTAATAATTCCTGCTCCATTATTTAATATATGTGTAAATGGTTCATATTCTCCATGAATATCACTTAAAAATACTTCTGTTCCTTTTGGTAAATTTAATATTGCTTTTAAGTTAATAATTTCTTCTGCCACTTCTGTTGTATTCTTAAATTCTTTGCTCAATAATTTTAAATATTTTTGCTTACTAAATTGATTCTCTTCTCCTTTTTGTATTTTTTCTGAAAATTGTTCATTTGCTTCATTTTCATTCATATATGACAACTCCTCTGATTTTATATATTATTTGTGATACAAGTATATACTAAAACCTTTTTCGTGAGAAAGGCGTGCGTTAACGAAATCAAAGATTTCGACGCACACATGTGAAGACTGCTTTGCAGTACTTCACAAATATAGGAAGCCTAACCTTGTTGTATACGGAAAAATCTACATAAGATTAAGATAAAAGTCGATTTTCTATACAATAAAAAATGAATCTAAAATGTTAATTTTTTCTAACATTATAGATTCACTCAAATTAAATATACCCTATTATTTTTTATTAAAATACATAATTAAATGTTCAATTGTTTTCTTATTCTCTTCTGATAATTTTTCATATCCAGCTAATGGATATGCTAAGCTTTTATTTTCTGTTACCTTTAAATATTCACTAAATATTTGGTCTAAACTAGTCTCAAAAATATTACAAATTCTGATAAGTACTTCATAAGATGGTTTTGCTCTATCTTGTTCAACATCACTAATATATCTAACAGACACTTCCACTTTTTCAGCTAGTTGTTCTTGTGTATATCCATTACTTTTTCTAATTGCTTGTAATCTTTTTCCTATTTTAATTGTACTTGCTTTTCTCATGATTACCACCTTTATTTTTTTGTTTATCTTATCAAATTTTCAAATTCGTATAAACGAATTATTTTCGTACATATTATGTTTTTATTTCCTTGGAACGTTAGGGACGTGTCAAATCGTTTCATAATGGAACGATTTGACACGTCCCTAATCTAAATCTTTTAAATACTCTTCCAATAGTTTATTTAACTTTTTTCTTTGCTTTTCTATTTGTTCTTTTTCTTTATTTAAATTTATCATGTTTTCCAATATTTCTATCTCTTTTTTTATATTGTCCTTTAAATCCTTCATATCATTCACCTCATTTTTTATTTTTTCTCATTTGGGCTATTTTATTCTTTTATGTGATTTATATAAGAAGCTTAATTTTGTTGTATAGAGAAAAATCTATATAAACTTAATATAAATGCCAATTTTCCTATTAACTAAAAAAATAAACCTTAATAATCAAATACTATATTTAATCATTTCGGTTTACTTGAAAATTCTTTCATATTTTTATTTCATACTTCTATTTTATACTTTATATTTATTTTATTATATCTCTATAAATTCATACTCATTTCCCATTGCTTTTATAAACTTCATTAAATCATCATATGTGATTAATATACTTGCTTCATTTGTATTAGGATGAACTGCTAATAATGATTTATCTTTTAAATCTTTATCAATTAATACCTCTACCTTCTTTTCCTCATCATTTATTAGTCCCATAGGGCTTACATGCCCAGGTTCTAATTTTAAATATTTCATTAATCTTTCGCTAGATGCAAAACTTAATCTAGTAGAAAGTGCTTGTTCTTGTATTTTTGTCATATCTGCTTTTTTCTCACTACATAATACGACTAAAAAATGTCTTTTCCCTTTTTGGTCTCTTAAGAAAAGATTTTTACAAATTTCAGCACCTTTAAAAATTTCATTATTTAAATTGTTCATATCTTCAATCGTGTATACTGCTTTATGATTTACCAATTCATAATTAATTTCTAATTTCTTTAAAACATTTAATACTTCTTCCATATGGCTCTTACTCCTTTCATGATAATTGCTTTCTCATTTTATCTTCTTTATATAGTTTAAACTAGCTTAACAACAAATGCAAGCTAGTTTATTCATATTTTTCTAATTATTTTTATCTCTATATACTTTTACAATATCTTTAAATGTCATTTTTGTTCCATAATTTAATATCGCATTTGAATAAATCTTAATTGCCACTTGTGTAATAATTAATATGGTAATCACCAATACTACAATGGATAATATGATTTCTGAAGTTGACGCAATTCCCA
Source organism: uncultured Eubacteriales bacterium (assembly GCA_949289635.1). Lineage (GTDB taxonomy): Bacteria > Bacillota > Clostridia > TANB77 > CAG-508 > CAG-269. The sequence continues at coordinate 7,210 of CASEOS010000015.1, read as the reverse complement.
TCATAATTCTAAATGGCATACAGAATGGTGATGAAATTGGGAAAATGGCTGCAAATTGATTTAGTTCACTAGTTGGATTCATCATAGTAAAATATGATAAATAGAATCCAACTACTGCCAATATAGCAACAGGTGTATTAGCTGATTGTATATCTTCTGGTTTGCTAACTGTTGAACCTGTTAATGCATATAATAAGGCATATGCAAAATATCCTAAGATAAAGTATACAATTGTCATTATTCCCAAATATGGTGTCATCATGGACATATCTAAAACAGCATCTAACAATTCTGGATCTAAAAATACCTTAGCAGATATCAATGCTACACCTACAATCACACATATTTGGATTAATCCTACAATACCAATTCCTATGGTCTTTCCTAATACGATTGTTCTTGGTGATGTTGAAGTTACCAATGTTTCCATGATTTTTGAAGTTTTTTCTGTGGTAATAGAACTTGATACTTGATATGCACAGAAATAGATGGCATAGAATAATACAATTGATAACATCATGATAACAAATAGGTTTCCACTGACTTCTTGTTCTTCTGTTTGTTCAATTGTAAACTCAAAATTTGGAGATAGACTTGCCATTTGTTCTGGTGTCAATCCCAATTTTGAAATTTGTAAATTTGTATATAGTGTATTTAATACATTTATTAAATCTTCAGGAACAGAAACTACTTGTGTCATATTTTCTACAATATATCTTAATTTATATGTTCCATCTTCTTTTGGTTCGATAATCATTGCTTGGTCAATATCTTTATTTTCTATTCTTCCTTTTATATCATCAAAAGAAACTTCATTATTGGCAACTTGAACATTATATCCTAACTCCATTTGATTAATGCTTTGTAATGTTCCTTCAAATAAATTTGTACTATCTACCATTAATATTTTTGTTTCTCCTGCATTTACATTATCGCCGATAATTGCTTTCATAATATTGGGAATGTTAATTCCTATAACAATTAATACTAAGATAATGCATGTTGATATAATAAAAGACTTTCTTTTTGCCATATCTTTGATTGTAAATGCAATAACTGTTTTTAAATCTTTCATTTTACTTATTCCTTTCTTTATATAATATAATTCTAAAAAGAATTAGCCTACCTTTTCAATAAAAATATCATTTAATGTTGGTTTCTTAATCTCAAACTTATCTACTTCTATATGATCTGTAACCAACTTTTCTAGCAATTGGTGAGCTTTTTCTTCAGAATCAATTTTAATAGAATATTCATTATTTTTAGAAAACTCTATCTCCATATTAAATTCTTTAATGTATTCATTTATATTTTTATCTGTTGATAGTTCTAATCGATTTGCCTTATATCCTTCTTTAATTTCCTTTAAATTTCCTTTTAAAACAGTTTTTCCTTTATTTAATATCAAAATATCTGTACAGAATTCCTCAATAGATGCCATTTGATGGCTAGACATGATAATATATTTTCCATCTTTTACTAAATCAATAATCACATTTTTTAAAATTTCTGTATTAACAGGATCTAATCCACTAAATGGTTCATCTAATACAATTAGCTCTGGGTCATGAATAATAGCTGTCATAAATTGAATTTTCTGTTGATTTCCTTTTGACAATTTTTCAGCAGGCATTGGTATATATTCTTCCACCTTCAAGACCTTTGCCCATTTTTTAATTGCTACATCTGCATCTTTTTGATTCATACCTTTTAATTTTGCAAAATACATCAATTGATCATAAATTTTTGTTTTAGGATACACACCTCTCTCTTCTGGCAAATATCCAAAATTCACACTTTTTCTTTCAACCTTTTTCCCATTCCAAGTAATTTCACCTGTATCTTTTTTAATAATTCCTAATAACATTCTAATCGTTGTAGTTTTACCAGCACCATTTGTGCCAAGTAAACCAAACACACCAGGTTTATCAACTTCAAAAGAAATATTATCAACTGCTTGTTTTCCAACAAACTTCTTAGAAACATTTTCCAGTTTTAATCCCATCTTTTATCCTCCTTTGGAACGTTAGGGACGTGTCAAATCGTTCCATTTTGGAACGAAAGGGACAGACCTTGTTCTTTTTATTTTTCATTCGTATGTATTATAATATCTAATTAAGTCTTTTACAATACTTTTTATGACAAATTAAGAATTTTTGTCGCAAAAATAGTTACTATTCCTCTTTCATATATCGACTAACTGTTGTTTTAGATATCTGTAATATATCAGCCAAGTGCTTATGCGATACATTGATATTCTTCTTTACGTATTGTACAATCTTTTTCATTTCCTCTGTATTTTTACCTAGTGCTACTTCATTCTCTTTTTTATATGTTTTTATTAATTCTTTAATAATTATTTCTGTATCCTCAAACGTATCTAAAAAATCTGTTTCTATCATTATGTTCTGATTTTTTGTATTTGGAAAATCGATTAAATGATTAATGTTTTTATAAATTTTATCTAATGAAATCTCTGATATATGACTGACTTGAAAATCTTTGAAATTAGAATAAATATATTGTTCAGGACTAAAAACAATTTTGGCTTTAACAGGATTATTAAAAATATATCTAATACAATTTATTAATTGCTTTTCGCTTAATATTGGTTGACTTTTATATCGATTTCTAAAAACAATTCCAACTCTTTCATTTATATAGTTATAATACATGGCAAACTTTCCATTAATTTTTTTCATAAATAGACTCATATGATTTATATTTTCCGTATATAGCAATATATGTGCATGATTATCCATGATTGTAAAAGCAATTAGATTTATATCGAGTGCTTCGGCTTCTTTTTGCAATAATTCTATGTATTTCTTTTTACATCTATTTTCTTCGAAAATATATTCTTTGTTTATTCCCTGTGTCATATTATGAAAAAAGGTGGTTTCCATTTGATTTCTTGCAATTCTAGACATAAATTCTCCTTTGAAATAAAATTATTTTGATAAAATTTTAATTATTATATTTGTTTATATAACTATTGATATATTATTACATTTTTTTCCATTTGTCAACTAAAATAAAAGGATATATCTACACAAATATTTGTGTTTTTAGATATATCCCTTTTTATTTATTTTTTTTTAGGCAATTTCAATTATACGATTCAATTTTTTTAGGTCTGTCCCTTTCGTTCCAAAATGGAACGATTTGACACGTCCCTATCGTTCCACATCAACTTTTAAATTCTCTCCATTGATGTTTGTGTCTGTATAATCTCTTCCTTCTTTGTCGTAGAAGATGTTGTCTGCTAATGTGTCATGTTTGATGGTTTCTTCGTATTTTTTGATGACAGCTTCTACTTTTTCGTTTCCTGCTACATATAGATTGATTCTGTCTAATACTTCAAATCCACTGTCTTTTCTCATGTTTTGTACTTTAGATAAGACTTCTCTTAAGACTCCTTCTTCTGCTAATTCTGGTGTGATGGTTGTGTCTAATACAACACCGATTTCTCCTTCTCCACTAAATGCAAATCCTTCTTTTCCTTGCATAGTAACTAATAGATTTTCTGCATTTAATCCGATTTGTGTGTCATCGATTTCAATGTATTCTACACCACCATTTTTTACTGTGTTTGCTAAATCCATTTGATTTTTCTTAGCGATTGCTTCTTTTATTTTTGGTATTAGTCTACCATATTCTTTTCCTAAGACTGGTAAATTTGGTTTGATTTCGAAGTTTACATATTCAGACATTTCTGCTCCCAATTTTACTTCTTTGACATTTAATTCTTCTTTAACAATGTCTGCATAATATTCTGGAAGTGTGTCAATTGAGATTAACATTTCTGATAATGGTTGTCTGTTTTTGATATTTACAGAATTTCTTGCACTTCTTCCTAGTTTTACTATTCTGTATGCTAAATCCATTTCTTTTTCTAACTCTTTATCGATTACGTTTTCATCTATTTCTGGCCATGAACATAAATGGATACTTTCAGGTGCTGTTTTATCTAAACTAACTACTAAGTTTTGATAAATTTCTTCTGTCATGAATGGTACAAATGGTGCTGATACTTTGCATAAATCTACTAACACTTTATATAGTGTTACATATGCTCCAATCTTGTCATCTGTTAATTCTTGACTCCAGAATCTTTCTCTGTTTCTTCTGACATACCAATTTGATAAACTATCTGTAAATTCTTCTATTTCTAATGCTGCTCCTGTAATGTCATAGCTATCTAATTTATGATCTACATCTTTGATTAATGTATTTAATTTTGAAATAATCCATTTATCCATAATATTTGTCACTTTGAAGTCTTTATATTTTAACGGATTAAATTGGTCAATTTCTGCATATAACACATAGAAAGAATATACATTCCATAATGTACTTAAAAATCCTCTTTGTGTCTCTTTTACATTTTCTAATCCCAATCTTGTTGGTAACCATGGAGCACTACATGTATAGAAATGCCATCTTGTTGCATCTGCACCAACTGTGTTTAATAATTCCATTGGGTCTACACCATTTCCTTTTGATTTAGACATTTTTTGGCCTTTTTCGTCTAGAACATGGCCTAAAACGATACAGTTTTCAAATGGTGTTCTATTAAATAGTGCTGTTCCAATTGCTGTTAATGTATAGAACCATCCTCTTGTTTGATCAACTGCTTCTGAAATAAATCCAGCAGGGAAATTGTTGTCAAACATTTCTTTATTTTCAAATGGATAATGCCATTGTGCAAAAGGCATTGAACCAGAATCAAACCAACAGTCGATAACTTCTTTTGCTCTATGCATTTTCTTGCCACATTTTGGACATTTTAGATATACATTATCAATATATGGTTTATGAAGTTCTATATCTTCTGGTACATCCATTCCTTTTTCTTTTAATTCTTGAATTGAACCAATACATTCTTGATGTCCACAATTTTCATCCTCACAAGTCCAGATTGGTAGTGGTGTTCCCCAATATCTATCTCTTGAGATTCCCCAGTCAATAACATTTTCTAGGAATTTTCCAAATCTTCCGGTTTTAATCGTTTCTGGATACCAGTTTACTTTACTATTATTTTCAACTAATTCATCTCTTAGTTTACTCATAGCAACAAACCAGCTTTCTTTTGGATAATATAAAAGTGGTGTGTCACATCTCCAACAATGTGGATATGAGTGCATATGTTTTTCTTTGCTGAATAGTTTATTTTCTTGTTTTAGCCATTTGCAAATATCGTCATTACAATCTCTTACAAATCTTCCAGCCCATGGTTCTACTTCTTTTACAAATTTTCCTTCTTTATCTACTAGGTTGATAAATGTGATACCATTTTGTTTTGCAACAAAACTATCATCTTCACCATAAGCAGGTGCAATATGAACAATACCTGTACCATCTGTTAAGGTTACATAGTCTCCATGAATGACTTCAAATGCTTTTCCTTCTACTTCTCCAAATGGCATTAATCTTTCATATTTTGTACCTAATAATTCTTCACCTTTAAATGTTTTGACAACATCATATGGTGTTTCTTTTAATACGGTTTCTAATAAATCTTTTGCTAAAATATAGTTTTCATATACTGGTTCATCATCTGTTCCAATATTAGCTTTTACTTCAGCATATTCATATGATTTATTAACACAAAGTGCTAAGTTTGATGGTAATGTCCATGGTGTTGTTGTCCATGCTAAGATATATGTATCTTTATCAAACTTTTGTCCATCAGCTACTTTAAATTTAGCAACACATGTTAAATCTTTTACATCTTTGTATCCTTGTGCAACTTCATGAGATGATAGGGCTGTTCCACATCTTGGGCAATATGGCATAACTTTATGTCCTTCATAAAGTAATCCTTTTTCCCACATTTGTTTTAAAGCCCACCATACAGATTCGATATATTCATTATGATAAGTTACATATGGATTATCCATGTCTACCCAGAATCCAACTTTATTTGTCATTTCTTCCCATAGATGAACATATTCAAAAACGCTTTCTTTACATTGTTTTACAAATTTTTCAACACCATATTCTTCGATTTGTTGTTTTCCTGAAATACCTAGTTTTTTCTCTATTTCTAGTTCTACTGGTAGTCCATGTGTGTCCCATCCAGCTTTTCTGATAACTCTGTATCCTTTCATGACTTTATATCTTGGAATTAAGTCTTTCATAACTCTTGTTTCGATATGTCCTACATGTGGTTTTCCATTTGCTGTTGGAGGTCCATCATAAAAGGTAAAATATCTTTTTCCTTGATTTCCATTAAGGCTTTTCTTTATGATGTCTTTATCCTTCCACATTTTGGCAACATCATTTTCCATTCCGACAAAACCATTTTGCAATTCTACTTTTTTGTACATACAAATTCCTCCTTTTTATTTTTTATGTTTTTAAAATTATGAACTTTCATGTATAGGATGTTGATTTCCTTATTCTTTAAAACAAATGTACAAGACGCTGATTTTCATTGTATAGGAAATCACATTTGTGCGTCGAAATCTTTGATTTCACTAACGCACGCTTTTCTTATTTGTTTTAATCAAAAAAAGCTATTTACATCCTATAACTTTAGGACGAAATAGCTTTACTTTCCGCGGTACCACCTATTTTAACTAATTAATTCTCTTTTAATTAGTTCTCTCATTTATCTTTAACGCAGATTTACGACTATACTTACTTTTATTTCAGTTTAGTAACAGTTAGGGGATAATAAATAGATTTTACTTACCAAATTCACAGCTACCTTTGGCTCTCTTTAAGATATTATGCCATTTATCGTGTCCTGACTATTGTTTTTCCTATATTATGTTCCTTATTATATCATGTTTTTTATATTTTTCAAGTGATTTTTAGCTATTTTATGAATTTTCTAAAATAAATCTCTATACTTTTTTTAGAAATTTATTTGTCCATTTATTATAATGCTTCAATTTCTTCTTCAGTTAAACCTGTTATCTCGATTATATATTCAATATCTGCACCCTTTTCTTTCATCTTTTTCGCAATTTCTTTTCTATCTTGTTTTTTTCCTTCTTCTATTCCTTCTTCTAAACCTTTTCTTCTTGCTTCATACATTTCTGTATTATAGGTTAATCTACTTCTTTCTCTGATTTCATATAACTCTCTTTCGTATTCATCTGCACTCATTTGTGTTAATTGTTCTACTGCTTCTTTTATTTCTTTATTTTCTTTTTTACATTCTTCCATCATTTTTCTATCTCCCCCAATCACATACAAC
>CASEOS010000014.1 GCA_949289635.1 uncultured Eubacteriales bacterium | reverse complement strand
TTCTGTGAAAGGTCTTATTATTTTCAATATCATCCAAAATATTAAGCATATTCCAATTCCTAATGTATATTTTTTGAGAGTTTTATCAAATATTCTTATATATAATAATGCTATCCATAATGTAAATATTACTAAAAATATTGATGACTGACATGCATGGCTCATTTTTATTTCCTCCTTTTATATAAATTACTAAAATGATTATAGCATATAAAAACAAAAAAATATAGCCTACTCTTTAAAAAGAATAGACTATATATAAATTTTTAAGCAACATTTTTTAATGTATAATCAACATTAAAATTATTATCAAAAAAATCTATTTCAAAGATGTCGTTATAATTACTAATGCACTTAGTATCTAAATTGTAGCCTAATGGTAATAAATCACGGAAGATTCTATTTATAATATAATCTAAATTGTTGTTACAATTAGGTATTCGTACAATAAAAGTAATATTTTTGATATTAGTATTTTCTATTTCTTTTAATATCATATATGAATTAGATATGTTTTGAAAGCTAATAACTGGTAAATTTAAAGCATCTTTTATAAGATGACCTAATATAAAATTATCAGTTAAAATAACATTTGTTGTATCTGCAGATATATTACTTTTCATTATATAATTTTTAGTGGCTGTTCCATTTATCTTATTATTACTTGAAAACCATATATCTTCTGTGTTATTAAAAGGCTTATCTAAATGTATGGAAAGGCCTTGTATTAGATCTTCCTCATTAAAAACTGGCACAAAGAAACCATTATACCTATTAAAACACCATTTAAAATCTTCCTCTTGAAACATACCAGGTATTCCTGCAAGATTATATTTTTTAGATAAATTATGAGCGATTATTCTTCTTTTTATATAATTTTTAGGTACAGTTCTATATAAATTATCTTCAATAGAACTATCTAACAAACCTATTCTCCTTAAATAACTTCTATGCTGACCTTCTAATTTTAACATACCTAATAAATCTCTATAAACTCTATTTATTTTTGCTATTATAAATGATTTTATCAATTTCTTTCTCCTGTATATCTCTTTTATCAAGAGTTATTCCATAAGCATTAACTACTTCAGCAAAATAAATATTTTTATCTTTTGCCTCAATAATAGTTGCTCTATTGCCATCTTTCAATTCTACTACATCAAATTTATTTATCTTCATAACTTATTTTTCCTTTCTGATTTAATTATATATGATTTTTTAAAATTAGTACATAGGTGTTCCATAACCCAAAATTACACTACTATTTATATCATAATTATTTTGTTTGCACTCATCTCCAGAGGTATTTCCCTCTATTGTATAAACAATTCCATTTTCTACTTTTTCTACAATTCCGAACGTGGTCTGCTTGTTTATCGTTACTATCTTCCCAGTCAAAAAATATTATATCTCCGTGCTTTCGGAGAATAACCTCCATTTTGCCAAAGTCCACAAGTTTTAAACCAAGCTACACCTTCTGCTTGACAACTTGCAAATTTAGGTATAATTCCTGCTGAAATATAGCCACATTGTTCTGCACACCAACTCACGAAACAAGCACACCATTCTACTCTACTTTCATAACCATACCAACTCCAATATGGTTGTCCGACCGACATTACCTATTTGACTTTTTGCAACTTCAACTATATCATTGCTACCTACTGAACTTCCATATATAACTGCTGACCACATACTTGCATATTTTTCATCTGACATTTCTGTTAGCTGATTTCTTTGCTCTTGAGTAAAATTATAATTATCTGCCATTTCATCAATAGATTTTGTATTTATAGTTATATGCAATTTTGTATATGTTACTGTTTTATACTCTGTCCAAGTTAAATGAAAAATTACTTCTTCGCGTGATTCTTCCTCTTTTGTAAAAGATATTTCATTCATAGCCCAAAATATCTCTTTTAGAGTATTTACCTTATTGTCATCTAATGTTACCATTTCTACTTGATTATCTCCACCACTAACTTTGGCAACATAAACAGCCAAAACATCTTTCCACTCTGCTCTACTACCTGTTATATCATATTCATTGTAGGGATTTTCTTGTTGTATCTGTGTAATTTTATTCATAAACTCTGTATTCAAATCAGCTATAACTTTATTCATAGTTACTGGTTGTTGAGTTTCATTTACAGTTATCGTGCTTCCTACATCTTCACTAGAGAAAAATATTCCAAATACTGAACCTACTAGCATTGCGATTAAAGAAACTACTATTATAATGATAATGGCTATCCAGAAACCTCCAAATAAAAAGAAAATTAATGATTTTGCAGCAAGAATTATAGCTTTAATTGCTCTAATAGTTGCTATCATTGCTTGTTTTGCACTTTTAGCCATTGCCTTCGCTCTTGATTTTGCAATTTGATATGCCTTTTTTGCTCCTTTTATACTTTTTTGAGAAAGTTTTTTAGTAACTCTATAATCTCTTTTCATTATTTTAGGTGTGTTTTTTAATGTTTTCTTTATATTCTTTCCTTTCAGATTTGTAGATGTTTTCTTTATTTTTATATCTTGTAATTTTGTTTTTATTTTTTCTGCTGTTTCTTTAATATTGTCTTTTGTTTCTATTGCTGATTTTTTTCCATATTGGTTAAATTTTTCTATACCTGTTCTTGATATTCTTTCTGTTGTTTGACTTATTTGATTTGCACCATATTCGGTTGGAGAATTATTTTCTGTATTGTCAGTATAATCATCTTTAGATTTTAAATTTACAATGTTATCTTTTACTCTTTCAGAATATATTTTTGCTTTATCAAGTTTCTTTATTTTTATATTGCTTTTCTCCTTTGTCTTTATATCTGCCAAAATACCACCTCCCAAGCTCTTTTAAATTATTCTTTTTGCAATAATTACTAATCTTGCATTTTTACTTGAATAATCACAAGTTGATAGTGTTAAAAGTGTATCTCCATAAACGGCTGTATTTTCTATATCAAAAAAAGAGAGTTCTTTACATTGATTTACAAATGTATTGAACTCATTTTCATTACTTGTACTTATAAAATTATAATATTTAAAACCTGTATAGGCATTTGTTGTAAATATAGACATAATTTCGTATTCTCTTTTTTCTTCTAATGTATATAGTTTTATAATTTTATGACTATTATAATATTCTTCTTTTCGGTAATTTTCTAATTCTCCAAACATTTTAGAATTATTTATATGATGACCATAAATTATTAAATTATCACTTGTGTTTGTATCACAATTTTCTGCTAAATATGGTGTTCCTAAATAAGAATATTGCTTATAGAAATTTTTTCTTAAATAGTAATTTGGACTGTTTTTTGTTTGCATTACAGGATAATCAATATTAGAATTATCTATTCTAATCCACCCTATAATATCACTATTTATTTCATATAATTTTTGCATATTAATATCATTTTTTTCTATTTCTAAATTATTATTATCATCATTATTTTCTTCTGCAATATCTTTTATATTTTCAAAAATTTCTTCTTGTTTATTATCTTCCTGTAAATTTTTACACAAAAAATAACTACTAATAAGCATTATAGCTATTAGTAGCAATATAATTATATATTTAATTACCTTTTTTATTTTTAATTCCTCCAATTCATAATTTAATCATATTTTTGTTCTTCTATTTTTGTCGTCATTAGTTTATACAATTCTGTGTTTTTTGGAAATTGGTTTTTAAATGGAACAAGCGAGTTTCTAACTCTAATTAGTCCCTCGCCAATATCAACATTTGTTATATATACTTTTTCCATTTCTGATATACTAAGAAATTTTGCTAACTTTTCTCTATCTGTTGCTGATTGATTAAGCATTATAATCAATTCACTATTTGATAGCATAGTGCTAGGTTTTTCTTTGCTTAAAATTTCTTGAATGTTTTGAGTAATTCCGTGTTGCACATCCTCCGATATTTCCTTATTCTTTTCCATAGTGAATATACAAAGTTTGTTGTATAATCATATTTAAAAAGTAGATATATTTCATCTATAAAAATATATGTCCTTTTACCACTTTTTCTATTTTTAGATATTCTATTTAAAATACTATCAAGGATAACTAACATTCCAATAGGCATTAATTGTTCTCCTAAATCAATTATATCGTAGCATATTAATCTATTTGTAGTTTCTACATTTGTTTGCTTTGAAAATGTATTTAAACTACCTTTAGTAAATAATTCTAGTGCTAGTGCTATATCTTTTGCCTCTTGTTCTTCTTGTTTTAATAAAACATCTCTAAAATCATTTAATGTTGGTGGCGTACCTTGATAATTTCCTTGTTCAAAATATTTATATACTTCCGTAGTACATCTATCAATTATAGCTTCTTGATTTGGTGTAATATTTTTCATTATTTGCTCACATAAAGATAATATAAATTCTGATTTAGCAACTACTGGTTTGTTTTCATCATAATCTTTATTCAAATCTAAAGCATTTATATGATTATCTGAAGTTGCTGATATTTTAATAGCCTCTCCACCAAGTGCTTGAATAAGAGGTTTGTATTCTGCCTCTGGATCTATAACTATAATATCTGCTTCTGGATCTCTTAAAGCTATTGAGGTTATTTCTTGTTTTGCAGTAAAGGATTTTCCACTACCACTTACACCTAATATAAAGGAATTTCCATTTTGTAATTGTTTTCTGTCTATTAAAATCATATTTTTAGATATTATATTCTTGCCATAATAAACTCCTTGTGTATCTTGTATTTCTTGAACTTTAAAAGGCATAAATACTGCTAAACTCTCTGTTGTTAAAGTTCTTTTTGTGTTTATTCTTTTTACACCAGAAGGCATAACTGTATTTAATCCATCTAATTGCTGAAATTTCAATGTAGCTAATTGACACATATGTTTACCTGCTGTTGTAATTAAACTTTCCGTATCACTATCTAATTCTTCTTTTGAATCAGCCGTATGCACTAATGTTATAGTTGATAAGAACATTCTTTGGTCTCGTGTAATTAAATCGTCCAAAAATTCTTTACTTTCTTCCCTCTGTCTTTCCATATCGTATGGAATAACTGCTGAAAAATTATTATTTTCATTTTGTCGCCTTTGCCAGTTTGCAATATTTGTTTCTACCCCTAATCTAACTCTTTCTGCTTTCTTTATTGCTTCCTCCATTGGTACAGGCTTTATATCAATAGATAACATCATATTTTTATTCAAGTCAGTTAATTCAGATATAATATTATCTCTTATAAAAGTTGCATATTCTTTTAGATATAGCACTCGTCCATATCTATCTCCCATCTTGAAATAATCTGATTTAAACTCAAATGTATTTGGACAAATATAATCTTTAAAACTATGTCCTTTTCTCATACATTGTTTTATATCAAATTTATATAAATCTTCTTCTCCTACCCTAAAGAAATCATAGAAAATTCTTAATCTTTCATTTATATCTAATCCACTAAATTTTGAATTTAATTTCGCAAAATTGTTTGTAAGTTCTGTGCCTGTTCTTGAAAAATAGTTTCTTGCCTCACTAATATTTTTCTTATCTATTGATATTGTTAATATTTTTTCTTGAATTATTCCGTTTGAATCGACTGAGTTATTTGCAAGTATTTCATTATATTCTTTTCGATATTTTGATAGATTATCATTTCCAAGTTCTAGTTTCATTTTTGTATCAAAATCTACTTTATTAAGTTTTCTATTTATAATTGTTAATTTTGGGTATGAACCTGCATCTAATAAATTCAAAATTGAACTGTAATCTAAAAACATAGCCTCTTTATCATCTTGTCCTGCTACTGCATAATTTACATCAGTAAATTTAAACGATTTTGAGTATTTATTTCTTCCTATTTCAAAAATTCCATCCTCATATATTGCTTTTATTGGAATTGCTTGTTGCACACTTCTAGGCACTTTTACTCTTTCTTTGTTTCTTTTTAGAATTCTCAATTTTCATTCCCTCCATTTCTAATTTCTTAAATTCATCTTTTAATAACTCATCATAAAAGTTTTCTGGTTTGAAAAATAGAACATTTGGCATTAATATCTCTGACTTTATCCAAGCAACTACAAATTCTTCTGCGTACATTCCGTTATATTTGACAAATCCTAATATTCCAAAAGGTAAAGCTCCGAAGAATACAAATCCAAGATAATGTTTCTAGTCCTAAATGTTCTTTTAATAAAAAATATAGTAAAACAGCTACTGCACAAGCGATGGCAGAAAAAAAGAACTGTCTCATTGACAGTCCAAAAAATATTGTTTCACTATAATCTCGTATTTCCTTATTAACTTTAATTTCCATTATTTGTTCCTACCTTTCTCTATGTTTTGGTTTATAAAATTCCATAATATCTTCTGTAAAATGTTTTAAATTAAAATTTTTCATTATTGTTTCTTTGGTAATTTTATTTTTCTTACAATATTTCATATATTTTTCAACGCCTTTTGAGTATCTAGTATCTTTCGGTTCTAATAATCTATCATAGACTTCTTGCCATATAGAATAATGAGAGTCCATTCCTATATTTATTATTTCAAAATTCGAATCTAAAAAATTCATCATTCCACCATAATAATTAAACTGCCATTCTGGAACAATTTCAAATTTATTATCAATACCCTTTTCATACGGAGATATAAAAAAAACTGTATCTGCATTTTCATTACAATATGCTATAATTGAATTTTGAGGATTTTTCTTGTCTAATAAAGAATACATAAATATATAATCTTCTGTATTTGTTTCTTCATTGCAATCTTCTAAAAAATTTTTTACTTCTTTGCTTTGTAAAAGCCTATCTGTATATTTTTTTATGTCTTTCTTTACTTCGTCTTGAGTTTTTCCTCTATCTTCATATTCAACTTTTCTTGTATGATAATCTAAAAACTCTTTAACACCATTTTTATCATATTTATACATATTTCCTAAATTAACTTTAGCGAAAATTCCTGTACGGTCTGATAGCAGTTTGCAATTCGTCAATTCTTCTATTAACCTTTCTTCTACTTTACTATTCAATAATATATAGTCTGGTGTTGCACCCTGTGGTATTATTCCACTTATATTTATTGCTTTTTCTTGTTTTGTTTTTATATCTATCATTGTTAATTTTAATAACTTGCTTTCTTCATCAAAACCAACCATAAAATTATATTTATTTCCTTGAAATTCAAATATTTCATTGCCATTCTTATCTTTCATAAATCATCACTTCCTTTTTATAATCCCATCATCTCTCTAACAATTCTATCACTCGCTTTTATTGTTCCTACTAACACTAGCATATTGAATGCTAATTCTCCAACATAGCTCCATACTTGATTTATTGCCTCTGCTGAAGTATCAATAGCAGGTGGAGAACTTGCAAATAGTGAAAATATAATGCAAGCTAAAATTATAATTGCACCTTCTAAACAAACTGCTGAATAACTTTTTACGAAACTTTTTCCAACATTTTGTGATGGTTCGCCTGCAAATGTTGATAATGGAATAGGTGCTATTGCAGTATATAAATATAATTTGAAAAATCTACCATAAACGGTTAATATCATAATAAATGATAGAATTGTTACTACAAGTCCTCCGTATTAAAGTAACTGCCCAAAGAGGTATGCTTTCAAAAAAGCCACAAGACTCAATAGCAGTTATCATTTCCTGTGGTAAAGTTGTTTGTGTTGCCTCTCCTAGTCCTGCCGTATCCATTATAGTTTGTGCAACTCCTTGTATAATTTGGAAAATTGACAGCATTAGTTCTAGTCCGTGTGTTATGAGTAGTTTAGCGAGGGCAAATCGCACAAACAACTTCAAAACCGATTCTGGTTTTTTTACTTCTGCAAAACTTCCGACAGGTTTTTACAACTCCTACCAGGAAGAATATTACTAATAAAGCTAAACCAATGGCTTGAATTGCTCCGATTTATATTTACAATTACTTCCCAAATTGTTCCGATCTTTGAATGTTTCTGGACTTTGTGTAATAAGACTCCATATTTCATTTAGCTTTTCATTCCAAGTGCCTAGTGCATTTTCCAAATTTCCTACTACCCAATTTGCCATCTTTTCGCCTCCTTTAATTAAAATAAGGCAAATTTACTCTAAAACTTGCCTTTTACCAATATTTATTATCCTCCTGTAATTAAATCTAGTATTTGTTTTGAAAATGTTATTATTATTCCTCCTGCGACAGTTAGGAATCCATTTGCTCTTTGACTGGCATCGTGACTTTTTAATGCTAAACCTACTTGCACAATTCCCCAACCAAGTAAAATCATTCCTATCGCTTTGATTACTCCAAAAATAAAAGTTGATAAATTATTAATTACTGTTAAAGGATCTTCTGTTGCAAAAACATTGCTTGCTTGTCCAATAAATAAAGCTATTACTGTAAATAATATTAAACTTGTTCTTTTTAAAACTTTAATTAAAATCTTTTTATTCATTATCTTTTTTATTTTTTTCATTCTCTAATTCCTCCATATAAATATAATTTTCAATATCTTCTTCAGATAAAATTTCAAAATCAATATTCTCATCTATTTCTTCTGTATATTTAATATCTTTAATCTTTTGTATTTCTTCAAATGTCAATTCTGTTATTATTCCAGAATTTTTATCTACTTTTCCGTATTCATATACTTTTCCTTTTCCATCAACTGTATATTGAACATTAGGGTGTTTTAAAATATCATATTTATAATCAATAACAGGTTTTTCTCCCCTAATTAATAAAATTGCCTTATCATTATCAAGCATTCTTACTTCATCTGCCATTAGTAGCTCTCTTCCTGTTTGTTGATAATTAGTAGAGTAGCTTCCACTATGACCTGTGCTTTTTCCATAGGTGTTTAAATCAATACTTTCCTTTCCGTAGAAGTTCAGAAACCATTTTATGAGTAGATTGTTCATTCCCTCCGTAAATAAAGAAATTCATCGCAGTTTCCGACTATACTTTCCCATTGTTTCTCAAATAAACTTTTTAGTTGTGAAATATTTTGTATAATAATCGAAACAAACACATTTCTTGAACGCATTACACTTAAAATTTTCTCAAAATCATCTGGTAAAGCTACATTTGCAAATTCATCCATTAGAAAGTGAATTGGTATTGGTAATGCACCTTTGTATTTGTTATCTGCTCTATAAAAAGCATTTTGAAAAATTTGTGTATATAAAATACTTACAAGAAAATTATAAGATGTGTGTGTATCTGGAATTACTGCAAATATTGCTATCTTTTCTTCTCCTAATTTGTCTAATTCCATTTCATCTGTCATTGTTAGGCTTGCAATTTCATCTATATTAAACTTTTCAAGTTTAGATGATAATGTTACTTGTATTGATTTTAGCGTTCTTCCTGCTCCAGAGTGATAATCTTTATAATATTTAACAGCTATATGGTTTGGATTTTTATATTCAAGCCTTTTAAATAAAATATCTAATGGGCTTTCATAATCTTCATCATCTTCTTTGACTTTTCCAGCTCTCAGCATTTCTCCAACCATTGCAAAATTTTGTTCTTCTTCTGGAGCTTCGTATTTTAAATAGAAGATTAATGCAGATAGTAGCATTTGAGCTGCAATATCCCAGAATGGATCAGAACTTGCTCCACTACCTTTTGGCGTTGCACTTTTAAATAAATTTGCAACTAATTTTTGAACATCATTATCATCTTGAATATATTTAAAAGGGTTATAACAATGGCTCAATTTCGGAGTTACTAAATCTAAAATTTTAACCTTATATCCTTCTTTTTCTAATAAATGCCCCGTATCTCGAACAATCTCTCCTTTGGGATCTAAAATTACATAGCAACAATTACATTGCATAATATTTGGTTTGCCGTAAAATCTCGTTTTACCTGCACCACTTCCGACCACAAACTAAAGTATTTAAGTTTCTTCTATGATATTTAGCTTTTAATCCTATATTTACATTTTGAGTTAAAATTTTGTTTTGGCTTTTAGGTTTTTGCATATATTTTTTATTAATTTTCTTTGCTACACCCCAAATAGCAGAGCCATATTCTTTTCCTTTTCTATAATTTCTTCTAGTAGATTTATAAATTCCTATTCCTAAAATATAAGCAACTAAAAAAATAAAGACAGTTTTTAAACTATCTTTACAAATTTCTATATTAAATGGTTTATTTAATTTCTTTGGTAATTCTTCTATTATTTCAACTAATCCACCACTTATATATGGAGCAATTAATAATGCAAACCAAATGACTATTATTCCACCAAAACAATATAATACCATATTTGATTTATCTTTCATCTTTATTTTTGTCCTTTTTAAATAATGTTTTCTTTTTAGTTGGGGCATCTAAAACTTTCTCTAAAATTTCATCTATAAAGTCTTTATCTTTATTTTCTTCTATTAAGGTAGTTCTTTTCTCAAATAAAATATTGGCTATTGCTTTATGCTCATATTTATCTAATTCTAACACTCTTTTTTCTTCACTCATTTTATCACTACCTTTCTGGATTAGATTTATCTTTTTCTTTATTACTTCTGCTAAAATAATCACTCATTCTCCCATTTATTTCTTCAAAATTTTTTCTTATTTTTTCTATTTCTGCTCTAACACCTTTTGGCTCTTTTTGATTTGTTATTTGAGATGGTAATTTTGAAAAGTCATAATTAGAAACATCAATCCCATACCTTTTACATATCATATAAGATATACAATAACTTCTAAAACTTTTTATATCACTATTTTCAATATTGCTCATTTCTATGTTTGCCATTTCTTGTGATAAGGTTTGAAATAGTAATTCTCTATCCATACCTTTACAGACATATAATATATTTTCATCTTTATTATACTCAGATCCTATTGTCCCATTAGGTAAAGTTTCAACTGCTTTTCTAGGAACTGTGCAACCGTCTAAAAGTGCCTCTAATAACTTTCTATCTCCATAATTAATTGTTTCATCTGGTATTGAGGCATTTGTTTGCCTTATATCATAAACCATTTTTGGATTGAAATATCTTTTGTTATTACTTTCATAAGGCTCTAATATTTTTATTCCTTTTGCATTTTCCTTTAATTCAATTCCTTTTTCTTCCCAAGATTTTTTATCTTTAATTTGTGTACTCTCTGGTGCTTTTTCTAAAATAACTAGGCAATTTCCAACAGAATGTTTTGAAAATCTACTTTGTATATCTAAATATTCTTGAAATTTTGTACCATCATTACTAACTATTGTCGCCATTCTGTCCATAGTATCATAAATTTCTTGTCTATCTTTATTTTGTTGTTCTTTCCAATTATTCTGATTTCTTGTATTATAGTTACTATAATTTCTATTTGTAGAATAATTGTTTGTACCTAAAATATCGTCTATTTCACTCACTTTACTTGCTCCTTCCTTTTGATTTCTTTTTTGATTTTTTAGATGTATTATCTAAATGCTTTGGCTCTTTGTATCTTTTACCTTTTGATTTAGTTTCCTTTTCTTTGTATCTTTTTCCGTTTTTTTCTTTAGTTTTTGCTCTTATAATATCTGCTTGAACTTCTGGAGATATTGTTTCTTGTTCTTTAGCTTTAAGTTCTTGTTCAATCTCTTTTAATTCTTTTCTAACTGATTGTTTTTCATCTTTAAAATTCTCCACTTTGTCTTCTGATTTGGTATCTGAGGAAATCTCTGACAGATTCTTTTTCTCCGTTTCTTTTGTATTATTACTGGGAATATCTTTTTGTTTTTCCTTATCTTTAGGCATAATATCATCTATAAATTGTTCTTCTTCACTTTTTGGCTTTTCTTCAATATTTATATTAACTTTATCTTGTTTTGACTTTTCATATTCCTCTTTAATAGTTGCAACATCTTTAAAGTTAAATCTTTCAGATATTCTATTCAATTTTGCTCCATCTTCTTCTCTAACCATAATATCTACCATACCATCAATTTTGTTATTTCTTTTATTAGCTAAGGCACAATATAAAATTCCATATTTTTTTGCCTCTTGTGAAAATTTCTTTAAATCTTCTGCTTTTATAGTAAAAATATCTAATGACTTTCCAGATTTAAGCATATTCGTTAATCTTGTCTTTCCTTTAGTTTGTGTTCTTTCTTTAGACATTGCGATTAATGCCATAGCAATATTTTTTGCTCCAGTTCCTGATATTCTTAAAACAGTTTCTACACCTTCTAAATAGATTTTAACAAGTTCATCTGCTGATTCTGATGTATTCATTTTTCTATTTCTCCTTTCCTTCTGATTTTTTCTTCCTTTTCTTCTCTTTGTAACTCTTTCATATCATCTTTTATCTTTTGACTTTGATTTTCAATTTTTTCTGAATATACCACCTCACTTTTTAAATATTTAATCTTGTCTGATAAATCTAAAATTTCATCACATAGTTTTTGTCTTACCTCAACATTTTCTTCTTTCTGCCTTTTTCTTCGTAAAGTATTTCTTTCTTTCATCTGTTTTTTTAATTCATCTTGGACAAGATTTTTATATAAAAAAAGATCCTTTGTAGTTTTAATTTTATTTCTACAAAGGAATCTAATTTCATTTGATATTTCTTTCATCTTTTTTGCATCTTCTTTCATTTTAGGTGTCATTTTATATCGTGTATTCTTATTTTTAGGAAATACTTTTAAAAGATAACAATAATGCAAATATAATCTATATAGACTACCTCTATCAATTTTTAATTGATTTCGTATTTTTCCAACATATCTTTTTTTAGGTCTATATTTTTCAATTAAATATGCGTTTTTTGTTTCTGAACTCATTATTCTTTCAGTAATATTTTCTATGCTATATTCAATTCCAAAACTTCTTTCAATTCGTATGTTTCTTTTATATGGAGGTCTTACTAAACTAATTTTATTTGCCCTTATTGTAATTGTATAACCCATTTTTTCCAATATTGATTTAAAATTATTATATGAATAGGCTTGTTTAATTGCAAAATCCACATCATCTTTTGTTGTTGTATAGTAGTCGGATTTTTGAATATATGAATTTCTATATTTTGTATAATCAATTTTTCCACATTTCTTTTCTTCTAAAACACTCAAGCCATATTCTTTGCATAAAGTATCTGATATTTCTCTCATAAGTGCATAATTTTCTATTGTATTTCTATATTTTTCTCCATCTACAAATGAAACAGAATTTACTACAAAATGATTATGATAATGTTTTGTATTTAGATGTGTTGAAACTAACACCTCATATTTATCTCCCCACAATTCCTCTGCAAGTTTAATACCTATTTCGTGTGCCTGTTTTGCTGTAACTTCTCCTTCTGCAAAAGACTGAAAACCGTGAAATGCTAAAATACCTTTTTCTTTACCAAAATGTTTTTTAGTTAATATCATTTCTTTTAATGCTGTATCTGCATTGCAATTTACACCAGTAACATAGAATTGTTTTTCTGTTTTAAAATCTGCTTTTGTATATTCTATTGTATTATGCAAACTTTTATATAAATCTGTTTCATAATTTTTGTTTTTAGTTTTCTCAATATCACTTGTATACTTTATAACTTTATCTAACCTATTTTCTACTTTCCATAGACTCGTAGTTGCCATTACAGATATTTTTCCTTAATTGCCATTCTAAATTTTCGCCATTCCAATATTTCTTGATTTAAAATTCTCTCATCAATAAAGTCCTTATGATAAAGTAATCTTTCTAATTCACTTAAAGTTCTTAAAAACTTTCCCATTTGAGTTGTAGTTAACTCATAAAATTCTTGGTCTGGCTTTTCTTTTATTTCTGCTCCGTAAAGCACAATCTCTAATAAAAGTAGAAAATTGTTTTCCAGTTTTTTTAGCACGTTTTTTTATCTTGCTTCTTTCCTCAAAATTCATTCTTATTGGAACAATAATATCTCTTGGATCTTCTTTCATTTCTTGCTCCTTTCATTTAATTTCTTTGGGGATTGGGGTTTCCCCATAGTTTAACATTTGTGTATATACAAATGTGTTGCTTGTTAGGACATAAAATTTATTTCATAAATATCCTACTTTGCTCAAATATTTGCTTTTTTTATGACTTTTTTTGCTACATCTTTTACTATTCTGAAAACAAATCTTCATTATCTATTCTTATGCAATTCCCACATTTATCACAAACAACTTCTAAATATTCTTTTGGCAAATCATCTTCAATTCCATCTTCGTTTTCTGTTAAATCTGATTCATTTTCTTTAGTAAGAAAAAATCTATTTTGTTCATAAAAATCATCATAATCTTTTAGATTTTCATTACCATTTTCATCTGTAATTTTTAAGATTCCAATACACATTTCATTGTTTTTTGTATCTTTTCTAATAAAGAAATTTTTATCTTTTAGAAAAGCTTTTTCAAGTAATTTTATCATTGCCTCTGAATGATTTTTTGCATTTAATTTGATTTCCATTTCGTTTGTTTTTCTTATTATAAAATTATATTTTTTCATTCTTATCTAGTCCTTTCTTTAATTAAATTTTGATTTTTTATTATAGGTTTTATTCCTAATAAATCACATAAATATTCATTATAATCTTTTCCGTTTTTTAGGAGGTCTATCTATAATTTCATACTTATCTGACATAACTGTTTTTAAAGCATTTGTTGCATTTCTACCTGCCTCATCATTATCTAAACATAGATAAATCTTTGTTACTTCTGGATGTTTTTCTAAATAATTTGAAATAGCAACTGGTACTTTACTTTGTTCAATTATTTTAGCAGGTTGATATACACCTGCTAGAGAAATTAATGTTTTATCTTCCCAATTTTGTCCATATAATTTAAAAAGGGTTGCATAAGATAAAGCATCTATTGCACCCTCAAATATAAAAATTTTATCTGTTTTTTTATTACTTTCTAGTTTAAAAGAATATTGTTTACTACTTCCTGTTGCATCACTTTTAAATTTACTTTCATTAGTTGCTCTACAACCTGCATACCTTGCATTTCCCATTTCATCATATCCAACAAATACTGCATTATGATAATGCTTTTCTTCATAAATTAAATGTTTTTCTATACATTTTTGTATGATTTCATTATCAATTCCTCTTGAATTTAGATATTGTTTTACTCTATTTGTATTGTCATTTTTTTCTGGTAAAATTAGAGTTACATTATTTCTTTTTTCAGCTTGTGGGATATAAACAGGTATTCTTCCATTCATCTTTTTTATAATGTATTCTATCGATTCTGGAAATTTATAACCTAACATTTTTTCTACATAGTCAACTGCATTTTTTCCACCAAAACCTCCATTAAAATAGTTCCAATATCCGTTTGATATTTTTAAACTGCTATGAGTTTTGGTCGAATATTGTGTTCTACTATCTCTAACTAATTCATTAGGCTCATAATTTTTAAAATAGGTTAATAAGTCTATTTTTTTAATTTCTTTAACCATTTCTGGTGGAATATATTTTCCCATATTTTATTACCTACTTTCTCTATTTTTTGATTTATTTTGTTTTATTACTTCATCTTTATATTCTCTAAATTCAGTATCTTTATAATCTTGATAGTCTAAAACATATTCTTCATTTGAATATTTTTCTCTAGCAATATCTATTGCTTCTTCTAGTGAATTTGCCTCAACTTTTACAACTTTTTGTAAAATTTCTTCTATTTCAATTTCATATACTTTATTCATATTATCATCTCACTTTCTCTCTTTTTTTCATAAATTCTTTATCCAAATCATCGACAATATCTCTTACAATATCGGTCATTTTATCAAGCATACTTGTTTCTATACTCATATATTTGTTATACATTTTATCTAATGGTTTTTCTGTATTTAATAGTGCTCTTATTTCATTTCTGCCTAAAATAAGACCTTCTAAAATTGACACTGTTTCTTCTTTAAAAGTTGTTTCATAAGATTTATCTATAATTTCTTCTTTTGTAAAATTTTTTACTAAATTTTGTTTATATTCGCTAAATTCTTGTTCAATTTTTGCCATCAAAACATCTTTTAATTGGTCATAATTCATAATATAAAATACCTCCTATTCTATTTATTTTTGTGTTCATAATAAATATTTCTTGTTTCAAATTCTTTTGCATATTTAGGTTTTAATTTAATATTTATGATGTGATTTTCTGCATAATTTCCTAAACAATTTTTGTGTATTTTTATATCATTTTCAAATTCATAATAAGCATCTCCATTGGTTATATATTTATTACATTGAAAGCATTTACCACAACTTAATTCTTTTAAATTTTTAGTAATTAGTAATATCTGATTAGCAAATTTTTCTGCATCATTTATAGATAAAAAGCTATGGCTAAATTTACTATCAGTAAAACCTTTTAACTTTAAATATATATCTCTACCCATTATTTCTGAGCCAATTTCCCATTCACTCATTCTTGACATTATATTTCCTCCTTATTTTTTTGCATAAAAAAGAGATATTAGTTTTTATTTAATATCTCTTGATTTTTTTATTATTTTTAATTATTTAGATAACTTGTAATTTGTCTATCTTTTTATTTTTTTAATAAATAAAAAGTATATTAGTAATCCATCAATTATTACATCATATATTCTGTAACCATCAAACAATATAATGCTAGAAAATATAGATATCAATATTATTCCTATACTTATTATTTTAGGAAATATTCCTTTTTCTTTTGTTATCCAAGTAAAGTATGCAAATATAGGTGAAAAAAACGCAAATATGCTCCAACCAAGAATAATTATATTACTATAAACACCTTTAGTTATCATTGCTACTACATAATAAGTTATAAGCATACCAATACAAAAAGGAAAAATATTAATCATTGCTTTTTTCTTTGATTCACTATATATTGAAATTAGTGTTCCAAATAAAATCCATATCGCCATTTGCGAAAAGATATTTCCTAAATTTTGAGTATAAATATCTAATAATCTACTAATTATTCCTAGCAATAAACCTATAATAAACATACTAATTGGGTTTAAAACTCTTTTTTTCAAATTTAACACTTCACTTTCAAATTACTATTTTTACAGTTCATATTATATAATAAAGAGCTGATAAATTCAACTAACTATCAGCCCCACTTATTGTAATTTTTAATGCTTTCTTGTTTTTAATTTATCAATAATATAAAAAATAATATCTAAAAATATTCCAAGCATTATACCAAATACAATCTCTTCATTCTTTTCTCCCTGTGCTATTTTTAATATCCTACATAAAAATACTGCAATAATTGGAATAACTATATAAAATAAATATTTTAAATATTTTTTCATAAATACTCCTTCCTACAAATTACTATTAATCGTGATGATTATATCATACATTTTATAAAAAACATAGGAAGATATCAAATTTCTTTAATATCTTCCAAAATTTTATTTATTTAATAGATCTTGTTCTTCAAAAAATATATAAGCCTCTTTAAAACCTAGTTTAAAAAATTCTTTCGCTTCAATTTCTACAATTTTTTCATTTATATCTAAAATTCTCAAAACTGCATCTTTTTCGTCATCATTTAATTCTGTAATTAGTCTATCTTCTATAAAAGTTCTTACTTTTGGAAATTCATCAAATATTAATTGCATTTTACTATGCAGACTTTTATAATCTTCTCTATTAACTAGATTTTTAAATCTATGTTTTTCAAAGTATTGAATAAAACTATCTCCACAACTATTCATAAAGCTATCCATTAATGTTTCCATAAATATTTTCCTCCAACTTTTTTTGTAGTTCTTTTTTTAAATTCATTCCATCAATTACTCCAAGTTTATAAAAGCCACTATTCCAATATTCGATACATACTTGCATATCAGATAATATTCCATCAATTTCTGATTCGGCATAATTGTAATGTTCATTATTTATATATCCTAATAATGATTTTAATCTATTCTCAAGGTTGTCATACATTTTTTTAGTATCTGTAAGAGAAGTAAATTTATGTGAAAATTCTTCGTGTCTGTTTTCAAATAATTTTTGCAAGATCGATTCACTAAATATTTTTTCAATTTGCATATAAATCACCTCCTTGTGAGGTAGTTTATAAATAAATAAGTTTAAAGTAAAATGTATAATTTATAAAATTGGCTCTTTATCATAGTCTTGACATTTATCTTCGTCATCATTTGATTTTTCATCTTCATTTTCTTCTATAATAATATTGTCTTTTTCGTTTAGGTTTAATAAAGCATTTACTCTATCTAACCTCATAGATTTTTCTTTCAATTCGTCTTCTTTATCAAATGGAGCTTTAACATCAATTTTTGCATTTTCTAATTGTTTTTTGGTGTTTTCAAGATCTTGTTTGTTATCTTCCAAATCTTTACTTACATTAGATAATGCATTGTCAATTCTTGTTATATTACCATATATGTCATTTCCCAATGAGATTTTATATTCTGCATTTCCTTTTATGAATAGTTCAAATTCTTGTCTGACTATATTAATTTGTAATAGTAATTTCATTCCTCTATATTCTCCTATTTCCTCTAAATCAGATTTTTCTTTTGTTTTACATATTTCTAGTATCATTTTTCCTGCATCTTCTTTTTTATTATACAGTTTTTCTTTTAAAATCATAGGAGAAAACTTTTCTTCATTTTCTATTTTAGTATTTTCATTAATTTGTTTTATATCTTTTTCAATGTTTGCAATATTGTTTTCTAATTGTTTGATTCTGTTTGGATAATACTTTGCTATCATATCTTCAAGTCTATAAATTTCACTCAAATAGCTTTGTTTCAATAATTTTAGTTTTGAAACATCTACATCTAATTGTGTTTTTTCAATTATAAGAGGATTTCCGTGCAGCAAGTGCTTTGATTTCTGCATAAGAAAGAGCTTTTTCATCTACATCTTCTGCTGAACGAACAGGAGTCTTTGAAGTCATTATTTGAGAAATGAATTTTTGCTTTGTTTCTACTAACTGAAACAAATAAGCATCAAATGTTTTTTCTGTTACATAAGTGTAAATATTAACTTCTTCATTTTCATTTCCCTGTCGAATTCCTCTACCATTTCTTTGTGTCAAATCTGCAGGTCGCCACGGACAGTCTAAATGGTGTAATGCTATGATTTTGTTTTGACAATTAGTTCCTGCTCCCATTTTAGAGGTTGATCCCATTAAAACTCTAACTTTACCAGTTCTTACTTTTGAAAATAGTTCTTGCTTTCTTACTTCTGTATTAGCATCGTGGATAAAAGCTACTTCATTTTCTGGTATTCCTCTTTCAATTAATTTTCTTTTTAAATCTGTATATACATCTGTAAATTGTCTATCTTTTAGTTTAATTTTACCATCTATTATCTCAGTTTCATAAGGGTTATCATCAGCACCTAATGACTTTGGTGTAGATAAATCACAAAATACTAATTGAGTAGATTTATTATCTTTTGTTTCATTCCATATTTTATAGATATTATCTGCACAAACATTTACTTTACTGTTTTCAAAATCTGGTAACATATTATTTAAGAGTCTTTGGTCTAGTGCAAGTTTTCTTCCCTCATTAGTGATTTTCAGCATATTATCTTCACGAGGATCTACACTACCTTTTTTTATACTTTCTGCTCTTTCTCCCAATTTTTCAACCATTTCTTCTTGTATTTCACTTGGTTTTACTACTATTGTTTCAAAATTAGCTTTAGGAACAGGCAAATTTAAAGTGTCTGATGTTTGAATATCAGCCACTTCTTTGAATAATGCCATAAGTTCTGGCAAGTTATAAAATTTAGCAAATCTTGTTTTACTTCTGTAACCATTTCCACTTGGAGACAGTTCTAGTGCTGTAACAGTTTCTCCAAATGTACTAGCCCACGAATCAAATTGTAATAATCCATTTTTAGCTAAAGTATTATATTGCAGATATCGTTGCATAGTGTATAATTCCACCATACTATTACTTACTGGTGTACCAGTAGCAAAAGTTATCGCTTTTCCTCCAGTTAGTTCATCTAAATATCTACATTTCATAAATAAATCTGAACTTTTTTGTGCCTCAGTTTGAGCAATTCCACCAACATTTCTCATTTTAGTATATAGATATAAATTCTTAAAGTTATGAGCTTCATCTACAAATAATCTATCTATACCTAGTTGCTCAAAAGTAATTACAGTATCTTTTTTAGAACTATCATTTAATCTTTTTAATTTTTCTTCTATCTTTTTCTTGCTTTTTTCAAGTTGTTTTATTGAATAATATTCTCCGTCATTGTTTTTTAAATCACTTATACCTAGTGCTAATTCATTTATTTGTTGTTCTAAAAAATAAGCCTGTCTTTCTTTAGATAATTGTATCTTTTCAAATTGAGAATGTCCCATAATTATCGCATCGTATTCGCCTGTTGCTATTTTACTACAAAACTTTTTTCTATTATTCATAGCAAAATCTTTTTTATTTGTAACTAAAATATTTGCACTTGGATACAACTGCATAAATTCTGAACTAAATTGTTCTATGATGTGGTTTGGAACTACAAAAAGAGATTTACTACATAAGCCTAATCTTTTTCCTTCCATTGAACCTGCAATCATTTCAAAGGTTTTTCCTGCACCGTACCTCGTGGGCAAGCAAAGTATTTCCACCATATAATTGTCTGGCTACTGCATTTAATTGATGTTTTCTTAAAGTAATTTCTGGATTCATACCTACAAAATTTATATATTTTCCATCATATTCTCTAGGTCGAATACAGTTAAATTTATCATTATAAAGTCTTGTTAGTTCTTCTCTTCTTTCTCTATCTTTCCATATCCATTCTTCAAATTTTGTTTTGATTATCTCCTGTTTTCCTTGAGCTATTGCAGTTTCTTGAGCATTTAGTTTTCTTTCTTGTTTTCCATCTATATTAATTATATTGTCAAAAATTTGAACATCTTTTAGATTAAGAGTTTTTTCTATAATGTGATATGCATTAATTCTTTTAGTTCCATAAGTTGTGTTTACTCTACTATTATTCCAATCAACATTTTTGCCACTAATACTCCAGTCTGATGTATAATTTGAATAATTTACTCTTATATCATCTCTATTATATGAAGGGGTTTCTAATAGTTCAAATATAAATTCTTCAATATATCTAGGTGGTATCCAAGTTGCTCCTAGTCTAACACTAATCTCACTTGCAGATAAATCCTTTGGTATAACACTTTCTAATGATTTGATATTAATTTCATATTCTGGATTGTTTTCAGCAAATTCTTTAGCAATTTTTAGCTTTTCTCTGATATTTCCACTCAAATATTCATCTGCTGTAACATATTTTTCTAACATAGGATCTTTGAATATACTGCCCTCTAAATCTTTAATAAGTTGTTCTTCTGTTTTGCCTGTAAGTTTAGACATATATTCTAAATCAACTGTTGCCCTTTCAGAAATTGATGATATTAAAGCATCTATGCTATTATCTGTTTTAGAAATTGGTGTACGAGGCTTGATAGTTCTTTTATTAAACATATCTGCTTTTCTAACAAAATTTTTATTTTCATCTACAATTTCTAATGAACATAGTAGATAATAACTATCATCTTCAGAAAATGCTTTTTCATTTGCTCTACTATTTATTAAACCATAGCTTTTTGTAAATTTGTCATATAAACTATTTAATTTTGCTTGTTCTCTTTTTATATCTTCGTTTGGGTAATCTTCAAGCTGAAGTTCAATTAAATTTCTAACACAATCACGAATTTCTATCATACCTTTAATTCTACTAATAGCTGTCAGAGGTAGTTCTTGATAATACATCAAACTATTCTCTCTATAATATACTTGATTATCTACTATTGTATATGAGAAATTTCTAACTGATGGATCTGCTGGAATTGTTTTTTCCTCATCTTCCAATAATTCGTCTATCTGGAAGTCGTCTATTTCTGCATTTAGATTTTCTATTGCCTCATTAAGCTGAATTTCTAAAGTTCTATCACTATATGGAATACAAGCACTTTCTTGTCCAAATCTACCAGAAATCATTTCCATATTACCTAGTATCATCTCTGGATGTGTTATAAAATAGTTATTCATCTCTATTCCATTTTCATTTGTTCCTAAATGTATCCATTCCTCATCTATATCTGTAACTTTATCTCTTTTCTTTAGAAAAATAATATCGGTTGTAACTGTTGTTCCTGCATTTTTCTGAAATGTATCATTTGGTAATCTAATTGCTCCTATTAGTTCAGCTCTTTGTGATATATACTTTCTAGTGCTTTCATCTTTTTTGTCCATAGTACCTTTAGAAGTTATAAATGCTATTATTCCATTAGGTCTAACCTTATCTAAAGTTTTTGCAAAGAAATAATCGTGAAGTACAAATTTATATTTATCATACTTTTTATCATAAGGTTTTAAATCGTCAAAAGGTACATTTCCAACAGCTACATCAAAAAAAGAGTCTGGTAACTCAACATCTTGATATGCTTTTACTGCTATTGTGTTTTTCTGATATAGTTGTCTAGCAATTTCTCCAGAAATAGTATCTAATTCTATTCCATACATCTTACATTCATTTAACTGTTCTGGTAACATTCCCATAAAATTACCAACTCCGACAACTAGGCTCTAGTATATTGCCTCGTTCAAGTCCCATATTTTCTAATGCTTTATAAATTGAATTGATAACAATAGGAGGTGTATAAAATGCAGTTACAGATGATGCTCTAGCCTCTGTATATTCTTTTTCAGAAAGTAAATCTTTTAGTTCTTTATATTCATTTGACCAACTATCTTTATTAGGATCAAAAACATCAGCTAAACCTCCCCAGCCAACATATTCTGCCAATATTTCTTGTTCTTCTGGTGTTGCATATCTGTTTTCTTCAGTACATTTTTTTAGAGTTTTTATAGCCTCTATATTTCTTCTAAATTTTTCTTTTGGTGTTCCTTCTCCTAAATTATTATTAGTTATAGTATAATTATTTCTATCATTTAATGCTATTTCTGGGTGTAAATCAAAGTATTCTATTTTATTTCTTCTTTTCTTTTTGATGTTTATTTTTATTTTATCTTCTTTTGTTTCTTCTATATTTGATTTATCTTTTTCTTCATATAAATTTGTTAATTCATTGATAAGCTCTTTCATTTTTTCTGTAAATTCATTGGTTGTATCTTCAGCATTCAATATTTCATAAAAATAATTTACAGTATCTGAAATTTTTTGTTTATCATTCAATATATCTTTAATTTCATCTAATGAAACTTCATCTATATCATAAATATCATATTGATTTACAAATTCATATAATCTTCCTTCTAAAGTGTTCTCTATATGAGGCATTTCATTAGTTTCTTCTACAATAGTAGTTTGTTCTTTTTCTTCTTGTGAAAGATTATCATTTGAACTTTTAGTATCTTTCCTAAATTTATCATTTAGAGGACTTTCTTTAACTCTCTTTTTAAATTCTTCTATTGAAAGTTCTTTGGTTAGTAAAGGGAAACTTGTATCTATTAAGGTTACTTTTTTATCATCTATTATTCTTATTTCATATTGGTCAATTCCAAGATAAATAATATCTCCATTACTAAATTCATATTCTGGCAATTTATTCTCTAATTTAACAATAAAATCTCTTACTTGTACTGCAAGTTCATCATCATAATCTAAATCTTCAAGTGTAGATTTTAAAAATGTTATATATTCTCGTACATTATTTTCATCGTTAATATCTGCAATAATAAGTTCAATATTTTGTTCTTCAGTATTATCTAAAGGTGCATTATTAATATAACTAAAAAAATCATAATCTTTTATAAAAGATAATAAGTTTTTAGCTAGTTCATAATCTGGATTTTCCAGTATCTCTTTTGTATTATTTGTTTCTATTTCATTTAAGTCTAACCAGTCCATATACTCATCTTTTTCATTTTCATTTAAATACTTATCTTGAGCAATAAGCTCTCCTATTCTTTTAGCAACTTTATTCCAAGCCAGTGTATATTTTTTATTAGAT
The DNA here is from genome assembly GCA_949289635.1 of uncultured Eubacteriales bacterium. Classification (GTDB taxonomy): domain Bacteria; phylum Bacillota; class Clostridia; order TANB77; family CAG-508; genus CAG-269. Next base: position 54,396 of record CASEOS010000014.1, on the reverse strand, counting down.
TTAGAATCTTCAAATGTTATTCCTTTACTATCGTGATTTTGAAAAATATTATCAACAGAGGTATGTCTTCCTCCAATTCCATATTCTTCTTTTAAAAAATCAGCATTTTCTTTATCTGATAAACCTTTCATAAATTGCTGATAAATTCTAAACTTACCATTTTCGAAACCACTACCTAGCTGTAAATCTTCATCAATCATTTCTTGTGTAACTAAAAAAACAGAAGTATTTTCTACTTCTGCAATGGTTTGTATTTGTTCATTTTCAGTTTGTATATCATCAATATTATTTATTTGGTTAATTTGTTCTTCTAACTGTAAATCAAGTCGTTCATTATTTGCTCCTCTGCTATCAATTTGTAATTGTTCATTAGAGCTGTCCATTTCATCTGGTCTTGAGATTTCAATTCCTCTGTTGTCCCTTCTTGTTTTGCTAATTTCTCTATTATCTGTTGTAACATCTGTGTTGCTGTTTCTTGTATATGTGTCAAATGTTCGTTCAATTTTTTGTCCATCAATAGAATTATATATTCTTCTTTCTTGTTTTCCTTTAGGTAATGAAGTCTCATTCTTGCGTATTTGCCAGTTGGTATTTTCTCCATTTCCATTACTAGATTTGGCATATTGTAATCTCCCACTTTCGTGTATTCTATTTTCTCCATTTTCCATTCCTCCCTTACTAATTTCTTTATTATTAGAATACTCTTGTTTCTGATTTTTAACAAATGTGTGATTTATATTTCTTTCTTCTTTTTGCAAATTTATTACTGTTTTTGCAATTTCTCTTAACCCCATTTCTGCAATATCACTTGTTGCTGTTCCTATAATATTTATAATTTTATCACTATTAAAATTTTTTATATAACTAAATTCTTGTATATCAATTTCATTCCTTGCATCAATGCCACACCTTGTCATCATCATATAGCTTACACTTGCCCAAACCGTTGGAACTAATATACTATATATTTCACTATCTGATAGATTTTCTAAAGAACTACCAGTTTTATATTTTTGTATAGATGTCATATAATCTTCAATATTATCAACTACCATATTGTAACTATTTACAGTTATTGCTTGTTTTAGTGTTTTTTCTTTTGTTTCTGCTCCAAAATTACTTTCAAGCATTTCAACTACTTCTTTTTCATATTCTGGTTTTATATTCCATAATTTATATTCTGTTCCTCTACTATTATGAGTATCAGAAACATCAAATACTAAATTAAAAGGAAATTGGCTATTTTCATCTTTGGAGAATACAAAAATAAAATTTGCGTCTTTATTAACCCATCTTTTTACCTTTTTATTCCAAACTTCCATACTTGCAACAGCTTTTGCATCTGGTCTTTGAGTATAAATTAGCACTTGATCTGCAAAATCATATTTAAAATTCCAACTACTTGTATCTAAAAAGGAAAGCCAATTTTCTTCACTTTTAGTTATTTCATCCAATGTTTCTTTGTATCTTTTCCTAGTTTCAACAATTTTCCCCATTTATAACCTCCCTCCTTTTTAATTTGTATCAGTAAAAAAATTTAGTAATTCTTTTTTCTCTATTGCATCTTGAACTTGCCATATTATTTCAATATCTTTCATAGTTAATTTGCCTATTTCTTCATCTTCTAACTGGTTTATTTTCTTTAAGTCTGATAATTTAACATTTAAAATATCTTTTTCAGAAGTTATATTTATAGCTTTTAGTTTTTTTAATAATTTATTTTTTTGTTTTATAGTAAATTCTGCCATATTACACCTACCTTTAAAAGAAAAGGGCAGTAATACTACTACCCTTTATTGATTATCTATTTCTTAATTTTTTTATTAATTTATATAAGCCATATCCTACTAAAGATAATGCAGATATTCCTGCAATTCCACCTAGTAATAATGTATTTCTGCTATCTCCTGTGTTTGGTGTTTCTATTTTTGTATTTTCAAATTCAAAAGTATAATTACCATTTTTATCTGTTCCCATAGCTTCTCCATCTATGAAAACACCTTTGTCATTTATTTCTATTTCTACAATTCTATCTGATATTTGGTATCCATTTGGTGCTGAAACTTCTTTTATGAAGAATTTTCCATATCTCATTTCATTAAATACTATTGTTGCATCTTCACTATTAGAATTGTATTCTTCAATTAAATTAGTACAATTTTCATCACTATAAATTCCAAATACAAAATCTTCGTATATTCTTTCTTTAGTATCTGAATCTACTTTAATTAAAGTTATATCTGTAAGAATAGGCATATCTTTCATTTCGATTTTTTGTGTTTCTTTATCTTCTGTTACAGTAAATTCGATTTCTTCTGCAATTTCATATCCGTATGGACAAATTGTTTCAATTAATTTATAAGTTTTGTTTTCTTCTAGGTTTCTAACTTTATGAGGCTCTTTTGTAGAAGTCCATTTATCTACAGTTTCTCCTGTTTCTATATCAATTACTTCAAGTTCTGCTCCTTCAAGTTCTTCTCCTGTTACAAGGTCTGTCTTTGTTATTTCAACAATCTTATCTACCATTTCAATTTTTTGTGTTTCCTTATCATAAGAAACAGTAAACTCTATATCTGATGCTTTTACATATCCTTCAACACAAATTTCCTCGTGTAAGATATATGTTTCTCCCTCAACTAAATTTTTTATTTTATGAGGCTCTTTGCCAGAAACCCATTCATCAACAATATTATTATCTTTATCTAATACTTGTATAGTAGCTCCTTCAAGTTCATTTCCTGCAATATCTACTTTTGTCATTTCAACAATTTTATCAATCATTGTTACTTTTTGAATTTCATTTGTGTTTTTTACTGTAAATTCAATGTCCGTTGCTTTTACATATCCATCTACTTGTATTTCTTCAATTAAAGTATATGTTTCATCTACTAATAATCCCTCTATTTTATGAGGTTTATCTCCAGAAACCCAAGTATCTACAACATTTCCGTCTTTATCTTTTACAGTTAAAGTTGCACCTTCAAGTTCTTTTTCTCCTGTAATGTCTGTCTTGCTAATTTCTACACAAGTAGTATAATTTTCAATATCTAATTTAACAGTATATACTTTTGTCTTTGTATCTTCTTGTGTAAATATAACATCATATATTGTTTCATCTAATGTTGCTCCATCTACTGTTGTCACTTCTTTTAAAGAATAAGCACCCATTGGTATATTTTCAACTTTCAATGTTGCATCTGATTTTAGATTATAAGTTCCTATAACTGTACCTTTTTCATATATTATACTTCCATCTGAATAATCAATAATATCTTCAGTAGCTTTTAATTCAAATGATATTTCTGTATAGTCAATATCTTTTTCTATTAATGAAGTATCTACATCATCTCTAAAGTTCATTTCTTTATATACTTCTAAAGTTCCAGTAGGTTGTTCATTTTTAACTGTAACAGTAATATATGCGTCATTATCTTCATCATATTCTAATGTTTCATTACTTCTATTAATTTCAAAAATACATTCCTCATCTAATTCTAGGAATCCTGTTGCAACGACTATCTCATCTACTTTATATTTTCCAGCCTCAAGCTTTGTTTCAGTATAAGCTGTTGCATTTTCATCAGTTGTCCAAGTATCAAATGTTTCTTTTCCTATTTTGCAAGAAACTCTTTCCCATTCATTTGTTTCTTCATTTAATTTATATAAAGAAAAAGTTGTGTTATTTAAAGTTACTTTTTTACCTGTTTTTTCATCAACTTTTACTAATTTTAAATAACTTTCAAAAGGTGTATCATTTTCAATTAATTCTTTTATAACACCATCACTATTTTTATCTATTGAAACATAAAATTCTTCAACAGGATTAATTCTATCAGAAGGACAGTATGTCTCATTCACAGTATAATGTCCATAAGCTAAAAGTCCTGATATTCCGTGTCCATCTGCTCCTGTTTTAAATACTGAATACTCATCTTCAGCAAATTCGTCTAAATGTTTTAGTGCCTCGTCAAAACTTCCGTAAAAATCTACATACTTAGTTAAAATTGCAGTAAATTCTGCTCCCTCAACAGTAGGTGCAGTGGTATTAGTTACAGAAGAAATTTTTATAACTTCAAATTTTGCCTTTTGAACTCTATTTGTTAATGTTTTTTCAATAGTAATTACTTCTGTATCTTTATCTTTATATTCTAATGATATATTATGTGTTTCAGTATCTTGCAAATATCCTTCTCCTATTGATGTTTCTTTTACATAGAAATTTCCTAAAGGAATATTTTTTAATACATTTCCTTCTACAATTAAATTAGCAGATGTACTATCTGTTATAATATCAATAGTTGCAACTCCATTATTATTAAATGTGTATGTTGCAATTTCTTCATCTTTAGAAAAATATTTTACTGTTCTAGCTACATTGTATATATCTTCTTTAGCATATAGAGTATATTCTGTTCCTTCTAATTTTGCATCTCCGTGATGTGCTGTTCCATCAACTCTATTTTCATTTCCTGTTTCAACATCTGTTTTAATAAGTTTTATCTCTCCTGTTGGCTCATTATTTTTAAATGTAATTTCAGCTGTTTCATTAAGTTTTACTTCAACTGATTTAACTGTTGTATCTAATAGATAACCTTTTGGAACTCCGTACCTCTTTTACATAGTATGTCATAGGTGCAAGCCTTTCAAAAAAGATATTTCCATTAGAATCGGTAGTTCCTGTTCCAACTTTTTGAGTACAATTTGCATCTCTATATAATTCAAAAGTACAACCTGCTAATGTATCTCCATTTGCATTTGTTTTAATTAATAGAGCATTTCCATATTCTACTTGTACTGTTATAGAAAATGCTGATGGATCTACATAGTTAGAGAACATTAAATTCTGTACTGTTCCACTTGTAAATTCAAAGTACACATAGTTTGACATTGTTGAACTATTATAAGCACTTCCATTTGGCATTAATTGATATAGTCCATAATCTCTTGAGTTAAAAGTTACAGTATCTGCTGTGCAATTACTATCAACGATTATATTTAATTCATTACTTCCTTGTGTATGATTAAATGTTATTCCATTTATAGTTTGGTTAAAAGACTGGTATGATGATAATCTTCCAGTTGTATCTGTTAATGTAGTAGTTTGTCCTAATGCTACATTATTTGTAGTTCCATTAAAAGATGTATTTCCGTGATATAAGTTATAATATTGTTCTGTTCTTGCTGTCCAATCTGCCAAAAGTCCTGATGACATATAATTTCCATTCCAACTATCTCTTGATGGTACTCTTGAATTGCCATCAATATTATTATGAATGTACTCCCAAACCCATTGTTGCGTACAACAAGCTGCACGAATTGCATCTGCACTTGTTGGAATATCATATCCATAATTCATTGTATATCCAAAGTAAATCATTTCTGCTATTTTTTCATATTGTGGCAAATTACTCTTATAATGAACTATAAAATCTCCATTATAAGTATAATCACTACCGTTTGGACTGGTTTCTCCGTACTCAGTACAGAATACTAAATATCTTCCTCCATCATAATTTGCATAATGAAGTTCGTGTCCATAATTTGCAAGACTTCCAGATATAACTCCAAATTGTGCATTTGAATTTATATCAGTTATGAATGTTGCAAAAGCATTAATTGGTAAAAAATTAATTATGACCAAAATTAAACTTATAATAGCCATAATTTTTTTAGATTTCATTTTCATATTTTCTCCATTCCTTTCCTTTTTTACACAAAAAAAGCCTTAACAGAGTTTACTCTTGTTAAAGCTATTGTAAAAAAATTATATTATTTTATTGCCCAGAAATAGAATAGACCACACGAACATTGACTTATTTTGAATTGAACTGAAGCCCAGCCTTTTGTATAATCTTCAAAAGCTTTATATGCCTCATCCCAAGTTGAATAATATCCGTGTTCATTTTCTCCATCTCCTGCAACGTGATGTTCTCCACCTGCTACACACCAGTATTCTAAATCACTTTCTGTTGGTGTTTTTGTAACTTGTGTTTCTTCTTTTGGGGTTTCTCCAACACTTGTAGTTTCTTGTTTTACAGTTGTTTCATCTTGTGTATTTTTAGATGTTTCTTTTTTTGTAGTAGATGTATTTTGTGATGAATTTGTTTTTGAAACTTCTTTTTGAACTTCTGTTTTTTCTTTTACGGTATTTGTACTTTCTTGTTCTTCTGTATTTTCAGTAACATTTTCATTTTGTTTTAGTTCTTCTTCTATTTGTTTCTCTTGAGTAATAGCAATTTCATTTGCTATTAAGTTTTCATCTGCTGTAACAATTTTATTATCTTGCACATTATTTGCTGTATTAAAATCATTTATTTTGACTCCACAAATCATTGTAATAATAATACCTAAGGTTAATATTAATATTTTAATTTTCATTAAAATCACTCTCCTTTGTTTTTATTTTACAAGAATTTTTCAATCACAACAAATGTGCAATTTTTATTAGCTAATAATCAATAAACATCACTCCTTTCGCAGTATTTTATATATATTTTAATTAAATTATATATATCTTTTTCAGTTAGTATATAGCTAGTATAAGGGGGTGGATTGTAAGGAGGGGGGAATAAAAAATGTATATACAGAATATTTGTATATACAATAATTTTCGTATTACTATCTATCATATTTTTTTAATTGTTTTTCCTTTTGCCATTGCATTTGATATTTCTGCAATAATTTTTCTATAACACTTTGCATTTGTTGTACTGTATAACCTTTAGGAAAATAATCTTTTACCTTATCATATCTAAATTTTACTTGTTCTATTTGATTAGGCTTTTCTGTTGACATTATTCTGTCTATTTCATCTTCTGACAAATTACCCTCCAAACTTAATTTTTTCATTTCTCTTGCCTGTGGATGTGATGGAAATATTTCTGTATATTCTATTGACTCAAGTAAATATTCCTGTTCCTCGCTTTTTAAGTATGAGATTTCAACTGCTGGTCTTAATTTCATTTTTTCTTCATCAACTAATTTTAATATCTCTGGTATTAGTTCAGTTAATCTTATATAGCGATATACATTATCTTTTCCATCTCCAAATTCTTCTCCTATCATTTCAGCTGTTCCTTTTTCATTTAACTTTGTCGCCACTGGCGAAGAAGTTATTAAATCATTTCTTTTTCCTTGTTTTTTTAATGCTTCTAATTTCATTTTGTATGCAAATGCTTTTTCACTTGGCAAGATTTTCTCTCTTTGTTTATTACTATCAACCATTTGTATAATAGCCTCTTCATCTGTCATATCTCTTACAATAGCTTTGATTTCTGTTATTCCTGCTAACTCACAAGCTCTTTTTCTTCTATGTCCAGAAATCATTTCATAAGTTCCATCCTCTTTTGGTCTAACTATAACAGGCAATATAACTCCGTTATCTTTAATATTTTTAACAAATTCGTCCATTTCTTCATCTTCTCTAACTTGATATGGGTGTTTAGGAAAGTTAGAGATTTTATTAACAGGAATCATTTGTACTTTTTCTAAATTTTCAGCATCTCTTTCTTCTTGAGTTGTGAAAAAATTATCTAATGTAACCTTTGGAAAGTGCATTTTTTCGTTCTCTTTCGTCATCTCTTAACACCTCCTTTGCAAATTGAGAATAAGCCTCTGCAACTTTACTATTTTTGTCATAAGCAAAAATGCTTTTCCCTTTAGATGAAGACTCTGCCGTTTTTACTGCAAATGGTATTTGAGTATCATATAACTTTACAATGTTACCAAAATTAATTTCTAATTCTTTTCTAATTGTAAATGGCAGTTTAGTTCTATTATCTACTAATGTCATTAATATTCCACCAACTTTTAGCTCTTTATTTAATTGTCTTCTAACTCTTGAAACAATATTGAGTAAATTTCCCATTCCTCTTGCCGATAGATATTGACTTTGCACAGGAATTATAACTTGGTCACTACAAGCTAGTGCATTAGTTGTAATCATTGATAGAGATGGCATACAATCAATAATTATATAGTCGTATTTATCTTTTAGACTACTTAAGCAATTTTTCATTGCATATTCTCTACTCATTGCATTTTGCAAGTTAGACTCTGTCATTGCTAAACTTAAATCTGATGGAATTAAATCTACTTTTTCTTGATGATGTAAAATAGCTTCTTCTGAATTTATTTCTTTATCTTCTATATATCTTTCGAGTAAAGTTGATAGAGTTACAGGAAGTTCATTTTCATCATAATAACCCATATATGTTGTTAGATTAGCTTGTGGATCTGCATCTACAATTAAAACTTTTTTATTATTGTTTGCCAATGATACCCCTAAACTAAATGCAGTTGTTGTTTTACCAACACCACCCTTTTGGTTTGCTATTGCTATTGTCTTACACCTTGACATATATTCTTTCCTCCTTTCTTTTAATTTTAGCTTTTATTTTATAACTTTATAAAATAAGAGCTATGTACTGCCTTAACGCAAAAAAAGCGAGTAACCATAAAAGGTCAAACTCGCTTACAATATGTTTATTTAATTATGCTTTTTCTAATAGTTTCTCCATTACTTCATTTATAAAATTAACTTCTTTTCCTTTTTCTATTTCATCTTTTCTTAATTCATTTAAAGCATTTATAATTAATCTATATTCATATTCATCAACTTTTAATTTAATATTTCTCATAATAACCATCTCCTATTTATCTTTATATTATAATGGTAATACAAAAATATAAATAAAGCTAATGTGTGATTTGTTCCTATTAGATAATTTCTTACATTTAATACTAATCTGTCAAATTTGTTTCATAATATATTTTAAATTGTTCATTTAATAGAGAAAAACAATCCTCATTTTTAGTTATTATTATTGAACATTCATCTAACCATTTTTCAATAAATTTAATAACATCATTTAAAATTGTTTCATTATTGTTATGCTCATCTATATAATCCAATATAGATTTTAAACAAGGAATATCATCATCAATCAATTTGTAAAATTTATCATTATTACATAGTTCTTCAATTAAATTTAGTAATTTGATTTTTGTATTATTCTGATTTCTTTTTATTTGATGTTCTATTATTTTTGATTCTGATAAATTTGATAATAAATCATTAAACATATTCTTTATTGGATGATAATATGTTTTTGATGATATTTTAAATTTTTTATTACCTGTTATTTTTTGAATTTTATTTTCTAATTCTTTCATATTTATTTTCCTTTCCAAATAAAAAAAGCTAGTAATTATTTACTAACATTTTATGTCTAAAATTGTCGAAACTCCTTATCTCTCTGGCAAAAAACGAACCATTATAAAAGTTTTGTGCAATAAGAGATAGGAGTAATATATAAAACAGCCATAAACCTCCACTTCTGCTATTTCAAGGCTTTTGACTGCTTTATAGCTATTGATATTCTATTATATATATTATTTATATTATATTATTTATTACTATAATCTTTTGTATTACTTATCATATCTATATTTATTTGAGCTTCTAAAATCAATTTTAAAGCATTTTTATATTTTACTTATATAATTTCATTACTATAATTATTTTCTTATTACAATTTTAATTTTATATCTATATTTTTTTCATCTTATATATTTATATATATTAAATTGTATAAAAATTTTTCAAAAATCTCCAAAGTGTCTATTTCTCTATATTTGCCTTATTTTACAGACAACAAACTATATACCTAAAAAATAAAAACGGCTTAAAATCGATTCTCGTGCGTCGCTTTTTTGGCAATTTTTAGGCGTTTTTTAAAAGTAGTAATCTTTAGCCATTTTTAAGTATTTTTACATATTATAATATATATATCAGTTGTAATATTTTATATAATCTGTACATATAAAAAGATTTTTTATTATTAAATTTATTTTGCTATATTTAATTTTAGTCTTTTTATTATTTATTAATATAAATTAATTTTAAAACTAATTAAAAAAATAATTTTTAATTAATTCAAACTGTTCAAATGTTCGTTTTTAAAATTCTAATGTTTAATATAAAAATATTAGAATTTAAACATTGCACAAAATTTTTATTTAATTTATTATAATAATTTTTTAATTAACTTTTTTAATTTGATTTTATATTATTTATTCCTTTAGAATATTCTGTCTAAAATTTCTTTACAATTTTGTCTATTTTTAGTTACTATATATCATTAGTGTGAATTTTATTTATAATTATTTTATTGTTTAAATTAGGTACTCCCCCTCTTCCCTTCTTTTATTTCTATTCCAAACTTTTCATAAAATTTTTCTTTATTTTTAGATGCTCCTAAATATACTCGTACATTATTCCTCACTATTTTCTATTGCAGAAGTATTAGAAGTAGGTGTACTTGTATTGGTACTTGGTGTTCTATTTGAAGTATTGGTTGAAGTATTTGTACCTCCTGTACTATTTGTTGTATTACTTGTTGTAGAATTTGTTGTACTTGTATTTGATGAAGTTGTATTATTTCTATTTGTATTTGTCGTGTTTGTTCTATTATCTATCGTGGTATTTGTTATTACATTTGTTGTGGTATTTGTTGTGGTATTTGTTTCTGGAATCTCATTTTCCAAACTTGGATCTAATGTTAAGTCTTCATTAAATACATTTTGATTTGTTTGTTCGCTTTGTTCATTTTGATGATTATTTGTTGTAATTTTGTTTCCAGAATGTTTTGTACAATTACCTGGCTTTGTTCCCCATAAGAAATATTCTTCATATGTATTTGTACAACCACTATTTGCAATACATCCAGAATCTGCACAGATGTTTTGAGTTTGTATCCAACTAGGTTTTTCAAATGTTTCATTAGCTAATCCAGAATGAATGTTTCGCATTACATTTGCCCAGATAATTCCTGCTGGATTTTGTCTGTTAAAGTGTATCGTTTCATTTTGGTCATATCCAAACCATGTTGTTGCTGTATAGTATGGCGTAAATCCACATAGCCATCTATCATAGTTTTCATCCGTTGTTCCTGTTTTAGCTGCTACATCTATTCCTGATATAGAACAATAGGTAGCTGTTCCATTTGCTCCTTTTACAGGTTGTGTTAATATCTCTTTTAAGATGTAAGCTACTTGTTCTGAGAATACTCTATGAGATTCAGGAGTTGGTTTTACAATGGTTTTTCCTGATGGATTTGTTATTTCTGTATAAAAGGTAGGTTCTATATATACACCATCATTCGCAATGGTTGCATAGGCTGCAGCCATTTCTAGAGGTGTAATCCCTTTATCTAATCCTCCTAAAGCTAATGATAAACTTTCATCTTTTTCTGTTAAAGTTGTAATTCCCATGTTTGTTAAATAAGATATAGAAGTTTTTACACCTATTTCTTCCATCATTTCCACAAATGGAATATTTTGAGAAGATTCTACTGCTCTTCTAACCGTTATTTGTCCTAAATAATCATTATAATTTTCAGGAGCATAGTTTCCCTCAAAAGTTGTTTTTACATCTGCATATATGGTTGCTGCTGTAAATTTTTTCTTGTCAATTCCAGGTGCTAATACGGCTAATGGCTTAATGGAAGAACCTGTTTGTCTTGTACTTTGTGTTGCTCTATTTAATCCTCTTGCTGTATCTTTTTCTCCTAAACCACCAACACAAGCGACTACTTGACCTGTTTTATGATTCATAATGACCATTGCTGCTTGTGCTGGATTTCCACCTTCTCTTGAAGCAATACTGTATTGACGTTTATTAAATTCTGTTTCTGTTTCATCTTGAATACTTGAGTTTTGAGTACTATTGATAGTTAATCCACCTAAATACAAATAGTTTGTAGCAAAATCTTCTGTTATATTCTTCTTGTCTGCTATATCTTGAATGATTTCATTAATTAAAGCATCTGTATGATAAGAATAAATTCCATCACTTGCTTCTACTGTTCCTTGTCTGAAATTTAAACCATTATTTACTTCTGAAACAGCTGTATTATATTCTTCCTCAGTAATGTATTCTAATTCTAACATCTTATCTAATACCGTTATCGTTCTGTTTGTGATTTTCTCTGTATTATCTGTTTCATCATCAAATGGATTATATGAATTTGGCGAATTGTTAATTCCTGCTAAAAAAGCACATTCTGCTAGTGTTAAGTCCTGAATATCTTTACTAAAATAATACTGGCTACCGGCACCTACACCATATATGTTTGGTCCCACGTAAATGACATTTAAATACATGTCTAATATTTCTTCTTTTGAAAAATAACATTCTAGTAAATATGCTTTCCACCATTCTTTTACTTTTCTAGAAATAGAACCACTATTATCTCCTGTTAAATTTTTTACTAACTGTTGCGTAATAGTACTTCCTCCAAATGAAGAGTTTCCTATATGTATAACATAATTAATAATTGCTGAACCTGTTCTTTTTATATCTACACCATGATGTTTATAATACCTTTCATCTTCAATAGACACATAAGCATTTTTTAAATTTTCAGGCATCTCTTCATTTTCAATTTTTATTTTCTTTCTTTCACTACCAAGTTCTGCGATTACATTGCCATCAGAATCCATGATAACAGAATTTTCATTTGTAAACATATCTGTTGTTATCTGTTTCCAATTATATGCAGAAATTCCTAAAATAATGGCTAAGATAATAATGATAATCATAATAACTGTAATGATGATTCTCTTAATTTTCTTTTTCCTAATAGCTTTTTTATAATCAATCTCATTTTCTTCATTTCTATTTTTACTGTGTTTACTTTTCTTACCTTTATATTTGTTTCTTAATTTCTTTTTATTTTCTTCCTCTATGAATTTTTCTCGTTCTTCTTTTTCTTTTTGCATTTTTCTCATAGCTCTAGGAAGTTCTTCTTGTTTCTTTTTATGATTAAACATATATTCACTTCCTTTATTATGAATTCATTAATAGTATATCACAATCACTAAAAAAATCAATGTCCAATTGGGGACGTTTCTGTTTGGACATTTTTATGTAGACTATTTTTATGTTTTTAGTAATTCATCAAATTTTTGGTACATTTGATAGTACAAATCAAATCATACATCCATATATATATAATGTCCAAACAGAAACGTCCCCAATTGGACATTGATTTTTTATATGTACTGAGATATAATACTATATATACCACCAAAGGAGTGTGAAAAACATATGATAAACAGAGAAGAAAACCCTGACTATATTAATTCTTTTTTAGATTATAGTGCTACCATTTTGAATAAATCCCCTAATAGTATTAAAGAATATAATTATGATTTAGTAATGTTTTTTCGATTTATCAAAATCCATTTTCATATGACAAACGAAACAGATTTTGCAAAAATCGAAATTAAAGATATTCCTATTAGTGTTGTCAAAAAAATCACTTTGGAAGATATTCATGCTTTTATTAGTTATATGGCAATGGAGCTTAGAAGTAAAGCTGCTACAAGAGCTAGAAAGGTATCAACCATTAGAATCTTTTTTAAATATCTTTCTCAAAAAGCAAATTTAATAGATATCAACCCTGCTCAGAATTTAGAAACTCCGAAAGCGGATAAAAGACTTCCTAAATATTTAAATTTAGAGGAAAGTAAACGATTATTAAATGTTACAGAAAATGAAGATAACCGTAATTATCAAAGAGATTATGCCATTATCACATTATTTTTAAATTGTGGACTTCGTTTGTCTGAATTAGTTGGAATTGATATCAAAGACATTGATTTTAGTGAAGCCAAACTAAATGTCATTGGTAAAGGAAATAAAGAAAGAACGATTTATCTAAATCAAGCATGTTTAAGAGCAATTAGTGAGTATTTACAAGTACGTCCTAAAGAAGGTGTTAAAGTGGATAAATTAAATTCTCATAAAGCTTTATTTTTAAGTGAACGCCGTGAAAGAATTAGTAAAAGAACTGTACAATATATTGTTAATAAAGAATTGCAAGCTGCTGGACTTGATACCAATAAATACTCTGTACATAAGTTAAGACATACAGCTGCTACATTAATGTATCAATATGGAAATGTCGATATTAGAGCTTTACAGGTACTTTTAGGACATGAGAGTATTTCTACTACTGAAATTTATACACATGTTGATAATTCTCAAGTAAGAAATGCAGTGGAAAGCAATCCTTTAGCAAATTTATAAAATATGTCATAAAATAAAGCTTAGTGTATGTGAAAATTATACATTAAGCTTTTTATTTTAAATGATGATGATTACTAAAAAAATTTTACTTAGTCTATTCTATATCTTACTCTTTCTTATATTTTTAATAGCTTCTGGAATCATTTCAATTGTATCAGAAGCTTTCATGCTAATATCTGTATATTTTTCTTGAGCCAATTCTCCTGCCATACCTGCTAAATAGCTGCCTGCTGCAACTATCTTTGCAGTTGCTTCATGATAACCTAACATACCAACCAAAATACCTGATAGTATATCTCCACTACCTGCTGTTGCCATTCCTGGGCAACCTCTTTCTACTAAATATGTAATTGTCCCATCTGTAACAATGGTTGTACTTCCTTTTAACAATAAGATAACATGATATTTTTTAGCAAAATTTTTTGCAATTTCAATGGAATCTTTTTTTATTTCTTCTATTGATATTTTTGATAATCGTTCAAATTCTTTGAAATGTGGTGTTAAAACTACTTTGCATTTTGTTTTTTGTAAAACATTTAAATCCATTTGAGATAAGGTATTTAATCCGTCTGCATCAATAACACAAGGAATTTCTTTTGTTTGCAATATATATTCTAAAATCTTTTCATTAGCTCTTCCTTTTCCCCATCCCATTCCAATGGCTACTGCTTTTAATTTATCTAATGCTTTATCAATTTCTTGTTTGTTAAATTTCATTTTTTGTTTATCATCATTTTCTATTGGAAAAATAGTCTGTTCTAGTAAATATGGAGCAATACTCGTTTCTATGCTTTCGGGAACAATGACTCTTATCACACCACAACCTGCTCGTAAAGCTGTTGAACTCATATTAGCCAATTTAACAGCTCCTGTATATTCCATACAACCACCCATAATGCCTACATATCCATAAGTTCCTTTATGGCTATCTTTTTCTCTTTCTTTAAAAATTTCTTTCAACTCTTCATTGGTTAATCCTAAATAATTTGTATCCATATTTTCCTTCTTCTCTATATTAAATTAAAATTTAAATTGAATTATAATCTTTTTTATTGAAAAATTTAATCTACGTTTAACCTATCATTTTATTGAAAATGTCGACAAGTATAAAAATGATTTCAATAAAAATGGCAACCTGTGCAATTCCTGCTAAAGTTCCGGTTATGAATCTTCTAATATTTGTTGACTCTCGAATGTTTTTATGTTGAATATACCAATCCAAAAACATGATTAAAAGAAATATACAGGATATATAAATAGGAATTCGAAATTGAAAAATATAGATTAAAATTCCTAATAACTGTCCAACTAATATTCCTGTACATCTACTACAAATCGGAAATTGCCAGCCTTTTATTTTAAAACTTCTATCTTCTCTTTGATGACAACCACATCGATTTCCTAATCTCATGAAAAATGCCCAAGTTTTTATTTTTGTACTCTTTTTCATTAAAACCTTCTTCCACAATCATTACAAATATTGGTTGTTCTGGTTTCTGTTGTTGTATCTCCTGTATTACATAATCCACACAAAATTCCTGGCCAACCAAATAATAGATAGCCACAACAAGCATCTCCACCATCAAAGCCTTTTGTTTTCGTTTTTGTATCAACAATACTAGATATATTGGTACTTCCACAATTCGGACATCTCATAAAATTCCTCCAACTTTTTCTATATTTTATTCTAACTAATTATATATCATAAATTGAGGATTTTATCAATTAATATTTTATTAAAGTTTTTATACTATCTTAAAAATAGTTATTATTGTATTTTTGGGTATTTTATGCTATAATAATAAGTATAAAAAGCTATTTCTACTATTTCATATTAATTGTATAATACAGTAAAAATATTCATGATTAAAGATTCATATAGATTACTAGAAGTTGAAGAAATCAGCTTAATTCCCTCTACATCTTCTAAACTTTTTTCTATTTTCTCCATATCTTGTATGGTCTTTGTTTTTATGATAAAAGATGGCGTAAATATATTGTTTTCAGCATTATATCCTGCTAATAAATCTTGATTCTCCTTAAATCTTTCTTTCATTTTTTCTAATTGCTCCTCTGGAGAAACATATGTAATTTCTACATTTTCAATTTGATTTTTTATTTGATTTTGAATATTTGTCATTTGTTCTTCCGATATCTTTTTATTCATGAAAATTTCTATGGTCGTATGATCATGATAATAGCAAATAAATGCAACAATATGTAAAACAACCAATAATACAATACATATACTAGAAATTACTATCATAATTTTTTTTCTTTTTAATTTTTTATTGATTCTTTTTAAATAATCAATTTCAATTTTATCATCATCATCCATTTTTTTATCTTTTTTGATTTCTTCATAAACTTTTTTACATTCTTCACATTTCACTAAATGTTTTTCTACCAGTTCTTTAGAAGCTGGATTTAATGTACCATCACAATATCCAAAAGTTAAGTCTTGTACAATTTCACATTCCTTTTTCATTTTCTCTATCTCCTTTCATTTTTTGCTTTCCACGAAAAAAAGTAACTCTAGCCCAATTAGAAGTTTTTCCCATTATCTCCCCTATTTCTTCATATTCCAAATTTCCTAATATTCGTAAATACATCACATTTCTAGTTTCTTCATTTAATTTTTGTATGTTTTTTAATAATTCCAATTTTTCTTCTTTTTGGCTAATGATTTCTTCTATGGATTCTTCTGTAAATAATGTATTTTCTAAAGTATTCATTGGAACTTCTTTTCTCTTTTTATTCTTTTTGTATTGATTAAACCAAATATATTTTGCTATTTGGCATAGCCAAGTAGATAGCTTACATTTATATTCAAACTTATCAATATTTTCAATAGCCACTAAAAATGTTTCTTGTACGATTTCTTCAGCTATTTCTTCTTTTCCTGTTAAGCAGAATATATATTTATATACGATTTTCGAATATTTATTATATATTTCTTCCATATTCTGCATAACCTTTCCTCCTTTCACTTTATTAGTGTAAAAAAATTTCTTTTTGTTACAATTATTTTAAAAAAATTATATAAAAAAGACAATACAAGTTGTATTGTCTTAAAAATTTTTATTTTCATTTGCTTTCTTATATTTTTATGTAATGATATTCGCATGCACGAATTAATCGATTCATAATGGCAAGTCCTATTCCATCATTTTGAACTCCTTCAATAATAACAATATCTGGTTTAAAAGAATCTACTTTTCTTAAATCTTTAAATATATTTTGTGCAATTTCATTTAGATTTTCTTTAGAACCATATAGAATCTTATTTTTCACCTCATAATATTGAGCATTTTCGTTACAAGAAATGACTAATGGATTTGTATATTTTTGGGTAATCTCTTGGATTTTTTTTATCATTTTTTCATTATCTTCACTATATACTAATATACAATCTGCTTTTGGTGCATAATGTCTATATTTCATTCCTGGAGATAATACTTTTTCATCAGTTTTAATATTCTTTAAAATATGTTCATCTATTTTTACAGTTCCTGCTGCTTTCTTTATGTCTTCTGGAGAAATCTTACCAGGTCTTAAAATATTCGGAACGCCGTCAACAACTCTTACGACTGTTGATTCTAGACCAACTTCACATTCTCCTCCATCAACAATATAATCTACTTTATCAGAAAGTTCTTCAAAGATATCAGAAATATTGGTTCCACTTGGTCTTCCTGAAACATTGGCACTTGGCGCAGCAATGGGAACACCTGCATAAGAAATTAATTGATTAGCAATGATTCCACTTGGCATACGAACACCTACTGTATCTAATCCTGCGGTAACAATATCAGGAACAATATCTGTTCTGTCTAAAATAATCGTAAATGGTCCTGGCCAAAATGTCTTCATCAATGTATATTCTATTTCTGATATATTTTTAGCAATTTTAGGTATCATATCAAAATTAGAGATATGCAAAATTAAAGGATTATCTTGTTCTCTTCCCTTTGCTTTATATATTTTTTTTACAGCATTTTCATCTAATCCATTAGCACCTAATCCATATACGGTTTCTGTTGGGAATAAGACAAGTCCTCCATTTTTTATCATTTCTCCTGCCACTTTTAATTTAGAATAATCTGTTGTATTTTTTAAATCTAAATATTTTTCCAATGTTTTACCTTCTTTCTTCGATGTATATTATTTTTATTATCTTCCGCCCATTCCGGCCTCCGGCCACCTCCGCCGTCCACCGCCTCCAGAGAAGCCTCCACCTCCTCCGGAACCACTAGATGCACTATGAATTGCAATTTGTGCAACTGATGTTGAATATGCTCTAGATACACCTTGATCTAACATAGATATGGTTGATGTACCAATCGTATGTGTTGTATAATAAATAGGATTTGCTGAGAAATATATAATTGGATAATTCTTTTTCATTTCTTCATCCCAAGTCTCTTCAAGAAATACGGTTGGATATTTTGCTTTCATTTGATCAATTACTTTATTTGCTATTCCAAAAGCAGTTGCATAAACAAGATATTTTTCCCAAATAGCTAATTGAGGTAAATCTTTTTCATCTAATAAAGAATAATCTTCTAAAAATCTTTTTAATGCCATCCATTGTATTTTCTCATCATAACCTTTTTGTGTAATAACAGCTATCTTATTTTCTATTTTAGATTTTAAGTGTAAAGAATATAAGATAACAATCATTAATGGTAATATTCCAATTGTAAATGCTGTTAAACTCTCTCTCCATCCAACTGCTAAAGAAATGTCAACAAACATTTGAAAAGCTGGAATATGAATTATTCCTGAAAAAGTTAATAGGAAAATATATATACATAAAATTCCATTGAAAAACATATTGGCTGATTTAGATTTTCTATATATCTTCTCTTCTTTTTTATCTATATATTGCATATGATATAGTTCATTTCTAGTTTCATTTACCATATGATTGATATATACACTATAATTTGAATAATGTTCTTTCGCATAATCATTTAATTCTTTAATTTCCAATCTTTCTTTGCCTTTGCTTGCCTCTGATAATAATTTATAGACTTCGTACTCTTCCTTTTTTAAAGAGCTTCCATCACCTATTAAAGAAATATAAATATTTTCTCCTTCGGTTTCTAATGTAATTACCTTTTTTAAACATAAGTTTAATATTGTAGAAGCAACCATTTCTGATTGTACAGTTGATGTTTGCAGTTTTTCTTTTTCAAAGTGATAAAGATAAACCGCTTCATTAGGTGTAGAATCTCCATCTCTAGGAATTTCTCTATAATATTTTAAATCTTTTTTAATAATGCCATCATTTTCTTTTTGATTCATTTTTCTATATTTTACAATTTTTATAATATATATAATCAATATAATCGCATAAATTCCTATGATAATACTTTTGGTTATCATAGATTGCTTATTGGTTTCATTTGACCATTCTGTTTCTTCTTCTATTATTCTATCTATATTATGGTATCTTCTTTCTTTATTTTCTGATACATCAAATAAGTCTTCTGTTGTTGCCACTCTTACTTCTAACATCGCACCTGGTCTTAAGTTGTTTATTTCAAATTCTACTGTGTCATTAGAGGTTCTTTCAATATTTCCATTAACTTGACCATGTCCCCATACTTTTAAATTTTCAATATTTTGAACACCTTCTGGTAATGTGATTTTTCCTGTTAATGATTTTACAGGAATTGCATTTTTCCCTTCTTCAATAAATTTCCAATAAAATTCTTGGCAGTCATAATAACTTGTAATAACATCTTCTATTTTATAAGAAACTTGATATCTTCTGTTTCCTGAAGATGTACTCATACCAGTTCCCCAAGCTATCTCAAATACATTTCCTCCAATATCTAATGCATAATATAGATTCTTGCCTACATGATATACTTCTTGATAAATTTCTGTTAATTCTAAATTGTTCTCTAAGTCTTTTATTTTTACATCTGTAATATCTCCATATAAATAACTAGAAAGTGAAAAATTTTTAAATAATGTTCCTGTATTTTCTACATAAACGTCCCATGTTTCTATCACATTAATACTTCCATCTTGATTTAATGATACATGATAATCCAGATGATTTAAATATTGTACTTTTTTATTTTCACTATCCCCTGTCATTGCCATAACAAATATTATAGAAATAACAACTGATATAATGACCATTATCAATATTTTTTTCAAAAATTTTTTCATCATTCCCCTCCTTTGATATATATCATATCATAAGTTCTAAAAAATATATATATTTTTTACATTTTTTGAAAAATACTAGACATATTTTCCCTATTTGTGATATCATAGTAAAGAACTTAAGATAAATTTTTTGATTTTAATGGAGGTATAAAATATGATTAAGAGTTTAAAAATATTTTCTATAATAGTAATATTATTTATGTTATTGTCTTTTGCTACAACTGTTTTTGCAGTAGATATGGACATTAATGAAACCAGTAGTGAAAATACAACATCAAATACATCTAATACATCAAACAATTCAAACGCAACAACAAATTCTTCTAGAACAAATACTTCTACTAATACTGCTTCAACAGGTAGTTCAGTTCCTACCACAAATACAACCACAGTACAAAGTAGCTTGCCTGAGAGTGATTTAGGAATATCAAACATTTTATCAATTATATTAATTGCAATTGGTGTATTATTAATATTGTTAGCAATCGCTATCTTAATCAGACTTGGTAAATAATAAATAATGAAATTTTAGATTTTAACTTTTCTTAGTTAAAATCTTTTCTTATTGTATAGGAAAAATCGACTTTTACAACAAGGTTAGGCTTCCTATATTTGTGAAGTACTGCAAAGCAGTCTTCACATGTGTGCGTCGAAATCTTTGATTTCGTTAACGCACGCCTTTCTTATCTTTATTTTCAATTTTTTCATGTATAATTCTCTAATATTTTTTAGATAATATTAATGAGAATATATTGTCTAATATTCTTTTCATTATATTTTTTAAAGGAGGATTAGATATGCAAAAGAAATTATTTGCAACATTTGCAATCATGATAGTTATCGTATTTTCATTTTCTATATGCTTTGCAGCAGATATGTTAACAGATGCAACAAATGCTGTAAAAGATACCGTTACAAATGCTGGTAATGCAGTAGAAAATACTATGGAAAATGCTGGTAATGCCATAGGAACAGACATGAATGATTCAACATCTAGAGATACTGATAGAAATGATGATACTTATACTGCTACAAGAACATCAACTAATGGAGATGCGACTTTTATGGGAATGAATGCAACTGCTTGGACTTGGTTAATTTTAGGTATTGCTGCAATTGCTATTATCGCCGTTGTTTGGTATTATTCAATGCAAATTACTTCTGAGAATCATCACTCAAGAAGAGATTAATCTTTATGTTTTTCGAGATTCTAAAATATATAATTACATTTAAAATCAAAAAAATTTTCGTAAAGCAAGATTCATCTCGAACAGATAGAAATTTTAGAAGATTTCTATCTGTTCTATTTTATTATTGAATAATCTATGGTATAATATTCAAAAAATGAAGAGGTAATTATATGAATACAAAGTTAATTGCAAAAAATCCAACAGCATATCATAATTATTCTATTGAAGATAAAATAGAAGCTGGAATTGTATTATTTGGAACAGAAATAAAATCGATTCGAGCTGGTAAAGTCAATTTAAAAGATAGCTATGCGAATATTAAAAATGGTGAAGTCTACATATCTGGCATGCACATTAGCCCTTATGAACATGGAAATATTTTTAATAAAAACCCATTAAGAGATAGAAAACTTTTATTAAATAAAAGAGAAATTAATCGATTAATTGGACTTACGAAACAGAAAGGATATGCTCTAATTCCTATTAGTATCTATTTTAAAGGAAATTTTGTTAAACTGGAGTTAGGTATTGGAAAAGGAAAAAAATTATATGATAAACGTCAAGATATTGCAAAAAAAGATGCCCAAAAACAAATTGCTATCAATCTAAAAAATAAACAATATTAAATCTTTTTTATAAACAAATTTAGAAAAGAACCAGAATTACAGTTCTGGTTCTTCTTCTCTATTTCTTGCTTCTTTCTTTTTTCTAATGGTTTCTTTCATCTTTTTAGCTGCATTTTCTCTTATTGTTTCAACTATATTTTTATATTCATCTGCACTAATTGTTTCATCAGCAATAATTTGTTTTATTAATGTTCCAATTTCAGTTGTATTTGTTCTAATATTCATTCTTTTAAGAATTTCTTGTGCAATTTCTTCTCTTGTAGAATATTTTCTTAACATTTCTACTATAATTTCTTTCATTTGCTGTTTTTCGTTGGCTTTTTTCTCTTCTTTTTGCCTATTTCTTTCTTCAAATACTTCTATATCTTCTCTTGAAATTTCCCCTGAGTCTATTGCTCTTGTAATACAATTTTTAATAAATGTAATTGATGTAAAATAACCTGAATGTCTCCATATATCCATAGGTGCCATAGAATTTGGTCTTTTGTATAATTCTACTATTTCTTCTTTCTTTAATTTAAACATCTTTTCTCCTTTTTAAATTTTTCCAGCTGAACCAAAAACATCTCTCATTTTATGAGCAACAGTTTCTTTTATCAAATCTCTTGCTGGTGTTAAATATTTTCTAGGATCAAATGCACTTGGGTCTTCTACAAATACTTTTCTAATTCCTGCTGTCATTGCTAATCTTAAATCTGTATCAACATTAATTTTAGAAACACCTGATACACTTGCTTCATGTAACATTTCATCTGGTACACCTTTTGCTCCTGGAATGTTTCCTCCATATTGATTACACATTTCAACCAATTCTGGTACAACTGTTGAAGCTCCATGCAATACGATTGGTGTATTTGGTATTCTTTCTTTAATTTCTTTTAAAATATCAAATCTTAATTTTGCTTCACCTTTAAATTTATATGCTCCATGACTTGTTCCTATGGCAATAGCTAAAGAATCACAACCTGTTCTTTTTACAAATTCTTCTGCCTGTGCTGGATCTGTATACATAGCATCTGATGCTGCTACATTCACATCATCTTCTATCCCTGCTAATTTTCCAAGTTCAGCCTCAACGACTACACCTTTAGAATGTGCATAATCTACTACTTGTTTTGTTAAAGCTACATTTTCTTCAAAATCATATTTTGAACCATCTATCATGACAGATGTAAATCCATTATCAATACACATTTTAGCTGTTTCAAAATCTGGTCCGTGGTCTAAGTGAATAGCAATTGGTACTTCTGGATATTCTTCTACTGCTGCTTGTACCATTTTCATTAAATATCCTATTCTTGCATATTTTATGGCACTTGCTGATGCTTGTAATATAACTGGTGATTGTGTTTCATGTGCTGCATCTGTAATAGCTTGTACAATTTCCATATTATTTACATTAAATGCACCTACTGCAAATCCTTCTTTCATTGATTTTTCAAACATTTCCTTTGTCGTAACTAACATATCTTTTCCTCCTTTTAGGGTTCTCCCCCTATTGATTTTTGCTAAGGTTATTTTATTTCTAAATGACAGATATGTCAAGAAAAAATGAGAAGAAAATTATTCCTTCTCATAAATGTAACTTGAACACATAGATTCTTCTGGTTGTTTTGTATGACAATTTTTCGTTGGCTCTACTTGAATTGCCTGTAACTTGCATAAATTTTTATTTGTTTCATTATATTTACAACTTTCTACTGTACAATGTATCTTTTGATTTCCTTCCATTTTGTTACCTCCAAAAATTTGTATATGAACATCTTTTTTTGTTCATACTATTATTATGTGAAAATTTTTTATTTGTATTCTACTTTTGGAGAATATGTTCTTTTAAATATTTGGCAACACTTCACTTAAAATCTTTAGGTGTTTGTTTAAAACTTAGGTACCAACTGATTCCATTTCTATTATTCTCTATTTCACTTACACGTTCTACAAGTTCTTCATAGGTTTTTGGTGGTGAAACAATGACTGGTTGATTAGGAATCCAATTGGCTGCCGTTGAACCTTGTGCACAATCTGCCATTTGTAATGCCTGCACTATTCTAATAATTTCTGGTATAAACCTTCCTACATTCATTGGATAAATTAAAATTGTCCTAATAATTCCTTTGTCATCTATAATATAGACATTTCTGACAGTTTCTGTGTTACTAATATCATTTGAAATCATTCCATATCTTCTGGCAATTTCTCCATTTCTATCAGCAATGATTGGGAAAGATATTTTTATACCTGTTCTGCAGTATATATCATATACCCATGCCAAGTGTGAAGAATTACTGTCCACACTTAAACCTAACAATTCTGTATTTAATTGTTTAAAATATGTATGTGCTTTTGTAAAAGCAATCATTTCTGTTGTACATACTGGGGTAAAATCTCCTGGATGAGAAAATAAAATTAGCCATTTTCCTGCATAATCGTTTAAGGATACTTTTCCCATTGTTGTATTGGCTTCAAACTCTGGTGCTCGTTGTCCTATTTTGACATTTCCATTCATCATTAACTCATAATCCATAAAATATAGTCTCCTTTCATTTTTATATATTTTATGGATTATGGTTTTGTTTGGTTACTGCTAAATTAAGTTTATTTATGTTTTGCTACAATTCCGATGATAACTTTACTCATTATAATTCACACTCCCTTAAATTATATGGATAATATCCAATACCTTGTCTTATTAATTTAAAATGATAATCTTCATATATCTGATTCAACTTTTCATTGGTACTTAAACATTCCAAACGTAAATAATTTTTATCATTTTGTTTTGCTAATTCTTTACATATATCAAAAATAATTTCCCCTAAATTTTTAAATCCTACTTTTGTTACCAATTTATATACATAATATGCTTTTGTAGTTTTATCTTCCCAAAAACTAGTTCTTTCAGATAGTTCAAAAGCTGCAATTAATTGATTGTCTTTTATAAGCATAAAATAATTTTCTTTTTCTATTGCTTCTATAAATTCACTTTTAGGATGATTTTTTAAATATCGACTCCATTGATCAATCTCATTATCTTTGAACCATTGTATTCTTTCTTTATATAATTCTATAATATCTTCTAGATTACTCATTTTAGCAATTTTTAATGCTATGTTTTCTTCTGTTAATTTTCTTATCATTCCTGTGCTTAAATTTTTATTCAATCTGATTTCTCTCCTTTATTCTCATTTTTTTCTTTTTATAAACTTAATTTATATAATCTTTGTATTCTAGACTCTTCACTATATGTATCAATATCAGAAATGTTATATGTGGTAACCAATTTCTTTCTTCATCTTTAACTTTATTTTCTTTTAAATAGTTCTGTATATTTTGGATAAATTGTTCTGTATCTTTGTCAAATCCATATTGTAATACATAATCATACATATACAAAAGCCTACTATTAATCTAATACAACTCTTTATCTGAGTCACTCTCTTTTTCTATTTGTATTTTTGAAATATCTGCATGAAACAAATATTGAATAACTTCTCTTATATTCTTTACAGAGCCATGTAGATTATTTTCTTGTAGTTCTTCATATTTTCGTCTAGCTGATTGTAATAATTTCATTTTTTGCTCTTCAGATAGTTTAGAAATTAAATCTTGCATCATTTGCATTTCTTCTTTTTCGTCTATTTCTATTTGTTCTAATACAATACTATATAATGGTAAAGAATCTGAACCAGCTTCCAATAACATTAAACCAGAAAAATAATCTTCATTACTGATAACAGCTTGCTCAAATGTTCTTTCTTTTTTTGTTTGGATTTCTTTATATCTTTTGGTATAATTTGAACTATTTAAAACACCATCTATATCTAGAAAAATTACATTCAATAGTTTGCCCTCCTGTTTTTTACAATCTTATTAGACTCTATCCTTAAATCTCATCATATCTTTTCTTAAAAAAATCATTTATCTTTTCTTTTATTTTATCTAGTTCATGTCCTGTTGCTAAACAAGTATTCCATCCTCTTTTTTGTGCTGCTTCTATATTTTCTTTACTATCATCAATGAATAAGATATTTCTAGGCTTTATTTTACAATCATTTTCTACTATCTCATAAATTTTTTCTCTAGGTTTTCTACAATTTAATTCAAATGAAAGCCATACATAATCAAATTGTTTTAAATCTACTTGTTTATCTAATCTTTGTTTATCTAATGATCCAAGATTTGATAAAATTCCAATTTTACATTTATCTTTTAAACTGTGAGCATATTCTACTACCTCTTTGTAATATTCAATTTTATCAAATTCTTTTATGTAATAATCATAAAATTCCTTTGTAGTACATTTTAGATTAAACTCATTCTTTATTTTTTGAAACCATTTATCATTTTCTAAATAAATATGATAAGTTATATCTTCTACTGATTGTGCATGGTATCTTTCTACTATTGTATTTTCATCTTCTTCACTATTAAAATGTTTTATAAGATTTATGATAGCTCTGTTTATGGAATATTCCCCTTCTTTATGGCTTTCTATAACGCCTCCCCAATCAAATATAATAATTTTATCTTGGTCTCTCATATCTATAATACTCCATTCTTTTTACATATTTCTAAATTTCTGTATTTTCATATATATATCATACCAACTAAACACTCTTGTCATATTATCTAATTTCATATCTCTATTATATCTGCAATCATAGCAAAATACATGTGTATGATTTACAAATGTTGGTATGGTTTCTGGGCTATCTTCTATCATAATATCAATTCTTAAAGAGTCAATTTGTTTTGTTTTATCTGGTGAAAAATAAACTTCATCATATAAAATATTATTTTCTTTCAACCATTCCTTAGTTATTTTTCTAGTTTTTTCTCCTTCTTCTGTATTTTTCGTTGTATTATGCCTTGAAGTAATAATATATATATGATTTCCTTCTTCCTTTAATTTTCTTATTACTTCACTTGCATATTTTCTTGCAGGTTCATGTTCTATATAGTTCCAAAAATATTCTTTCCTATAATCATCTAAAATTTCCTTTGTCCAATTAAATTTATGGTCTTCATATTTGTATGGATCTTCAAATCCTTCTAAATTATGTTCAAATACATATTTTGAAGTTGCATCCATAGTATAATCATCATCATTTGTTAATACTCCATCTATATCTATTCCTATATTCATTATTTTCTCCTTTCATATTTCTTTGCTATCCATACAAAGTAAACCTCTTAAATAAGGCCTTTTAGGATTATCTAAAGCATCTAACTCTGCTACAACATTTTCTTTATCTATAAAATGTATCTTTGCAAATTCTACTTCTTGGTTATTTTCCTTTAAATATGTTTTATATTTTTCATAATATTCTTTCATTTCTTCTGATGTCATTTTTAAAAAGCCTTTCAATTTTGGAGAATAAGCATGTCTTCTGCCTTCTGGCAACTCCATGTATTGCATTTTATATGATGGTATCATAGATTTATCAAATAAATCCAAATTCAATTCTTCTTGTAACTCTCTTGCTATATTCCCAATTAAATCAACTGTTCCATCTTCTTTTATGTCATTTTGATCTAAATTTCCTCCTGGAATTTGTAAGCCTCTTGGGTACGAAGTAGTTTCATCCATTTCACCAACAATATATTTTTTATCAAGTGTTTCTAACAATATACCTCCATTTAAATTATAGCAGGCTAAATTTCCTTCTAATCCTACTCGTTCATCATATAAATAATGTGCATAATTTGTTTTTTGAACAGTTAATCTTAACCTATCTTTTAATTCTTCAAATTTCGTAACACTCCATACTTCTCCATTAAATAAATGAGGATTTTCTTCTACTTGTTTTTGCCAAAAAATTTTTATTTTTTCTACTATATCTTTGGGTAATTCTACATTTTTCTTATCTCTTATAATTTCTAATCTTTTATGTAATTCTATTTCCATTTTATAACACTTCCTTATTCAAATTTTCTACGAATTTTGCTACTCCATCTTTATTATTAGTATCTGTTACCTCATCAACCATTTTCTTTATATCCTCTGGCACATTTCCCATAGCTACAGAATGTCCTACAACTTCAAACATGCTTAAATCATTATAACTATCTCCTAATGCTACACTATCTTTTAAATCTATTTTTAAATATTCACACAATTTTTTAATTGCATTTCCTTTACTCGTACCTCTACATGTAATATCTAAGAAAAAAGGCTTTTCTTTTGGAAGATTATCATTTACTAAGCACCCTGATAAATTTACAATTTCCATATCTTTTACCATATCTATTTCTTCTTTAATTTGTTGTATTTTTTCTAATTTCAAACTTGAAAAAACACATTGTGTAACTGGATTATGACTTACAAAATTTTCTATTGGTTCTTCTAATATAATATCTGTACCATCATTTGTTTGTTTCCTTACAATTC
Source organism: uncultured Eubacteriales bacterium (assembly GCA_949289635.1). Taxonomy (GTDB): domain Bacteria; phylum Bacillota; class Clostridia; order TANB77; family CAG-508; genus CAG-269. The sequence goes on along the minus strand of CASEOS010000014.1, from coordinate 25,905 downwards.
TTTTTCCATTAGAAATCATGATAAGTTGTGTATCATATTTTTCTGCTAAATACCATAACGTCATGACTTCTTCTGCTTTTAAAGGATTTACATATATTGTTTTCTTTTTTTCATAATCGTAGATTTCTCCACCATTACAAGCAATTACATAATTACTAGCTGAAGATGCTTTGCTTACCTCTTCTACATATTTTCCCGGTCTTCCTGAACAGATAACTATATATATTCCTTTTTTCTTAGCTTCACAAATTGCTTTTTTTGTTCTTTCTGTTATTTCTTTCTTATCATTTCTTAATGTTCCATCTATGTCAATAAAAATAATTCGATACATATTTTCTACCTTTCCATTTAAAATTATCTTATTTGTTTTATTTCACAAAAATTCTATCATAACACTTACCATATTACAACAAAAAAAGTACAATAAAATTATATTATTGTACTTCTTTCTATAAAATAATTTCTTTATATTCCTCTTCTTCAAATTGCTTTAAATAATCAATATATTCTTCTAAACACATATCATGTTCTTTCATATATGTTGCATTGTCGACTCCAACATATCGATAATGCCATGGTTCATAGTTTATCATCGTAATATCCTTTTTATCTGTTGGATACCTTAAAGCAAATCCATATTTATATGAATTATCTATTAACCATCTTTGTACATCTGTCTGTTCTTGTTTTTCATCTAATATTTGATAATCTTTAGACACAATATCAACTGCAAGTCCTGTTTCATGTTCCCCTGTTCCTGGAATTGCTACCCAATAAGATGCAAATTCTTTTGCTTCTTCAGAACTACATCCCCATCTTTCATATTCTCTAACTTTATTATTATATAACTTTTGTTGTTTATCATTCGTTCGATAACTCGAACAAATAAGAGGAGACAATCCTTCTTTTCTAGCATCAGCTAACATCTGTTTTAAAGATTCTACTATTCTTTTATCTACTTGATGTCCATCTTCCACTTCTTCTAATTCCACAACATATCCTTCTGGAACTTTATGATTTTTATTTACTAGTAATAATTCCCAATCAGATGTGGTACTATCAATATCTTTTTCTTTTCTATTTTCCTCTTCTTTTATATTGGCTTCTTCCTTATTCGTTGTATTATATAATTCTTCTACATTTACACTTGTTTCTAATGAAGCTTGTACTTCTCTTTTATATGTAATATATTTATATGCAATGGTAAGAATCAATACAACCAGTATCATTAATATAATACAAATATTCGTATGTATGATATTTCTTATTCCATTCCCTTCTATTTTTCTCATATACTTTTTCCTTTTCTTTTATTTGTCTATTATGTATATTTTTCTTAGTTATATTTTAACATGAAGTTATATCTATTCACAACGACAGTATTTTCCATTTTTATCTATTTATATATTACCATTTTTTTAGAAAAGGTTACCATATTATATTAAACTATATATTATTATTAAATATAAAATTTAAAAAATATTGCAAACTTTTGTTTACTTATTTGCTTAATTATGCTATACTATAAAAACGAGGTGATTATCTATGAATAATGAAATTCACAATAACATTAATTCCACTGAAATTTTGTTAAATAGCATTAATAATACCGATACTATTGATTTTTCAAAATGGACTAAAGAAAAAGCAAATTTAAGATATAATGGTCAATTACCTAAATTTCCAATATATAATAATTTTATTTATTGGTGTAATCTTGGAATAAATATTGGAAGTGAGCAAAACAAACTAAGACCTGTTTTGATATTAAAAACCTCTAAAAATTCTCCTATATGTGCAATACTTCCATTAACAACTAAAAGATTAAATGATTATTTTTGGTTTCACATTGATTTAGAAGAAATTGATTCTACTATTTGATTTAGAAGAAATTGATTCTACTATTTTAATTGAGCAATTAAAAGTGGTTAGCAAGTTAAGGGTTACAAATCCTTATAGAAAGAAGGGACAATTAGTTTCCATTTCACCAAACGACTGGAATAAAATAAATTTACAGCTTGAAAATTTGTATAGATTAAGACCATTGAAAAATATATGAATTTTCTAATTTTACTTGACTTTTTTCTACAGTATCATTTATAATTAAATTAGTAAACATTAGTGTCCATTCTGAAAAGAATGAAAATCATTATAATCCGATAGCCCTAAAAGGCTATCGTTTTTTATGTATATAATTAATAATTTTTCATATATTATTATTACATTAGTGTCCATAGCTTTTAGCTATGTTAATCATTAATACAGGAGAAAATCTAAATACTGATTTTCTCCATTTTTATTGTATATAAAACACTATATTTATTCATTTTTCACTTTTACAAATTTACTCTTCCCTACACGCAAAATTTTTTCCTCTTCTATATTTACGATAAAATGAATATTCTCAACTGTTTTGTTATCTAACTTAACACCATTTCCCATTATTAATCTTTTTGCTTCACTTTTTGATGTCGCAAATTCTACTTTTACTAATAAATCACATATATTGATTTCTTTTTCTTTTAAAAAGATTTCCTTTATATCTTCAGGTATACCTCCTTTAGCAACTGTATCATATCTGTTTTCTGCATCTTTAACATATTCTTCTCCATGATATATCTTTATAATTTCTCTTGCATATTTTCTATGTGCTAATAAGATATCTTCTTCTATAAGTGTTTTTACTTTTTCTAAATCCATATCTGTTGTTAATTGATAATATTGTAATAAACATTCATCTGGTATTTTCATTGCTTTTTCATACATAATTTCTGGTTTCTCGTCGATTCCAATATAATTATCTAAAGATTTACTCATCTTATTTTTACCATCTAATCCAACAAGTAAAGGAAATGTGATAACAATTTGTGGTTCTTGAGAGAATTCTTTTTGTAATTCTCTTCCTACTAACAAATTAAATGTTTGGTCTGTTCCTCCAATTTCTATATCTGCTTTTAAAGCAACACTATCATATCCTTGCATTAATGGATATAATAATTCGTGAATAGAAAGTGGTAGATTATTTTCATATCGATTTTTAAAATCTTCCCTTTCTAATATTCTAGCCACAGTATATTTGCTTGTTAATTCTATCACTTCTTTTAAATTTAATTTTGATAACCATTCTGAATTATATGCAATCCTTGTTTTTTCTTTATCCAATATTTTGGTAACTTGCTTAAAGTAGGTTTCTCCAGATTTTCTGGTTTCTTCAAAAGTTAATGCTGGTCTTGTTTTATTTTTACCACTTGGATCTCCTATCATTCCTGTATAATCTCCAATTACAAAAATAACTTCATGTCCCATCTTCTGAAATTCTTTTAATGCTCTTAGTACAACTGTATGTCCTAAATGTAAATCTGGTCTACTTGGATCAGCTCCTAATTTAATTTTTAGTTTTTTACCATTCTCCATTTTTTTATTTAATTCCTCTTCTGATATAATTTGAACTGCATTTCTTTTGATTATTTCTAAGCCTTTCATATAAATTCCTCCCCTTAGATAAATTTTTAATTATATAAAAAGAGCTAAACCAATCCTATTAAAAGGACGAGTTTAGCCCGTGGTACCACCTTTTTTTACAACTTTTGAAAGTTGCCTCATTTTAAGTTTCTTCACAAACTTTAGTGTAATTGCTATAAAGACTGTAATTCATAATATTATATACTAATAGTTTTCACCTACCACTATCTCTCTGTTATTTGTAACTATAACTTACTACTAAAATCTTTTTTAAACACAATTAATTAAATTTGATATCCATATCCAACTAATGGATAATCTTTTCCTCCTATATTACGTGTTTTTTCTCCTAATAAAATACCTCCCATACTTTCGTAAAATTTTCTTGAAGGTTCATTTTCTTTTAAACACCAAATAATCATTTTATGGTTTCCTTGTTCTTTTAATTTTTCTTTCGCATGTAACAATAATCTACTTCCTATCTTTTTTCTTAATAATCCTGGTTTTACATATAATCCATATATTTCTCCATCATATTCAGTAAACCTATTTAGTTCATCTAATCTTTTTCCAAACCTAGTAACACCTACAACTTCATCCGTTTCTTTGTTTCTTGCCACTGTATGCGTTCTAGTTTTATATTCTTCATTTAATGTTTGTATTTTTTCTTCTAGACTTAAATTTTTCAAAAATGTCTTATCAATGATATCTTTATATGCAATTTTCCATGAGTCTACAAGAATTTTAGCAACCTGTTCTATATCCTCTTCTTTCATCTTTTCTATTATGATATCATTCAATACTATCACCTACTTTATTTTTGATTTCGTATTTGTATACTTGCTTGTCCATCCTTGGCTTCTATTTTAGCATAACCTCCGATTGGAAATGTACAAATTGGTGTTGTATGTCCAAAGTCTACATTAGCGATAACAGGTATATTATTTAATTCTGCTTTATTTTTAATTAATTTTATCCATTTTTCATCTGTCATATTGCAATTTTTTTGCGCTCTTCCAATTACAATTCCTTTTACAGTTTTTAATGTGTGTAATAGAGATTGTAAATTTCTATCAAATTCCATTAGAAAAGTATTACCTGCCATTCCATCATCCTCTAGGAATAAGATTTTGTTTTCTACGTCTGGCATATATTCTGTACCTTGTAATAAATTTAATGTGCATAGGTTACCACCAACAATTTCTCCTTCTGCTTTTCCTTCATTGATTGTTAAATAACCTTTATTTTCAAAAAATTCTCTATTTTCTTGGTCGATAAACCATGCATCGTCACTCCATTCTTTAGATGGTAATATATCAATTTCTTCATTTTCTTCTATGAACATTTTTCTAAAATATTCTAAAGTATATTCAAATCCTTTTTTCATACCAAAGCTTGAATAATGTGGTCCATAATAAGTTACTAGTCCTGTTTTGGCATAGATGGAATCTAATAAAGCAGTAATATCTGAATATCCACATAAGATTTTAGGATTTTCTTTTATGACATTATAATTTATATATTGTAGTAATTGATTAGAATTATATCCACCAATAACAGTTAATATCGCTTTTACATGTTTGTCTTTAAATGCTTCTTCTAAATCTTTTACTCTATCTTCTATTTTTGCACAATTATAATCATCATCAAAAGAATCCATGACATGTTCTGCAAATGTAACTTTAAATCCTTCCTCTTCTAAACGTTTTGTTGCAAGTTCTATGCAATCCTTTCCTAAGATTTTCATACTTCTAGAAGGTGCAATAATTCGAATTTCATCACCTTTTTTTAATTTTTCTGGTATAATTGTTTTCATAAAAATTCCTCCCTTATATATTTATTTCTTTTGGCATATATGTAATACATGTGTACTATATCCCATTAAATCCTTTCTTTCACAAGTTGCCAAATGATACTGAATCCATTCTTCAAATTCTTTTTCGTTTAACTGATCAATATAGATTTGCATTGCTTGTGCAATTCCATCTGTTGCCACTTCATGTAAACAAATCGTATTGGTATGTTCCATCATTTCTTCAAAATCCTTAATCAAAAATAAATTAAAAATTTGTTCTGGTGCATTTACTAATTTAAAATTTTCATCATGTTTGTGTTTATATTCTAACAATTTATGTTCTAGTAATAAAACTTTTAAAACTACTGCATCATTTGTAATATATGCAAAATAGATAAGTCCTCCTTTTTTAGTAACGCGAATGGCTTCTGCAATTGCCTTTTCTTGTTCTTCTTTTGTAAATAAATGATACATTGGTCCTAATACAAGTGTAATATCAAATGTTTCATCTTTAAACCTGCTTAAATCAACTGCATTTCCTTGATAGACTTGTATGTTCATTTTTTCTGTTATTCCTTGTTTTAGTTTTTCTATATTTTCTTCTACCAATTCTATCGCAGTTACATCATAACCTTGTTTAGCATAATACAAAGAATAGGCTCCTGTTCCTGCTCCTACTTCTAGGATTTTATCTTTCTTTTTTAAATATTTTTCTATATAGTTTGTTGTTGTAATAAATTCTAATCTATTATGATTTGATTTTTTGAACCTGTTTTCCTCTTCATACTGATTATAATATGTTTTTAATATTTTATCTACCTTTTCCATAAATATTTCCCCTTTATTTTATATACAAAAAACCTTGCTAAAGAAATCTTTGTATTAAGACTCCTCCAGCAAGGTAAATTTCCTGCTTTCTGTGTAATAACCTATTGGTTACTTCATACCGCTCGAGTTTCCTCTAGGTATGCTCTTAATGTTTTATTATTTTATCATGGTATTTCCCATTTGTCAAATATATTAGAAGGAATTGCACAAGAAATTCTTCTTTGTACAATTCCTCTTTTAAACTGCTTATTTTCTTTTCCGTCTATCCAGAAATACTAATAAATATGAAACTAGCAAAATAGCAAGGACAATCACTCCTATTGCTCCTAAGACACCTTTATATCCTATCTGGTTATAATCTAGGAAAATATAGGCAAATTCTCTCGAACCTCCTATTCCATAAAACCTTCCTCCTCTTGCACTATATGTATACACATATAATACATAATTTAAAGGAATGAATAGCCAAATGAATGGATAGTAATATTTCAGATTACCTTTTATATCAAATAAGATATAATCCCCTACAACTATAGCTGGAGAAATTACATGTACAAACAAATTCGCCCAGATTCTGTCTGTATTTGTTGTATATGCTACATCCATACTAAAATTATTGGGAATTAAGGCGACTTGATAAGTAATTGCTGTTACTAATATAGTAATTATCACACCACCTTTGAGTAAATAGTAAATATTACTTGACCGATAGTCTTTATGTAAGATTACAGCCACCATAATTCCTATAAACATTATTAAGCAGATAATATTGCTTTGTAATGTATAATAGGATAACATAGCAGTTACTGAGCTTGTGTTTAAAAGATTCAATAATATTCCTGTAAGAAGGCTTATGATAACAAGCAGTTTATAAATATTAGAAATTCTTTCTTTCTTCATAGCGCCCGCCTCCTTTTCTATTGTCATTATATATCGTTTTTCTCAGAATGTAAAACAAAATCACTGAATTTATCAGTAATTTTGTTCAACTCCTATGCAACTTCTTATTTCTATTTTACATTATTATATAACTCAATCCCCAATACTTCTATTATTATCCCCTCTTCATAACTGTTTTCCAAATCTTCCACAATCCTATGAACTTTTGATATTTTATAAGTTAATGCTTTATATTCAACAGTACCTCCGTCATTTAAATACATTGGTATTGGTACAAATAAAACCAATAAAATTACAATTATCATTATAGCCATTATTACTTTCTTTTTCATAAAATACCTCTTTATAAATTACATATTAACCAATAATAAGAAAAATGCTGTTTGGAATAGAAATATTGTTCCTAACATATATATAATTGTTAATACCTTTCCTATTTTTTTCTTTTTATATAATCCGATAAATATACTTACTATTCCAGGAACAAATGTTATAGTTTCCAATGCCATTGTTAGTGTATGACCTATTCCAGGATCAAATATATTATTCTTCTGGGCATATATATTTCCTGCGAAGTATCCTAAAAAACTACCTAATATTAAACATACACTATATAAAATTAATATTCCAAATATGACCGCTATTTTTTTTACACCTTTAAAATTAGCTGTCAGCGAAAACAAATAAACTAAACTAACAACGAAAATTATCAAATAAACTAGTCCGTAACATTTGTCTTTCTCCTTTTTTTATCATTTATCTTTCTAAATAATTTTCTATAGTCATATATTAACATATTTAGATTTAAAATACTATAGTTTTTAAAATTTATTAGAAATGGTTATTGTTATATCACAAAAATAAAGCTAGAAATACTAGCTTTATAAATCATATTTAAAATTACTCTGATTGTGTTGCTCCTGCTATTTTTTTATTATCAGAACTTATCAATATATCTTTTCTCCTATAAATTGATAATACCAATGCTAAACATGCCATATTCATAATTAATCCTGTCCCACCATAAGAAACAAATGGTAATTCAAAACCTGACTCAAACCATAAATTCAAATTCATCAAAACATTAAATACACTCTGGAAAATAAATAAACAAGAAATTCCTATAATTATCATTTTTCCATAATCATCTTTTACTTTAATAGAATTTATAATCAATTTCACTGAAATTAATATAATTGTTACAATCAATAGAATTGCTACTATCCAACCATAATGTGCAAGAATGGATGTAAAAGCATATTCTGCCCCCTCATCAAACAATTCAATGGCATTACTCATATCTTCGGCTTCTCCAAACATACTAGCAGATTCAATAACTAATTTTCTATTGATACCTACCCATCCAGCACCTTCTGGATCTGTTTCTGGGTGGAAGGTTGTTACAATTCTTTCTAAACGATATGGAGCTGTTGTAAGACTAAGGATACATATAATCCCTAAAGCAAATATGACTCCACATAATTTTAAAAGATTGGTTACTTTTTTATGACTATCTTTTATAATTTTAACTATTGCTATTATCATATATGCGATTCCTAATATAAAAGCAGATGTTAATGATGGAATAGATGCTAATAATAATAAAGAAAACACACTTAAAATAATTACCTTTATTAGACTTTTATCTATTTGAATTGTTTCTAAATTCAAAACACGAAATTCCATCTTATGTTTTCCTACATTTTGTATAAATCCTATAAAAGAAATCAAAAATAAAGGCATTGTAACTCTATTAATGGGAATATATATGTTTCCTATATTTAGATATGGAATACCATTTATTAGGTGATGACTAAATATTATTGTATAAATAATTAATATAGAAGAGACTATATAAATATAATTTGAATATTTCGATATTTTAGTATAATCCATAAAATAAATGGCTAACCCTAATATAAAACCTATTATAAGATATACAATTGTTTTAACAAAAAATGGTCCTTCCCCTTCTGAAAATACATGTGAAGTTGTTTTGATTCCTACAACTAAAAATGTAAAACATAATAAAATCAAAAGTAAGATAATTAATTTATAATCTAATTTTGGTTTATGAATCTTATTTAATGTTTTCCCAATAACTTCTGCATCCCCCATATCTGCAATTGCTTTATTAATTGCTATTTCCTCACTTTCACCTTTATGTATATATGCTTCTTTCGACTCTTCTATATGGTTTTCTAGTTCTTTGCTAATTTCTTCTCGAATTGGCTTGTATTTAATTTCATTGCATACTTTTTCTAAAAAATCTTTAATTTGCAAATGAAACACCCCCTAATACTTTATTGACACCATTGCTAAAAATCTTCCATTCTGTTTCTTTTTCTTTTAAGACATCTTTTCCTTTTTTTGTTATAGAATAATATTTTCTTTTTTTACTAGAAGATTCATCCCAATATGATGTAATATATCTTTTTTCTTCCAAAGTATGTAATATAGGATATAAAGTTCCTTCTTTTAGTTCAAATACATCTTCTGATGTTTCTTTTAATTTTTTAATCATTTGATATCCATACATATCTTCTTTTTTTAATAAGTTCAAAATTAACATGGTTGTACTCCCCTTTAATAGTTCTTTATCTATTTTCATATATTCACCTCCTATACCTAGATATTCTATGTATCTTTATACATTGTATATCTAGGTATAAAGTTTGTCAATAAAAAAGAGAAAAATTTTTATTTTTCTCTCTTCGTAATTTTATAATTCATTTTTTCCGCTTTCACTTCTGTATTCCTTATAACTGTTTAACTACTCTACATGGATTTCCATGTGCTACTGTATTTGATGGAATATCTTTTGTGACAACACTTCCTGCACCTATTGTTACATTATCTCCTATGGTCACACCTGGTAATACAACAACATTTCCACCAATCCATACATTATTCCCTACTTTAATTGGTTTTCCATATTCTAATCCTTGATTTCTTGTTTCTACATCTAATGGATGTCCTGCAGTATAAAAACCACAATTTGGTCCAATAAAGACATTATCTCCAAATTCCACTTTTGTTACATCTAATATCACACAATTATGGTTTACATAGAAGTTTTCTCCAACATGTGTATTATATCCATAATCACAATAAAAGTTGGATTCTACTTGCAAATTTTCTCCTGTGCTTCCTAATATTTTCTTTATGAATTCTTTTCTTTCTTCCATTTTATCTGGAGAAATATGATTGTATTTATAACATAATTGTTTACATTTTCTCATTTCTAGTACAAGTTCTTCATCATTTGCTAGATTATATAATTCTCCTTTATCCCTTTTTTCTTTTTCCGTCATGATTTCCTCCTTTTTCATTTATCTACTTTTATTATGAACAATCATATCAAAATTATAAATGAAATGCAATGTTGTTTTTTATTGAATAGGAATCAAGTTTCCTATTCAATAAAAAACAGCACCTTTCAATAGGTACTGTCTCCTTATACATTACTGTATTTGACTAATATATTCATTATATTGATCTTGTAATGTTTGATTATTAAATATGATATTTTCTCCTTGTATTTCCCAACCATCTTTATTTTCTGAAAGGAAGTTAATAATTTGTGTTTCAACATCTAATAATTTCATCATTTCATCTAGAGAATTTTCTAATTCAGTATTACTTTCTTCTATTGCAGTATCTTCTGATAAAGCAATTTCTTTATATAAGTCTATATAATATTGGTCTAAATTTTTATCTTCTATATATGACATAGCTCCTTCATTTGTTAATAATGTTAATACTTCTGTCTTATATTGTTCTATATCACTTTTGGCTTGCTCTAAAAATTGTTTAGTTTGAACAAAATCTGGTCCATCTTCTGTATAATTTTCAGGTGTTAATGCATTTACAATTCTTTCATCATTTATTATATTTGCAATGCTAACCGAAGTATTTACCACATCTGCTAAATAATCTTTCATTGCTTTCTCTAAGACACCATAATCTCCTGTTGTTTTTAATTCTCGAATTCTTTGGTCAATCTGATCTAAATCAATATTTTCTGCGCGTGTTAGATTTTCAAATTCTAACATTTCTTGTCTTAAAATATCCTCCTGTCTAAAATCATTCACTACTAAAACGCCAATTCCTACAACAGCCACTAAGACAATGGCTATAACAACTCCTATGATTGCTTTTTTCATATTTAATTCCCCCTATTTTCAATATGATATTAGTTTATCAATAACATGAATAAACTGCAATCTATCTAAATTGCCTCTTTCTTCTTTTTCGTACACATTTCTATACATTTCATAATATATTCTCTTTTTTTCTCTCTATTATATTTTCTTAATTTTCCCTTATAAACAACTGTATAATTTTTTATATCTTTAAAATTTTGTGGTCTTACAATTATTGGCAAATCAGTTGGTATTTCTGCTGATTCTAAAATATATTTTACAAATTCAGCACAATAAAAAGAATGATTTGGTTGAATTTTTTTATGAAATCCCACAGCCAATAATCCTAATACATTAAAATAATATTCTGTTTTATGTTCTTCTATTCTTTTAATTTCGTTTTTTACCATGATATATTGTTCTTGTGTTATATCTAAAGAATAAATAAATGCCTCTGTTTTTTTAAATCTCTTAAATGTTCCTGTATGAATTCCTTCTTGTACAAATCCTCCCCAAAAAGGATTATATGGATGTAATCTTCCAAAACTATACATTTGATTCAAATCCTCATCTAATGCAATTGAAACATGTGTAAATTCATCTTTCGTCCATTTTCTAATAATCTTTGAAAGTAGTGTTCCTGTGTGTGTTAAAATAATATATATCTTTTTCATGGCATTTCTCCTTTATTATATCTGACATCAGTATATCATGTTTTTTATAATATGTATCTAGTTTTGTATAAATTTTATGTATAAATATCTATTTTTTGCATATACTATCATTAACATTTAATTTTATATATTAAATGTAATTATTTCGTTTTAATACGTTTTAAGACCTCTTTTAGAAGAGGTCTTATCTTTTATTATAGGAAAATCTACTTTTATCTTGAACATATAGAGAGATTTTTCTGTATAAAACGAGGTTAAATTTTTTATATTTTCTTTAATCGTAAACTATTTAAGGTAACTGTCACACTACTAATCGTCATACTAAAGGCTGCAAACATAGGATTCATATTGATACCCAATGGAATTAATACCCCTGCTGCAATTGGTATCATACAGATATTATAGAAAAATGCCCAAAATAGGTTTTGCTTAATAATGTGCATTGTTTTTTTACTAATTTGTATAAAATCATTAATCTTATCTAAATTATCTTTCATTAAGACCACATCACTACTATCCATAGCAATATCTGTACCACTTCCAACAGAAACACCAATATCTGCTTTTACTAGACTAATACTATCATTAATGCCATCTCCACACATCATAACCAATCCACTTTCTTTCAGTTTTGTAATTTCTTCTGCTTTTTGCTTTGGTACAACTCCTGCAATGACTTTTTCAATTCCAATTGCTTTTCCAATGGCTTTTGCTGTTTTTGCATTATCACCTGTCAACATAACTGTAGATATGTTTTGTTGTTTAAGTTTATCAATCACTTTTTTTGCATTTTCTCTTATCACGTCTTTTACACCAATTAAAGCAATCAATGTATTTTCTTTTGCTATGAATAACAGACTATTTCCATCATTTTCTAGTATTTCATCATCATTTAATTCAGTTTCTTTTATAATTTTATCAATGTTTATATGATTTTCTAACATTAATTTTTTATTTCCGATAAGATAAGTTTTATCATTATATTTTGCTTGTATTCCATATCCTGAGATATTTTTAAAATCTGTTACTTTTTTAGAATCTATTACTATATTTCTTTCTTCTGCATATCTTACAATTCCTCTTGCAATTGGATGTTCAGAATGATTTTCTATATTAGCTATTGCTTCTACGATTTCATCTTCTTTTAAATCAGAATAATTAAATATTTGAGATATACTTAAATGTCCTTTTGTTAAAGTTCCTGTTTTATCAAATACAATTGTTTTTATTTTATGTGCATTTTCTAAAGCTTCACTCGATTTCACTAATATGCCTTTTTTGCTTGCCAATCCTGAAGCCATGACAATCGCAAGTGGTGTTGCTAATCCCAAACTACACGGACAAGCTACTACTAATACAGTAATAAAGATATTCATGATAAAGCCAATATCTTTTCCTAAGATAGCCCATACAATGCTTGCTAAAACTGCAATTAGAATAATACCAGGAACAAAATACCCACTAATCGTATCTGCAATTTTTGCAATTGGTGCTTTCGTATTGGTTGCTTCTACAACCATTCTCACAATTTCTGATACAGTAGATTCTTTTCCAATTTTTTCTGCTTTATATTTTATACTTCCATCATAATTCATACTTCCAGCAATGACTTTATTTCCTGTTGTTTTCTTTACTGGAACACTTTCTCCTGTGATAAAAGATTCATCAATATGTGTTATTCCTTCTATAATTTCACCATCTACTGCTATTTTTTCTCCAGGTTTACAAATGACGATATCTCCTTTTTGAATTTCATCTAAGGTTACTTGTTTTTGTTTTCCATCTTTTTCAATTGTAGCTAAATTGGGTGTTATCATCATTAAATCTTGTATCGCTTCTTTTGTTTTATCTTTATTTCTTCCTTCTACATATTTTCCAATTTTGATAAAGAAGAGGATAATGACAATTGATTCATAATATAAATGATGAACAGCTTCTTCATTTCCTATTAAGATTTGATAGGTATTATACATGCTATATAGTAAACTACTAATAACGCCTAACCCAACTAATGTATCCATATTGGGTGTTTTATGCACTAAATTTTTATATCCATTTCGTATAATATCTTTTCCTAAATATATAGAAATGATGGATAAGATAAATTGCACAATGGAAAAATAAATTGGATGATCATGCATATTTAAGATTTCAAATATAGGTAATCCTATCATTTGTCCCATAGAAATATATAAAATTAAAATAGCTAAAATGGTTAAACCAATCAATTTATATTTTTCATTTGAAGTTTTCTTTTTTTCTTTTTCTAATTTGTCAATTCCTAAACTTTCAAATCCTGCTTTTTCGACAAATTTTTCTATTTGTGGAATATCTAGTAATTTCTCATCATACTCAATACTCGCATTATTCATAACTAAGTTGACAGATGCTTGTTTTATACCTTCTTGTTTATTCAAATACTTTTCTAGTCCATTAGAACAAGCACTACATGTCATTCCATCTATTTTCAAGAGAACTTTTTTCAAACTATGTTCCTCCTTCTTTATTATTTTACAACTTCAAATCCAGCATCTTCAATTGCTTCATAAAAATCTTCTAATTTTGCAATTGTTTCATCATATTCTATATCAGCTAATTTATTTTCTAAGCTAACCTTTACTGTATTTACACCATCTACATTACTTAATATTTTTGTTAATCTCTTTGAACAGCCTTCACAATGCATTCCTTCAATTTTAATTTCTACTTTTTTCATATTAAACGCCTTCCTTTCTTTATTACAATATTATTTTATCACAAATATTCAAAAAAAAACACTCTCTATCGAAAGTGTTTTTTTACTTATTTATCTAAATAGTCTTGAACTTTTTTCATAAATATTGATCTTGCAACAATATCTAATACTGCATAAACGACAATCGTAATACCAACAATTCTAATTGCTAAAGTTGAACTTACTAATACAACAATTCCTGCAATAATCATTAATAATGCACATAATACAGTTATTGTCCAAAGTCCTGATTTTACATCTTTCCATACTAATGATGTTTGGAAATTTCTAATTCCTGAAACAATAATCCATATTCCTAGTATTACTCTAAAGATTCCTGTAATAACATCTGAGCAAGATAACACAATTACACCTAATACAGCTGCCACTAATGCAAATGTTAATAAATAATCTTCTTTATCTTTAGATGTAAAATAATCTACCAATTTTAGAAATCCCATAATAAATAATACCATTCCTAAAAGTGTAGCTATAACAGACACCATTTCAGTTGGTCTTATTGTTAATAATGCTCCTAATATCACAAATAGTATAGATATTACGATGTCTGTCCAGTTTGTTCTTTTTAAAAATTTTTCAGACATTTGTATCTCCTCTCTTTCTTTTGTATTTTCTTTAGAATCATATCATAAAATAAAAAAAATGTACATATTTTTTTTGAATTTTTGTATTATTTTGTCATTCCTTTTTTTAAAATTTCTATTTGCTTAGATAATTCTTCTTTTCCGTTTTTCTTTTGATACTTTTTTGTGCATGACATCTATCAATTCTGCCCTTAAAATACAAGTTAATATTCTTAACATATATTCTATATCTTCATCATTCTCGATGGATAGTAAACTTGTATTAATGTAATAATTATCATTATCCATATCTTTTAAATTTGTAAATCTTTTAGTTTTGATATTTTTATAGATATTTACATTTTCATTTCTTAATTTATTCATAATATTTTGAAATAGTTTTACTTCTTCTTCATGATAATTTTTATCTACGAAATAAGAATATAAATCTATTGTTGTCAAAAATATGTCTCCCTCATTCTGTATTAATAATTCTTTGATTTTCTTCTTTTCATCATTCAGAAAATCTTCTATAATATATTTTAAAGCATCTTCCTTATCTTCAAAATACTGATAAAAACTTCCTCTTGGTATATTTGCTTCTTCTATCATATTACTAATTGATGCTTTTTCAAAAGTATGTTTTGTAAATTCATTTTTTAAAGCTCTTTTTATTTTTTCTCTTTTTTCTTCATTCAAATTATAAAACGTAGATTTTGGCATCATACACCTCCAAATACATGATTAGATAACAAAAAATAGTACTTCTATAAAAGCACTACTTTCCCCTTCATTATGCATCTTTATTTTCTTTTTTAGCAATTACTTCTTTTCCATCATAATATCCGCAGTTTTTGCATACTCTATGTGGCATTACTGGTTCATGACAATGTGGACAAGTTGTATATGCTGGTTGTTCTTTTTTCCATGTTGATCTTTTAGCATGTGTTCTTGCTTTAGACCATCTTCTTTTTGGTTGTGCCATCTAAATCCCTCCTTGCTTAAGATATATGTATATATCTATTGTTATTTTTATCGATATTTTAGTCACTATAAGATTATACAAGTATTTTCATTTTTTGTCAACTGTTGCCACAATATTTTTTATATCTTAATTTCATTTTTGATTACTTTTTTTCTAAAATCAATAAATTTTGTTTCTTTTTTTGCATAAGATATATAGATTGGAGGTATAAAGTACATGTGTGGTTTTACTGGATTTGTAAATATAAAAGAAAAATTACATGAAAATTCTAAAACAATTTTAAAAAATATGAATGAGTCATTATCGAAAAGAGGACCTGATGAAGATGGTTATTTTGTTTCAGATAATGCCTATTTCGCACATAAACGACTAATTGTAATTGATCCTGATGGTGGTAAACAACCAATGATAGAACATACATCCTATGGAGATTACATTATTTGTTATAATGGACAAATATATAATACAAAAGAACTTAGAGAAATCTTAATCAAAAATGGTTTTACTTTTAAAGGACATTGTGATACAGAAGTGATATTAAAAGGATATATTCATTTTGGAAAAGAAATTGTTCATCATTTAAATGGTATTTTCGCTTTTGCTATTTGGAATTCGAAAGATAAGGAATTATTTATGGCAAGAGACCATTTTGGTGTCAAACCATTATTTTATTCTATATTCCATAACACTTTAGTATTTGGTTCAGAAATAAAAGCCATGTTCCAATATCCTGGAATTGAAAAGATTTTAGATAGCCAAGGTATATCTGAATTATTAGGTATTGGTCCTAGCCATACACCTGGTACAACGATTTTTAAAAATATCTATGAATTAAAACCTGCACACTTTGCTGTATTTAATGAATATGGTTTAAAAGTCAATCGATATTGGAAGTTACATTCAGAAGAACATACAGATAATTTAGCACAAACTTGTCATCATGTTCGTTACTTATTAAAAGATGCAATTGAACGTCAATTGGTTTCAGATGTTCCTCTATGTACGTTCTTATCTGGTGGTTTAGATTCTAGTATCATTACAAAATTTGCTGCTGATTTCTACGAGAAAGAAAATTTACCACTTTTAGATACCTATTCGATTGATTATGTAGATAATGATAAAAACTTTGTCAAAAGTGATTTTCAGCCCAATTCAGATAATTATTATATAGACTTAATGTGTAAAAATTTGCATACCAAACATCATAATATTGTCATTGATACCCCAGAGCTTGCCTCTTATTTGTATGATAGTATGATTGCAAGAGATATGCCTGGTATGGCTGATATTGATTCTTCTTTGTTATTGTTCTGTAAACATGTAAAGCCAGAGCAAACTGTTGCATTAACAGGCGAATGTGCTGATGAAATCTTTGGTGGCTATCCATGGTTCTTTAGAGAAGATGCTTTAAACAGTGGTACATTTCCTTGGTCAATTGCTATTAGTGAAAGACAAACATTATTACATCCTGACTTAAGTAAAAAAGTACATTTAAAAGAATATATTGATTATCGATATAACGAAAGTTTAGAAGAGGTTGAAATATTAGATACAGATTCTAAGGAAACTGCTGAAAAACGAAAAATTTCTTATCTGACTTTAAATTGGTTTATGCAAACATTGTTAGATCGTTCTGACAGAATGGCTATGTATAACGGATTTGAACTTCGTGTTCCGTTTTGTGATTATCGTTTAGCTCAATATGTATGGAATATTCCTTGGGAAATGAAGGCTCTAAATGGTAGAGAAAAAGGATTGCTTCGTTATATTTGTAAAGACTTTTTACCTGCTGAAATTGTCGATAGAAAAAAATCACCATATCCTAAAACACATAATCCTACGTATTTAGCTAAAGTAAAAGATATGTTGACAAATATTATGCAAAATCCAAATGCACCGATTAATGATTTATTAAATAGAAAATATATTTTAGAAATATTAGATACTAATGGTTCTAGCTTTTCTAGACCTTGGTTTGGTCAATTGATGACTGGTCCTCAACTTATGGCATATCTTTGCCAGGTAAATATGTGGCTGGAGAGATATCAGCCTAGGATTGAGTTATAAAACTTTTTCTTTGTTTTTTATTACTGACATTATACTTTTTCTACTTTAGTAAAAATCAATAGCATAATAAATTGAAAAACAAGGGGGATACATTCTTGCAAATTGCACTTATTTTCCCCTTGCTTTATATAAAATTAATTTTTAAAATATGTTTCTGCATAAAAATCATTATCTCTTAACATTTTATCAATTGACTCAAACTTACAATCTGCAAATTCTTGACACAAATTAAGTATTTCTTTTTCATTTTCTTTATTTAGAACGTATCTTTTAATTTTTCCATCATTAAATTTAAAAATAAAAACTTTTTCTTTACCTAAATATTCGTTCCAAAATCCATTTTGTAATGTCTTAAAAATAAAATTCTCAAACATTTCTATTTTATCACTTGAAAATGAAATTCCATAATTATTTCCATAAGACTTTATTTCAAAATTATTTTCTTGCAGTTTATCTATATTATCAATTCCCATAACATAACTATAATTAATCATTTTTCCTTCTCTCAATATTTTGTTACTATCTAAATTATCTGTCTCCAAATATTTATAATCTAACGCATTTGAATTACTAATAACTGTTTTACCTAAATTCTTTTCTAAATCTTCTCTTGCAACTTTTGCTGTATGACCACCCATTTTTGCTATTTTTCTGTTTGCTTTTAATCCATAAGGTCTATGTTCTTTTGCAAGCTCTCTTGTCGCTATTTCTCCTAAATCTGTTAATGCTACTTCAATATCTGTCATATTATCTCTTAATGACTCTTTTCTAATATTTTTATAATCTTTGTATTCACTAGCTTTCATTCCTGACCAACTTTGATAAATTTCATTAGTCAATATAGCATATTCATAATTTTGCTTAATACCATTTTCTTTCCATACATCTGTTAACTTCTTTCTATCTAAAATTCCCTTTAAACGTGCTTCAATCCATTTATCTGAATAGCCTCTATTTCTGTAGTAGTCAATAGCTCTGTTCAACGCAATTTCTGGGTCAAAAATCTCATCTATTCTATCATTTCCCATTTTTGCAAGCCATAATTTAAAAGGTTCTGCCTTAGAACTTGGTATTGATTCAATCAATCTTAATATTCCTTTTGTATCTAATGTATCTGTTTCACGCATTTTACCATCTGCGGCTTTCATTTTCAACTGCACGATATTTTCGTGCAGTTGACTTCCTTCTTGTCTTAATTTTCTTTTTAAATCACTCCAATAGTTTCTTGGAATATTGCTATCAGTTAATGCTGCAATAACATCTACAACACTAAAATAATATTCTCCCTTTTCACTATCCCAAACACTTCTTATCTCATTATCTTCAAAAAGATTTGATATTGTTTCTAATTTATTATTTTCCATTAATAATCTCCCTTTTTAGATTTGATATTATTTTAAAACATTTGTTTGTGATTGTCAAGTGCTTTTTCTAATATTTATTTTTATCTATATCATTTAATTTCATAAGCAGTATCTTTTCCATAACTTCCTGAAAAATTGGTCCATTCTTATTAAATGTACGAATAACTTTATAATTATCTTTTGATTTCTTTTTTATATTTTGATTTTCTACTTTCATCTTTCACTTTCTTCATTTTTTTGTGAACTTTTATCCTTTTTTAGCATACTATCTAAATCTTCTTTAATATGCGCATAAGAAAGAAAATCATCACCATATTCACTTAAAAACATACCAAATTCTTGTTGGTTTAATAGTAAAATAATTCTAACATTGTTTTGTAAATAAAAGCTATCTCTGGGAATATTAAAAACATTCATATAAAAATCGCCAACTTTTGTGATTTGGCCAGTTTGCTTTAAATATTCTGCATATCTTTCTAAGCCTGTTGCAATCATAAGATTTCCTTTTTCTTTGCATAATCTTGAATATTCAGTTAATCCATTATTTCTATTTCTAAAAAAATCATAATTTATGATTCTATCGTCTAAAATTGTGCTTATATCTATAGAAGAAATTTTTTTTTCTATTTTTTTTAATTCTATATCATCAGAAACAACAAAACTTATACAGCAATTTTGATTTATTCGATATGCAATATTAATTTTTCTTGTAATATAGGCAATTATAGAATCTTTATCCATATTTTTCTCCTCAATTTTAGTTATCTTGTTTATTAATTTCGTGCATTACCGTTTTCGAGTAATCCTTACATCCTCTAGCAAAATTGATATATGTTTTTTTCTGACAGTCAACGATTGGACCACAACTTATGGCATCCTTTTTCTATATATTAATAAGTTCATCTCTCACTTTTTTATCTAATGCTAAAATCTCTTTAACAGATGTTAATGGTGTTACTTTATGATTATCTAAAGCCTTTTCAATCATTCTTGGTATCTCTGTATAGGTAATTTCTTTATCTAAAAATTTCTTTACTGCTACCTCATTTGCCGCATTTAAAACAACTTGTGCACTATGTCCCATTTCTATTGCTCTAAAAGCTAATTTTAAGCATTTAAACTTTTCTAAGTCTGGCTTTTCAAATTTTAGTGTTTGTACTTCAAATAAATCTAATTTTTCGATTCTGTTTTCTAGTCTCGTTGGATAATTTAATGCATAAGCTATTGGAATTTGCATATCTTTTGGTCCGATATTTGCCATAATGGTTCCATCTTTAAATTGTACCATAGAATGAACTAAACTTTGTCTATGTACAACTACTTGAATATTGGATGGATCTACATCAAATAACCATCTAGCCTCTATAACTTCAAATCCTTTATTCATCATAGTAGATGAGTCAATGGTAACTTTTGGTCCCATTTTCCATGTTGGATGATTTAATGCCTGTTCTGGTGTGATATCATCTGTAATTGGTTTATCAAAAAATGGTCCTCCTGATGCAGTTAATAATATTTTGTCAATAGGATTAGTTTCTTCTCCTCTTAGACATTGCATAATAGCACTATGTTCACTATCTACTGTAAGTAATTCTGTTTTACATTCTTTTGCTAAATTCATAATCAAAGATCCACCTGTTACCAATACTTCCTTATTGGCTAATGCAACTTGTTTTGTATGTTTTATCATGTTGTAGGTAGGCTCTAATCCTGAAATTCCAACTAAAGCTGATACAGCAATATCTGCATCTTCTAATTTAGAAATTTCTCTTAGTCCTTCTTCTCCATAGTAAACATCTAAACCAGGAAATTCCTCTTTTAACCTATCTGCATTTTCTTTTGCTGTAATATACACATGTTTTGGTTGAAATTTATGAATTTGTTCTATCAATTTTTCAATATTTCTTCCTGCAACTAATGTAATTGCTTGAAACAAATCAGGATTTTCATCCACAATTCTTAATGTTGTTGTTCCAATAGAACCTGTTGAACCAAAAATAGATATTTTTTTCATATATAGATTCCTCTTTTCTTTATTTTCTTCTTTTATCAATATAGAAATAGGTTTATTTCATCTTTTCCTTTATTCTTACCAATGTATTTAATGCATCAATTGGTGTTAATTCATTTAAGTTAATTTTATCAATCTCATGAGCAATTTCCGCTAATTTGAAATTATACATATCAAATTGGCCTTCTACTTGTTTCTTATCTTTCTTTTCTTCTTTTTTACCAGTTAAGATATTTTTTCTTTCTAAAGATTTTAAGATTTTATTTGCCTCTTCTGTAACTGTCTTTGGAACACCTGCTAATCTTGCTACATGAATACCATAACTTTCATCTGTTCCACCTCTAACAATCTTTCTTAAAAAGATAATATCTTCTCCTTTTTCCTTAACGGCAATGGAATAATTTTTAACACCTTCAATTTTATCTTCTAGCTCTGTTAATTCATGATAGTGTGTAGCAAATAATGTTTTTGCGCCACATTTTTCTTTGTTAGCAATATATTCTGCTACTGCCCAAGCAATAGATAATCCATCATAAGTAGATGTTCCTCTTCCAATTTCATCTAAGATAACTAAACTATTTTGTGTTGCTTCTTTTAAAATAGTTGCTACTTCCATCATTTCTACCATAAAAGTACTTTGTCCCATACTTAAATCATCAGATGCCCCTACTCTTGTAAAGATTTTATCTACTACTCCAATTTTAGCTTCTTCTGCTGGTACAAAACTTCCGACTTGTGCCATTAATGTAATTAATGCCACTTGTCTCATATAGGTTGATTTACCTGCCATATTAGGACCCGTAATAATCGATAATCGATTTTCATCTTTGTCTAAATAGGTATCATTTTCTACAAATTCTCCTGCACCTAGCATTTTTTCTATAACAGGGTGTCTTCCTCCCTTGATATCAATAACGCCTGAATTATCTACTTGTGGCATACAATAATTCATATCTTCTGCAACCTGTGCAAAGGATGCTAACACATCTAAAGTAGATACAAGTGTTGCTGTTTTTTGTAATCGAATAATATTTTTAGCAATTTCTTCTCTTATTTTTGTAAATAAATCATATTCTAGATTAACCACTTTTTCTTCTGCACCTAAAATTTGATTTTCTAAGTTTTTCAATTCTTCTGTAATATATCTTTCTGCATTTGTTAATGTTTGTTTTCTAATATATCTTTCCGGAACTTGATCTAGGTTTGATTTGGTAACTTCTATAAAATATCCAAATACTTTATTAAATCCTACTTTTAAATTTTTAATTCCTGTTTTTTCTTTTTCATCAGCTTCTAATTGAATTATCCAATTCTTTCCTTCTGTTGTTGCTGTTTTTAATTTATCAACTTCTTCATCATAGCCCATTTTAATGATTCCACCATCTTTTACTGTCATTGGTGGATCATCTACAATTGATTTTTCAATTAATTCATAGATGTCTTGTAACTCATCTAAATTTTCATATATGTCTTTTAACATTGGGGATTCCGTGGTTTGTAAAACACTTTTTACTTCTGGTAATCTTGCCAAAGAATTTTTTAATGTAATCATATCTCTTGCATTGGCATTACCATAAGCCATTTTACCTGCTAATCTTTCGATATCATATACTTTTTTTAGATTATCAATCACATCTCCTCTTAACATGACATTTTCTTTTAATTCCTTGACAGCTTCTAATCTTCTATTAATTTCTAATGTATCAATTAGTGGGTCATTTAACCATCTTCTTAAGTGTCTTCCTCCCATAGAAGTGGATGTTTTATCTAATACCCATAATAAAGTTCCTTTTTTAGATTTATCTCTCATTTTTTCTGTGATTTCTAGATTTCTTCTTGCGTTAATATCTAATGACATATATTTGGATATTTGATAAACTGTAATTTTATTAATATGGTCTAAGCTAGTCATTTGTGTTTGTTCTATATATTCAATTAAAGCATTTATACTAGCTACTGCAAAACTTCTTTCTTCTATATTTTCAATTGGTTTTTGATTAGTATCCACTAAGTTAAATCGTAATTTAATAATATCTGGTTTACTATCAAAAAATTTATCTTGAAATCTCGTAATATAGGTACTAAAACGTTCTCTAATTTTGCTCATTTCTTCTGTGCAATCTGCTAAATTCGAATTAATAACTAGTTCTGATGGTGAATATCTTGCAATTTCATCTAATAATTGTGGAAAATTGTTATTGTCTTTAATTTCTGCTGCATAGAATTCTCCTGTTGATATGTCACATACACTAATCCCAAAATAAATTCCAGATTTAAAAATAGACATGATATAGTTATTTTTTCTTTCTTCAAGCATATTACTCTCTACGATTGTTCCCGGTGTTACAACTCTAATGACACCTCTTTTGACAATACCTTTTGCATTTTTAGGGTCTTCTAATTGTTCACATATAGCAACTTTATATCCTTTGGCAATTAATCTGGAAATATACATTTCAGCAGCATGATGTGGTACACCTGCCATGGGTGCTCTTTCTTCTTGTCCGCAATCTTTTCCTGTTAGTGTAATTTCTAGTTCTCTTGCTGCAGTAATAGCATCATCAAAAAACATTTCATAAAAGTCACCTAATCTATAAAACAAGATACAATCTTTGTATTGTTCTTTGGTTTCAAGATATCTCTGCATCATAGGTGAAAATTCTTTGTTTTTATTTTCTGGCATTTTATATTTTTCCTTTCTTTTTTGTATTTTATTGTAATGACATGGATTTTAAAATATTATAAATAGATAATACTTCTTTTGATAATCCAAAATCCATTTATGCTCACATTCCTTTACTTATTTTTATATCAGAATATAATCTTTCATCCATTAATATCATTTGTATATGTTTTTTTGAAAACCCTTTTTCTTTCATAATTTTATTTTTTTCTTTTAACACATAAATAAGTTCTAGAAATATTCTAATGTTATTTTTTAATATAGGATAAATGATATAATTTTCATTTTTTAAATATTCTAATTTTTCAGTAATAAATATTTCATTTTCTTTTATAAATTTAATAATATTTTCATTGTATATTTCTTCCAATTCTGTAATTTCTTCTTGTGTTATACCATATTTTTTAAGATAATTCATCTTCTTCTCCCATTCTAATTTTATTTTTGTCATTTTGTTCTTTTATTTTTTCTATCTCTTCTAATATTTCTTCTTCATCTATATTTAACATATCTGCCACATTTTTTATTGCATCGCTCAATTCATATCCATTTTCCAAATCCATAGAAATGTATCTTAATATATTTTCTTGTTCTTCATTTATTTTCCAATTCGTTAAGTCTAGTCCTTTGTCCTTTTCTCTTGAATCGTTACTAAACCTTTTATCTCTTTCTATTTCTAAGGTTGAAAAATCTTGTAATATTTTTTTTGCTCTTAAATTAATTTTCAAATAATTATATGCTTTTGAATAAATAAGTCTTTCTAATAACTCTAGATTCCAATCCATATTGTATACAATATCTCCACACTTACTAATAATGATTTCTATTGCTTGACTTTCTAATTCAGAAATATCTCTCATGTGATATCTATACCCAAAGTTTTTGGCAACTATTTTCGCTATATTCATTAATTTTATAGCATTATCACTTGTATAATTTTCGTCAATAGGAAAACTTTTTCCTATATATATTCCTCCTTTTCTCTTAACAGTTTCTTCATAAATTTCTAGATAATCTTTTCCTCGCATATCTTCAAAAAATTCTCTTTCAGTTACCTTTTTTTCTTTACATATCTCGTGAATTTCAGCTTCACTAATAACTTTATCATAATATCCTTTTAACTGCATATATCTTTTTAAATATACATTTCCTTCAGTAAAAATAGTCTGTATTTCTTGCAAACTATTTAATAATAAAAATCCTAGATTATTATGAATTATATCTTTTGATATTCCATTGTCTTTTAATACTTTAAATATTTTTTCTATCTCTTTGGCTTTTCCTAGAGCTAATACACTTAAACATCTTTCTATGGCTTCTTTTGATATTTTATTGTCGTTTAGTACTTTAAATATATCCTCTATCTCTTTGGCTTTTCCTTGAGCTAATACACTTAAACATCCTTCTATGGCTTCTTTTGATATTTTATTGTCGTTTAATACTTTAAATATATCCTCTATCTCTTTGGCTTTTCCTAGAGCTAATACACTTAAACATCCTTCTATGGCTTCTTTTGATATTTTATTGTCTTTTAATACTTTAAATATTTTTTCTATCTCTTTGGCTTTTCCTCTAGCTAATACACTTAAACATCCTTCTATGGCTTCTTTTGATATTCCATTGTCTTTTAATACTTTAAATATATCTTCTATCTCTTTGGCTTTTCCTTGAGC
>CASEOS010000013.1 GCA_949289635.1 uncultured Eubacteriales bacterium | reverse complement strand
GAGCTAATTTAGAAGAATTTGGTATGGTTAATTGTGCAATTTAATTATATAGATTAAATTTTTATATAATTTTGTTTCACATCATTGACACAACAACAAGGAAACAGGGAAATTTTTAACAAATTACTTGTATAATAAAAATAATTGTGATATAAATATAAGTATAAAAATAAAGCTAAGGAAGAAAGGCGGAGTTTTTGTGGAAGAAGAAATGGATAGAGATCAAAAAACAATCTTAATTGTAGATGATGAACAACCAATAAGGGAAATACTAGTATATAATTTAAAAAAAGAAGGATACAATGTCATTGAAGCAAGTGATGGAGTAACAGCATTGAATATTGCTTTAGAACAGTATCCAGATTTAATATTGCTAGATATTATGCTTCCTAAAATGGATGGCTTATCTGTATGCAAAAGAATTAAAAATTCATATAATGTACCAATTTTGATGCTAACAGCCAAAGATAGTGAAATTGACAAAATATTAGGATTAGAATTAGGTGCAGATGACTATATTACAAAACCATTTAGTGTCAGAGAATTAATTGCAAGAGTAAAAGCAAACTTAAGAAAAGTTGAAAATATGTCTATTAATAGATTAGATAATGATAATTCAAAAAAGAAAGAAAATAAAATTATTGTTAATGACTTAGAGTTAGACTTAGATAAATTTGAAGTAAAAATCAGAGGAGAAATTATTGATTTAACCGTAAGAGAATTTGAAGTAATTAAATTTTTAGCATCTCAACCAGGACAAGTCGTAACAAGAGAAACCTTACTAGAAAAAGTATGGGGATATGAGTATTATGGAGATATTAGAACAGTAGATGTAACAGTAAGAAGAATTAGAGAAAAAATCGAAAAAGATACTTCATCACCAAAAATATTAATAACCAAAAGAGGAGTCGGATATTATATAGCTTCTAAATAAAAAAGTTTTAAGGAAAACTTGGAAATATCCATGTTTTCCTTTTTTATAGGTTGCCAAAGGGGACGGGTCACTTTGGCAACCTTTGACAAGCATTAAATAAGAAAAAGGATGGAATAAAGATGAATAGAATAAATACAAGAAAAGTTATGGTAGGAAATGTACAAATTGGTGGACAAAATAAAGTAGTTATTCAATCTATGTGTAATACAAAAACGAAAGATGTTAAAGCTACTGTAAATCAAATATTAGATTTAGAAAAAGCAGGATGTGAAATTATAAGAGTAGCAGCATTAGATATGGAAGATGCTAGAGCAATAAAGGAAATTAAAAAACAAATTCATATTCCTATTGTAGCTGACATACATTTTGATTATAGAATTGCACTAGAAGCTATAAAAGCAGGTGTTGACAAAGTTAGAATTAATCCAGGAAATATTGGAAGCGAAGAAAAAGTAAAAGCAGTTGTAGATAAATGTAAAGAAAAACATATCCCTATAAGAATAGGGGTTAATGCAGGTTCTTTAGAAAAAGATTTATTAGAACAATATGGAAAACCAACAGCAAAAGCAATGGTGGAAAGTGCAAGAAGGCATGTAGAAATATTAGAAAAATTAGACTTTCAAGATTATTTAATTTCTTTAAAAGCATCTAATTTAGATTTGTGTATTGAAAGCTATGAAGAAGCTTCCAAAGCATTTAATTGTCCTTTACACCTAGGAATTACAGAAAGCGGAACAGAATTTAGTGGAACCATAAAATCAAGTATTGGATTAGGATATATGCTAAGAAATGGAATAGGAGATACGATGAGAGTTTCTCTTTCAGATGATCCAGTAAAAGAAATTAAAGTAGCAAAAGAGATATTAAAGGATTGTAATTTGTATCATAAAGTACCAACATTGGTAGCTTGTCCTACTTGTGGAAGAACACAAATTGACTTAATACCGATTGCTAAAGAAGTAGAAGAATTTTTAAGTACAATAGAATCAGATATTACAGTAGCTGTCATGGGATGTGCAGTAAATGGACCTGGTGAAGCAAGAGAAGCAGACATTGGAATTGCAGGTGGTGTGAAAGAAGGGCTATTATTTAAAAAAGGTCAAATTATCAAAAAAGTACCACAAGAAAAAATTGTAGAAGTGTTAAAACAAGAAATTTTAGAAATGATGATTTAAGAACGGAAAAATCGGGAAATTGGGGACGGACTCATTTTTCCCTTTTTCCTAAATAATTTAAAAATATATTATTAAATTTTTATAAAAAGGGAAAAATGAGTCCGTCCCCAATTTCCCGATTTTTTCGTTAACCAATTATTGTAGAATGGAGAAAAGTAAAAAATGGAATTAATAGTAGGGAAAACAGCTGGTTTTTGTTATGGTGTAAAAAGAGCAGTAGATGGAGCAAAAAAAGAATTAAAACAAAATGAAAAACTATGCGGATTAGGGGAAATTGTCCATAATCAAGATGTCATAAAAGAATTAGAAAATTTAGGAATGCAATTTATTGAAAATATAAAAGAAGCAAATGGAAAGACAATTATTCGTGCACATGGTATTCCAAAACAGATTTATGAAGAAGCAAAGCAAAACCAAATAGAGTTAATAGATTATACTTGCCCAAAAGTTTTAAAAATACATGAAATAGCAGAAGAATACGCAAGTAAAGGGTATTATATATTTTTATTAGGTAGTAAAAAACATCCAGAAAATATTGGGACATATAGTTATTGTGGAAAAAATAAATGCATGATAGAAAAAGAAGATGATACCTTTAAAGCATTAGAAATGTTAGAAAAATCAAATATAAAAAAATTATTAGTGATTTCCCAGACAACTTTTAGTTTAGAAAAATTCTATATTATAGAAGAAATTATCAAAAATGAATTACCTAGAGATATTGAACTAGTAATAAAAAATACCATTTGTCAGGCGACAGAGATTAGACAAAAAGAAACCAAAGAAATGGCAAATAAAGTAGATGCTATGATAATTATTGGTGGAAAGAATAGTTCAAACACTAAAAAATTGTATGATATAGCAAAACAAAATTGTAAAATTGCAATTGCAATAGAAAATGTGAAAGACTTAGATTTACAGGAGTTAAAAAATACTAAAAAAGTAGGGATTATGGCAGGAGCGTCAACACCCAAAGAAAGTATAGAAAAGGTAATGGAAAAATTAAAAAGAGTTGTATCTTAGATTGAAATTAACGAAAGACTAGGATATTTGTCGAAATTTGCGATGAAAAATAGAAAAAATGAGAAAGAACTTGTTGACAAGTTCTTTTTTTGACAGTATACTGGAAGAAATTATATAATTTTTATTCAATAGAAATTTCTATTATTTGTCAAATATCAATTGATCTGTCTAGTTTATTAAGTTTGAATCTTTTATAGATAAAGTTCCATAATTCGTTTAGAGTGTTAATCAAATCCTGAATTTTGAATAAAATATAAAAAGGAGGTTTATTTTTAGTGCACTAAAAACATATATATAATATATGAATCGAAAATTTATTGCAAAAAGTAATTTTGTACTAAGGAGAGTTTTAAATACAGAAGAAAATGTAGATATATTAAAAGAATTTATAGAGGTAATACTGAATTTAGAAATTAAAGAAGCAAAAATTAACCCATACTTAGAAAAAATAAAAAATCATTTACCAGCAGAAGAAAATTTTGGTATTGCAGATTTAAGAATTAAGACAATTGAAAATGAAGAAAGAAATGTAGGTATACAAATTATTGATGGAGAACATGTCTTGACAAAAATGCTCTTATATTATGCACAAATTCACGGTAATCAATTAGAATATGATGAAGATAGAGAAATTGCAAAGACAAATACCATTAATATATTAGATTTTGTGTTAAATAAAGAGTTAGATTATCATAGTAAAATGGTTGTAGGTGAACAAACAATGAGCAATATTATATATGATTATCTCGAAATTCATATTTTACAATTACCTAAATTTAAGCTTGAAACAAGCAAAGATATGACATTAAAACAAGCATGGGTGAGCTATTTAAAAGGAGAAAATACAAAAGAAGCAATTAAAAAAAGCAAACATATAAGAAAATTAGATACATTATTAGAAAAATATTGGAATGAGGAGGTAATGGAATAAAAAAAGCATGCATAGAAATCGTTGATTTCATTATGCATGCTTTTTTTTATGTATATATTAATGAGCATCTGTTAAAGTTGGTTTCAGAGTTACATTGATAATAGTTCCTTCTTGTACAAGTTCACCTGCTGCGTAATCTTGGGTGGTTACAATTCCTGAACCAGTGACACTAATATTTAAGTTTTTAGATTTTAAAGCATTTTTAGCTTGTGATAAATTCATATTTGATAAATCAGGAACTTCAACAGAAGTAGCAACTGTATCACCTTCACCATATAACATAATAATAGAATTAGCAGCTAATTTAGCTCCTGGTTTTGGATTTTGGTCTGCAACTAATGTTGCATTTTCATCTCCAGAAGAAACTATGTTACAATCAAATCCTGCATCTGTAAGAACTTTTTTGGCTTCTGTAAGTGTTTTATTTCTAACATCAGGAACAGTAATTAAATTCTCAGTACTATTATCTTCTTCTGTTGTATCAGAAGGGACACCTAAGTATGGTAATATCTCAGACAACATTTGAGAAACAACAGGAGCTGCAACAGAACCACCTTGATATCCATATTGTTTATTTTGTGGGTCATATAAAGTAAGTAATATAACAACTTGTGTATCTTCAATAGGAGAGATAGCAACAAATGATGAAACATAACCATCATCCTTATTAGCCTCTGTTGGTTCAGAAGTTCCAGATTTTCCTCCAATAGAATATCCAGAAACTTGAACATTTTTACCAGTTCCTTCTAAAACAACAGATTCCATCATAGATTTTACTTTTTCAGCAGTTGATGGAGATATAACTTGTCTAACTTTTGTAGGTTGTGTTTCAGTAACAGCACCAGTATCTGTATTCGTAACAGATTTAATAATATTTGGTTTCATCAAAACACCATCATTGGCTACACAAGAAATAGCGGTTATCATTTGAAGAGGTGTTACTTGGAATCTTTGACCAAATGCATATGTGGCAAGTTCAACTGGTCCTACATCATCTAAGTCATGAAAAATACTAGGTTGCTCTCCATATAAACCAGAGTCGGTCGTTTCAAATAATCCGAAAGCTTGATAATATTTATATAAAGTAGAGGCACCAATTCTTTGTGCCAATTGGATAAAAGCAGGGTTACAAGAATGTTCTAGAGCTTCTCTTAGAGTTTGATAATAATGAGGATTATACCATCTCCAACAAGCAATTTGTCTATCTTCAACTTGTTCATATCCAGAACAATAAAAATCTCTAGCGTTATCTGTTGTCGTAATACCTTCTTCTAAAGCAACACTGGCAGTGATGATCTTAAAAGTAGAACCTGGTTCATAACTTTCTGCAACAGATTTATTAGACCACATTTTGTATAAAGCTTCACTTTTTTCTTCGGTAGATAAAGAATCATATGTTTTTGCTAATGTAGAATTAGGAGTATAAGGTGAGTTTAAATCATAATCTGGGTAGCTAGCCATTCCTAAAATATCACCGGTTTGAGGATTCATAACAATAACATTTCCACCATCTTCGCATTCGTATTTTTCAACAGCTTGTTCTAAGTATTTTTCAATAGTACTTTGTATATATACATCAAGTGTAAGAGTGATATCACTACCATTTTCAGCAGAGATATAGGTTTCTTCTGCATTTGGAATTTCCTTTTGACTACTATCTTGTGAACTGACAATTTTTCCGGGAGTACCAGTTAAAACAGAATCCCATTTTGATTCAATTCCACTTAATCCTTGGTTATCACTTCCACAAAAGCCAATGACACTAGAGGCTAAATCCCCATAAGGGTAATATCTTTTGGTATCTTCATCTATATTAATACCAACAGATATATCATTTTCTTCCATCCAAGCTTTTAATTCATCTACTTTTTCTTGTTCCACTTTTTTAATAATGGTTTCTACTTGAGAAGTACTATTTACTTTTTCAAGTGTTTCATTATAATCTAGTGCAAATATATCGGAAAAACCTTTAGCAACTGTTTCTTTTAATGTTTTTGTTTCTTCATCAGAATCTCCAACAATTCTACTAGGGTTAATTGTTATAGTATCTACTTGAGAACTAATAGCTAAAGCTTGCCCAGTAGAGTCATAGATATTTCCTCTTTTAGGACTAAGGATTTGGTTAATAGCTTGTTGTTGATAAGCCATTTCTGTTAAATAAGCACCATCAACAAATTGTAGATAGCCAATTCTTCCTAAAAGTAAAATAAAAATGATAATAATCACGATAAAAGTATTACGTAATTTTGGTGTATAAATTAAATTTTTAGAATCAAATTTACGATTTAAACTGATGATGTTAGAATCTTTTTCTGTTTTTACTTTTATAGTATGATTATCCTTTTTCTTATCCGTTCTGGTGGGTGGTTTTTTATGTGTATTTCTATTTTTTAAATCTTTTTTATTTGTATCCATAATTTCGCCTCTTTTGTTAAAAATTTGTAATTCTATTGTATATGAAAAACAGAGAAAAAGCAATAAAGGACACATAAATTTTACAATAAAGAAATATTGAAAAAAATTTGTATTTACAATATAATGTATAATGTAAAAAAATGAAAGGAAATAGAAAGATGAGTCATATTTTAGAAGATACTCAATTTATTATGAAAAAATATAAAATTAAAGCCAATAAAGCCTTAGGACAAAATTTTTTAATTAATCAAAATGTAGTAGATACAATTGTGGAAAGTAGCCATATAACAAAAAAGGATTTGGTTATCGAAATTGGACCAGGTTTAGGGACATTAACAAAAGAATTATTAGAAAAAGCTGGAAAAGTCATTTGTATAGAATTAGATAAAAAGATGATAAAGATATTAACAGATAGATTTTCTTTATATGAAAATTTCGAATTGATTCATGAAGATGTATTAAAAGTTAGATTAAATAAAATTATAAAAGATGAAAAAGAAAAAAATGGTTTTCAGTCTGCTAAAATAGTAGCAAATCTACCATATTATATAACCACACCAATTATTATGAAATTATTGGAAGATCGATTAGATTTAGAAAGCATTACCGTTATGATACAAAAAGAAGTGGCAGATAGATTAATTGCAATTCCAGGAGAAAAGGAAACAGGAGCCATTACCTATTCTGTATATTATTATGCAACAGCTGAAGGTGTTATGGAAGTACCAAATGATTCGTTTATACCAGAACCAGAAGTAACTTCAAAGGTAATTAAATTAACCTTAAGAAAAGAGCCACCTGTAGAAGTAAAAAGTAGAGGTGTGATGTTTAAAATTATCAAAAGTGCCTTTATGCAAAGAAGAAAAACATTGTTAAATGCATTAACAAATACAAAAGTATTTATGTCTAAAGAAGAAGGAATAAGAATTTTAAAAGAATTACAATTAGATGAAAATGTAAGAGCAGAAAAGTTAACACTAGATGATTTTGCTGAAATAACGAATAAAATATTAGTTGATGAACCAATAAAGAAGAATAAAGAAAAAGAATAAAATAGATGTATTTTATAGAACAAACAAAAAAGGGGAGAACAAACATGTATAAATTAGTAGCAATTGATTTAGATGGAACATTAGTAACAGACGAAAAAGAATTAACAAAAAAAACAATAGAAGTTATAAAAGAGATATCAAAACAAGGTGTAAAAGTTATGATTTCAAGCGGAAGGGCATTTTATCGTTTAGAAAAATTTATAGATGCATTAGATTTAAGAAAAGAAAATCAATGTACGATTTGTTTTAATGGAGGAATCATTGTAGAAAATACCACAAAAGAATTATTATATTCCCGAAATTTAGATGCTAAAGAAGTAGAAGAATTAATTCAATTAGGAAAAGCTTTAAGACTACCGATTATGATATATGCAAGAGATACCCATTATGTAGAAGCCATACCAGAAGTTGTACGAAAAAACACGAAAAATTTAAAAGGGATGAATCTAAAAGTGGTTAATTTTAATCAATTAAACTTTAATAAGCCACAAAATTATATTTATAAAGTTTGTTTTATAGATAAACCAGAAAAAATCATAGAAAAAAGAGAACAAATTTCAAAAGAAATGTTTGAAAAATATGAAATAACAAGTAGTGTTCCAGAATATTTAGAAATTGTAAAAAAAGGTATCAAAAAATCAGAAGCGATTAAAGTGGTTATGGAAAAATATAATATAAAACGAGATGAAGTTATGGCAATTGGCGATGGAGAAAATGATATAGAGATGTTAGATTTTGCAGGATTAGGAATTGCTATGGAAAATGCAAGTGACTTTGTAAAAGAATTTGCAAATGATGTTACAACTTCTAATAATCATGATGGTGTTGCAAATGCTATTGAAAAATATATATTAAGGGAAAAATAAGAAAAGCAATAATAAAAGTTCTAAAATTTCAATATAATTTTGAGGTTTTAGAACTTTTTAAATAGAAATACACCTTTTATGTAAAGAAAACATAAAATATAACAAAAACATAAAAGGAGGAAAGAACATGTCTAGCTACATAATACAAGGAGGAAATAAGCTAGAAGGAACTGTGAAAATATCAGGATCTAAAAATTCTAGTTTACCCATTATTGCAGCAACTATATTAAATGGAGGAGAAACCACTTTATATAATGTACCCAATATTCATGACACACAAATGATGTTTGAAATCTTAAGACAAATAGGAGGAAAAGTTACCAAAAAGAAGAATAAAGTAATTATTAACACGAAAGATATTCATAAATATGAAATACCAGAAGAATTAATGAGGCAAATGCGTTCTTCTGTGATTTTTGCAGGAAGTTTGTTAGGAAAATATAGAAAATGTACTTTATCTTATCCAGGAGGATGTGATATTGGAACAAGACCGATTGACCTACATTTAAAAGCTTTTGAAAAATTAGGAATAAATATTGACAAAAACTATGGAAAAATAACATGTAGTTGTGATAAAATAAACGGGGAAAAAATTGATTTCGAATTTCCAAGTGTTGGAGCAACTGAAAATGTAATACTAGCAAGTTGTTTAGGAGAAGGAACCACTGTTATAACCAATGCAGCAAGAGAACCAGAAATTATAGATTTACAAAATTTTTTAAATAAAATGGGAGCAAAAATAAAAGGAGCAGGTTCTAATAAGATTGAAATTATAGGTGTAAAACACTTAAGAGATGTGAGTTATAATATTATGCCAGATAGAATTGAAACAGGTACGTTTTTGTGCATGGCAGCAATGACTAATGGAAATTTAATTTTAGAAAATATTAATAGTGCCCATATCGTTCCAATTGTTAATAAATTGGAAGAATGTGGTTGTAAAATGAATGTTCAGACAAATAAGATAGAAATTAATGCACCTAAAAGATTGAAAGCAACAGATATTAAAACAATGCCATATCCAGGATTTCCAACAGATATGCAATCTATATTTGCAACAGCATTAACGATTGCAAGAGGAACATCAGTTATTGTAGAAAATATATTTGAAAGTAGATATAAATACACACAAGAATTAATTCGAATGGGAGCAAAAATTACAGTAGAAGGAAGA
The DNA here is from genome assembly GCA_949289635.1 of uncultured Eubacteriales bacterium. Taxonomy (GTDB): domain Bacteria; phylum Bacillota; class Clostridia; order TANB77; family CAG-508; genus CAG-269. The sequence goes on along the minus strand of CASEOS010000013.1, from coordinate 52,294 downwards.
ACTGCTATTATAAAAGGTGTCAGAAGACTATATAGTGCTAATGTAAAAGCTACTGATTTAAGAGGTGGAGCAGCGCTAGTTATGGCAGCATTATCCGCAAAAGGAGAATCAAAAGTGGAAAATATAGAATATATATTAAGAGGATATGATAATTTTGAAAATAAGATACAAAGTATTCATGGAAATATGATAAGACATATTGATTATAATATATAATCCAAAAGGACCTGGTCCCAATGGACCTAATAAAGCCAGACGGACCCAGGTTCAATGGTGAGAATGACAAATGAAAAGGGAGGTATCAAATTGTCAAAAAAGCAAAAAATCGAGAAAGGACAAGAAGTCAATTTATATTATTTTGGTAATGGACAAAAACAGAATGAAACAATAGATGACATGATGAAAAGAAAAAAAGCGAAAGAAAGAGTACAAAGAATAGAAGAAAGAAAAAAACAAGATTTTGATGATCAATTTGACTTTGATACAGAAACAGTTATAGGAATGACTAACAGAAATAAAATAAAACAAGAAGAGCAAAAGAAAAAAGAATTCACAAAACAACAAAAAAAGAGAACTCGATTCATAAAAAGGATAAAAAGAATTATAAAATTTACGCTATTATTAGGTGTTATGATAGGAGCAATCGTGTTTGCAACATGTTCACCAATTTTCAATATAACAAACATAGAAGTGATAAATAATAATAGAGTAGCTAGTGATACAGTTATTAGCTTATCTGGAATCAGTACAAATGAAAATATATTTCGATTTATTGCCACAAAAGCAAGTAATCAGATAAAACAAAATGCATATATAGAAGAAGTGAATATCAAAAGAGTATTACCAAATAAAGTACAAATAGAAGTGAAAGAAAGAGAACCTAAATTTAGCATACCAGTCCTTGGAGAATTTGGATATATGAGTACACAAGGATATATTTTAGAAATCACACAAAATGAATTAAACCTTCCAATTATTTATGGATTACATACCGCAGAAGAAAATATTACAGTAGGTAGTAGGGTGATAGAAGAAGATTTAACATCATTAGAAATCATATTAAGAATTATGAATGCAATGGGGGATTCAGACTTATCTGAAAAGGTCACAAGTATTGACATTAGTAATAAAAATGATTATAGTATATATATGCAAGAAGAGAGAAAAACAATTCATTTGGGAGATGCTTCAAATTTGAGTAATAAAATGTTATATGTAATGGCAATATTGGAAAAAGAAAAAGATGTAGCAGGAGAGATTTTTGCAAATGGAGATTTGAATAGTGACTTTAGAGTATATTTTAGAGAAGAAGTATAAGATAGATACATAGATAAGAGGTGAAAGTATGCCAAATAAAAAGCTAATTAGCATAATTTTAGGAGTCATGTGTTTTGCATTGACATTAGGTATTGTTGTACAAGTTAGAACAATTCAAAATACAAATTCTACAATCAGTCAGAACCAAGAAGCAAACGCCTTAAGGGATGAAATATTAAAATATAAAGAGAGATATGACAATCGATTTGCACAATTAGAAGAGGCAGAAAAAGAACTAGAAAAAGAAAGAGAAGAAGCAACTAAGAATAATACAGAATTAGAACAAGCACAACAACAAATTACAGAAGGAAATAAATTAACAGGAATGACAGAGGTAACAGGACCAGGTGTTATTATTACTTTATCAGATGGAACAGGAATTGCCACATCTACATTAAATCCAAGTCAACTAATTGTACATGATTTAGATGTTTTAAGTGTTGTAAACGAGTTAATCAATGCAGGTGCAGAAGCAATATCAATTAATGAACAAAGATGGGTATTTACAACAGCAATATCATGTAGAGGAAATACAATTGATATTAATGGAGAACGAATAGGTGCGCCATTTGTTATAAAAGCAATTGGACTTCCTGAATATTTAGCAGGGCTAGAAAGAGTAGGGGGCTATTTAGAATTGATGAGAGGACAAGGTGTTGGTGTAAATTTGGAAAAATCAAATAATATTACAATACCTAAATATTCTGGAGTCATTAATTTTGAATATTTACAAAATGTGGAACGATAGGGACGTGTCAAATCGTTCCAAAATGAAACCAAAAGGGACAGACATATAAAAAAATCATATAAAATGTCCAAAAAGAAACGTCCCCAATTGTCCCAGAAAGGAAGGATAAGGTAGATGAAAAAAGGTAAAATTGCTATGACAATTACAATTGGAATTGCCTGTTTTGCATTAGTAACGGTCATGATGATGCAGTTTAAAGTGGTAAATGAAACAGATATTACAGCCATTGAAGAAATGCAAGAAACAGAATTAAAAACAGAATTAGCAAGTTGGAAAACAAGATATGAAGAAATTGATGAACAATATCAAGAAGTAACACAAAGAATAGAAGAATATAAAAATGATGAAGTGTCAAATAATGAAGCAAGCCAATTAGTACAAGAAGAATTAGAACAAACCAATACTTTATTAGGATTAACAGATGTATATGGAGAAGGAATTATAATAACGTTAAAAAGTGGTAAAGACATAACTCCAATTACAGCTGATGATTTATTGATTATGGTAAATGCTTTAAAATTCGCAGGAGCAGAAGCAATATCTATTAATGATGAAAGAATTGTAAATACAACAGATATTGTATATATCACATCAGGCTCTTTTATTAAAGTAAATGGACAAAGAATATTAGAACCTTATGTGATAAAAGTAATAGGAAATCAGTCTCATATGGAAAGTGCAGTAACAGGAACTGGAGGAAAGGTGGATGAATTACTCACTTTAGGACATGTGGCGACAATTGAAAAAGATAATGATATAACGATTGGAAAATATAATGGAGAGATTGAAACAAAATATATACAATAAGGAGGAAATAGGATGATATTTATTGCTATATTAATAGGATGTATTTTAGGAGCAATTTTAGGATTAAATGCACCAATGATTTCCTATACATATTCAAGCTATTTAGCAATTGCAATTATCGCGGCATTAGATTCTGTATTTGGAGGAATTGCTTCTGTCGTTAAAAAAAATTTTGATTTAAAAATTTTCATATCAGGTTTTTTTGGGAATGCTATTTTAGCCATACTATTAACTATTTTAGGACAAAAACTAAATGTAGATATTTATTTGGCGGCAATTGTGGTTTTTGTTTGGAGAATGTTTATGAATTTAGGAACTATTAGAAGATATTATGTGGAAAAATGGTCAGACATAATAAAGGAAAAGACAGCTAAACAAGAAAAAAAGAAGAACAATGAAAATGATGAAAAAAATATAGGATAATCATAAAATGAAAAAGAGTTTATCTTAAAATCAAGAAGAAAGTTGATGAAAAAGCACTTTAAGATTAACTCTTATTTAAATGAAAAAAGAAGATAAAATAGTAGTAAGAAGATAAAATAAAAGATGAAGAATTACTTTTAAAAAAAGTATTACAACATTGTTGCAAAAATGTTACAAAAATATTACAAATTCTATTGACATTTTTTTTAAAATGTAATATATATACACTTAGAAAAAAATATACTAATAAATGGAGGAATTAACTTGGCAATCGGTGATATCATAGTAGGTATTGACATAGGCACAAGTAAGGTTTGTACCGTTGTAGGGGAGGTCAACAATTTTGGTCAAATTGAGATTATCAGCAATACCTCATATAAATGTAGTGGACTAAAAAAATGTAAAATCATTAATGAAGATGAAATAAGTTTAAGCATAGCCAAAACAATAAAAGATGCTGAAGAAGAAACTAATTTAAAAATTAATTCAGCATATGTAACAATTCCAGGAAAATATGTAACAATTGTCCAAAACTCTATAACCAAAGAAGCAAAAGACAAATATGCTGGGATATCTGTCAGAGATGTACAAAATGCCATTATGCAAGTGAAAGATATAGAGATACCAGATGGAAAAACCTTAATTGATATTGTTCCAGATAAGATCACATTAGATAATGGAACAATTGTAGCAGATCCAGTAGGAAGCTTGAATTCAAGTTTTACAATTAGTGCACAAATTATATTAGCAGAAAAGGACTATGTAAGGCAATTACATAATATATTTAAAAAAGCAAATTTGGAAATAGATGGAATTGTACCAATAACATTGGCAGAAAGAAATTTAATATTAGATAACAATGAATTACATGATAATATTATGTTATTAGATATAGGTGCAGGAAATATAGATATTGGTGTTTTTGAGAGCAGTAGTTTTGTATATACCAATTCTATTCCATTAGGAGGAGACAATATCACAAATGATATTGCCGTTGTATTAAATATTTCAGAAGAAGAGGCAGATAAGCTAAAAAGACAATACGGACTAGCTTTAAAATCTTTTATTGATAATGATAATGATATTATATTGAACACATCAAAAGATGAAAATAAAAATAGAATTATTAAAAGTTCTGAATTAATAGAAATTATTGAAGCAAGGATAGAAGAAATGTTTTCTATTATCAATAAAGAGATAACTAATAATGGATTAAAACATAAAATCAATAATGTTGTTTTAACAGGACAAGGTATTGTCAATATCAATAAAAGTGATGTGGCAGGAAAGATAAATTTAAATATTCCAGTAAAAATTTCAACTGGAAGAGCAATTAGTACTGTAAAACCAACATATAGAACAAGTTATGCATTAGTTAGATATATAGCAGCAAGACCATTTGCAAAAACTGTTTCAAGCAGTATAGATACACAAAATAATGAAAATGTATTTAAAACAATTTTAGAAAAAATAAAAGAGTTTTTTTATACATAAGATATTAATTTTAAAATATATAAAAGATAAGGGAGGAAAAACTAAATGATGGATTACAATGATGATAACAATATTACAATGATGGATGGAACAGCAACTATAAAGGTTATAGGTGTTGGAGGAGCAGGAAATAATGCTGTTAATAGAATGATTGATGCAGGAATTAAAGGTGTAGATTTCATTGCAGTTAATACAGATAGACAAGCTCTTCAAACTTCAAAAGCTAATACAAAAATTCAAATAGGAGAAAAAATCACAAGAGGATTAGGTGCAGGAGCAAACCCAGATATTGGAGCACAATCAGCGGAAGAAAGCAAAGGGGAATTATCAGAAGTTTTAAGAGGAGCAGATATGGTATTTGTTACAGCTGGAATGGGTGGAGGAACAGGTACAGGAGCTGCACCAATTGTTGCCCAAGCTGCAAAGGAAATGGGAATTTTAACAATAGGGGTTGTTACAAAACCATTTACATTTGAAGGAAAGAAAAGACTTTCACAAGCTGAAAGAGGAATTGAAAGTTTAAAAGGAAAAGTAGATACATTAGTGGTTATACCAAATGACAAATTATTACAAATTATTGATAGAAAAACATCAATTATAGAAGCATTCAAAATGGCAGATGATGTATTAAGACAAGGTGTACAAGGTATATCTGACTTAATTGCCATTCCAGGGCTTGTAAACTTAGACTTTGCAGATGTAAAAACAATCATGTTAAATCAAGGTATGGCACATATGGGTGTTGGTAGAGCAGGAGGAGAAAATAGAGCAGAAGATGCTGCAAAAGAAGCTATTCAAAGTCCATTACTAGAAACATCAATCGAAGGTGCAAAAGGTGTTATTATTAATATTACTGGTGGAGAAGACTTAGGATTACATGAAGTAAATACGGCAGCAGAATTAGTTCAACGCAGTGTAGATCCTGAAGCAAACATTATCTTTGGTACAGTAACAGATCCTACAATGGAAGATGAAATCCAAATTACAGTCATTGCAACAGGATTTGAAAAAAATGAACCAATATCAAGTATAGGAGTAGATAATATTGTATCAAAAACTTGGGAAAAGAAAATTAATTCTATTCCAGCAAGTTCAGAAGTAAATAATTCACAAAATGACTTAGACATACCATCTTTCTTAAGAAAGAATAAAAATAAAAATATCTAATTTCACAAATATGAGTAACGAATTAACTCAAATAAAATAGAAAAAACTCTATAACAAAAAGAAGTAATCGAAATGTATCGATTATTTCTTTTTTTTTACAATAAGAAAGGACAGCTTTTTTAAAAGATAGATAGTAGAATAGATAAGCAGGTGATTAATATATGACAATATATATTGATATTGTATTTATAGAAAACTCATTAATGAATTATATTATTTTATTTGCCACAGGTATTATTTTAAAAATAGAAGCAAAACATATACGATTAATTTTAGCAAGTTTAGTAGGAGCGATATATACCATTATTGCTTATGTATCAGCATTAAAAATATATTCCAATATATTTTTAAAATTTATACTGTCCTTAATGATTATTTATATAGCATTAAATCCGAAAAGTATTAAAAAATTATTCAAATATACATTAATATTTTATTTAACTTCTTTTGTTTTTGGAGGAGCAGCTTTTGCATTAATCTATATTGTAAAACCACAAGAAATTTTAAAAAATAATGGATTGGTATTAAACTCTAATTCTTTGAAGGTTATCTTCATATCAGCCATAATTGCATTTGTGATTATTATCATTGGTTTTAAAATAGTAAAAAATAAAATATCATCAAAAGATATGTTTTGTGATATCAAAATAAAGATAAATCAAAAAGAAATAGAAACAAAAGCAATGATTGATACAGGAAATTTTTTAAAAGAACCTATTACAAATACACCTGTTATTGTAGTAGAACACACATTGCTATATGAATGTATGCCAAAAGAAATATTGAATCATATAGAAAGCATTTTAGGAGGTGATTTTAGTGAAATACCTGAAAATATTAAGGAAGAATATATGTCCAGACTAAAAGTAATACCATTTTCATCACTAGGAAAACAAAATGGTATGTTATTGGGAATAAAGGCAGAAGAAGTCATGATAAAAAAAGAGGAAGAGAATAAAATAAAAGAAAATATTATCATTGGAATTTATGACAAATCATTAACAAAAAGGGGAGAGTATAGGGCTTTATTGGGAATTGAGTTAATGGAATAATTTTGAAAAAGGAGTTGATAAAATGAAGATAATGGATTTTGTAAAAAATAGCATTCACACTATATGTGCAAAATATTTGAATGATAATGATGAAATAGAATATTTACCGATATTTTATATAGCAGGTAGCCAAACACTCCCACCACCATTACCTCCAGAAGAGGAAGAGGTGTATATAAAAAAATTATCAGAAGACAATAATTTGGAAGCAAGACAGATTCTAGTAGAGAGAAATTTAAGATTGGTTGTGTATATTGCCAAAAAGTTTGAAAATACGGGAATTGGCATTGAAGATTTAATATCTATTGGAACGATTGGACTTATGAAGGGAGTCAATACCTTTAATAATGAAAAGAAAATAAAATTAGCAACATATGCTTCTAGATGTATAGAAAATGAAATTTTGATGCATTTGAGAAAAAGTAACAAAATAAAAGGAGAAATTTCGATTGATGAACCATTGAACAAGGATGGAGAAGGAAATGAATTACTACTTTCAGATGTTTTAGGAACAGAACCAGATATAACATCTAGAAATTTAGAAGACGAAGTAGATAAGACTTTACTTCGAGCAGCTGTTTTGAAATTAAATGATAGAGAAAAAAATATCATGGAAATGCGATTTGGATTCAAAACAGGAAAAGAAAAAACACAAAAAGAAGTGGCAGATGAACTTGGCATTTCACAAAGTTACATATCAAGATTAGAAAAGAAAATTATCAACAAAATGAAAAAAGATATTGTTAGCAAGATTGGTTAATAAAATAAAGATTTTGGAGACCAATTTTTATGAAAATTAGATTTAAGGAAGAAATCAAACAAAACGAATAGAACTTTCTTTTTAGGAAATACTGATAATAAGTATTTCTTAAAAGGAGGTTTTCTTTTTGCTAAATAAAGTTGAAATCTGTGGAGTAAACACATCAAATTTACCATTATTAAGTAAAGAAGAAAAAGAAGCACTTTTTATAAAAATAAAAGCAGGAGATAAAGAAGCAAGAAATACATTTATCAATGGAAATTTAAGATTAGTATTAAGTGTTATACAAAGATTTTACGGAAGAGGAGAAAATGCAGATGATTTATTTCAAGTAGGATGTGTAGGATTAATCAAAGCAATTGACAATTTTGATTTAAGTCAAAATGTACAATTTAGTACCTATGCAGTTCCTATGATTATAGGAGAAGTCAAACGATATTTACGAGACAATAATAGTATCAGAGTCAGTAGGTCAGTAAGAGATTTAGCATATAAAGTAATACAATTTAAAGAACGATATGCAAAAGAACATGGTAAAGAGCCAAGTGTAGAAGAAATTGCTAAAGAATTGGAAGTATCAAAAGAAGATGTTGCCTTTAGCTTAGATGCGATACAAGATCCAGTATCATTACAAGAACCAGTATATAATGATGGTTCAGAAAGTATTTATATTATGGATCAAGTAAAGGACAGTAAAAATACAGATGAATTGTGGGCAGAAAAAATTACGATAAAGAATGCAATGGAAAAATTAAATGAAAAAGAAAGAATGATTATTAATAAACGATTTTTTGATGGCAGAACCCAAATGGAAGTTGCAGAAGAAATTGGTATATCGCAAGCACAAGTATCAAGGTTAGAGAAAACAGCTATACAACATATCAAGAGGTTGTACCGATAGGGACGTGTCAAATTGTTCCATTTTGGAACGATTTGACACGTCCCTATCGTTCCGCCAAAAGATAAACAAGAAAATAAATAGATTGTCAATTTTTATGAATTTGTGAATATACTGTAAATAATGAAATTTTTCCTAATAAGAGGAGGTACATAATGCAAGAGAAAGGATTAGATTTTAAACATAAAGAAGTCATTAATATTACTGATGGAAGAAGATTAGGATATGTGCAAGATGTATGCGCTGATTTAGAAACGGGAAATATTACCCATATCATTGTTCCAGGTTCGGGAAATAAATTGATGAATATTTTTAAAACCAATAATGAAATATCAATTCCATGGAAAAATGTGAAATGTATAGGAGAGGATCTGATTTTAGTAGAATTGTAAAATGTGTTATAGTTTTATTAAATATTTTCAAACTCAAAAAGGAAAAATGAGTCCATTCCCCAAATCCCTTGATTTTTTTCTCTAAATACAGTATAATGCTACTATCGTAATATAAAACAAGAAACAGTTCTAATGGAGAATTTTTTATAAATCAACATAAAAATGTCCAAAAAGAAACGTCCCCAATGGGACATAATGAGATAAATGAAAGGGAGAATTTGAATGAAAGCAATTGAGATTAGAAATAAATATCTAGAATTTTTTAAAAAGCATGGACATGCAGTTATTCCATCAGCTTCATTAATACCAGAAAATGATCCATCTGTGTTATTTACAACAGCTGGTATGCAACCATTGGTGCCATACTTATTAGGAGAAAAACACCCAGAGGGAACCAGATTAACAGATTATCAAAAATGTGTCAGAACCAATGATATTGATGAAGTAGGAGATAATAGACATTTAACCTATTTTGAAATGCTTGGAAATTGGTCTTTAGGTGATTATTTTAAAGAAGAATCTATCAAAATGAGTTTTGAATTTTTAACAAAAGAATTACAAATACCAGTAGAAAAATTATCAGTTACTTGTTTTGCAGGAGATGAAGATTGCCCAAGAGATGAAGTTTCAGCAAAAGTATGGAAAGAAGCTGGCATATTAGATGGTCATATTTATTTTTATGGAAAAGATGATAACTGGTGGATAGCAGGAGAAGAAGGACCATGTGGACCAGATACAGAAATGTTCTATGATACAGGAAAACCAGCATGTGGACCAGAATGTCAACCTTCTTGTGATTGTGGTAAATATGTTGAAATTTGGAATAATGTGTTTATGGAATATTACAAGGATCAAAACGGATATTCTAAATTAAAACAAAGAAATGTAGATACTGGTTTAGGTTTAGAAAGAATGACAATGTTACTACAAGGAAAAGAGACGCCATTTGATACAGAATTATTTTTACCAGTTATGGAAAAAATACAAGAACTTCAAAAAGTAGATTATATTGAAAGCAGAAGAATTATTGCAGAACATTTGCGCTCTAGTATGATGATTATTGCAGATGGTGGAAGACCAAGTAATATTGATAGAGGATATGTATTAAGAAGATTAATTCGTAGAATGATAAGACATATGAACAAATTACAAATTGATTTATCAGAATTGTCAAATTTAATAGATATTAATGTAGATAATCTTAAAGAAATGTATCCAGAATTAGAACAAAATAGAGAAACAATCAAAAATGTTATCAATGAAGAAAAAGATAAATTTGTAAAAACATTAACACATGGAGAAAGAGAATTTCAAAAAGAAATGCAAAAAGCAAAAGAAAATGGAAAAACAGAAATTGATGCAAAAGTTGTGTTTAGATTATATGATACGTATGGATTTCCACCAGAGGTAACAAAAGAATTAGCAGATGAAAATGATATGACAGTAGATTTAAAAGGATTTGAAGAATTATTTAAAGCACATCAAGAAAAATCAAGACAAGGAAGTACACAAAAATTTAAAGGTGGATTAGCAGATCAAAATGAAAAAACGATTGCATATCATACAGCAACTCATTTATTACATCAAGCATTAAGAACGGTTTTAGGAGAACATGTAAAACAAAGTGGTTCTAATATTACAGAAGAAAGATTACGTTTTGACTTTACACATCCACAAAAAATGACAAAAGAAGAAATTCAACAAGTAGAAGATTTAGTCAATGAGCAAATAAAAAAAGACCTACCAGTTACTTGTGAAGAAATGAGTTATGAAGATGCTAAAAAATCGGGAGCGATTGGGTTATTTACAGACAAATATGGAGATAAAGTAAAAGTATATACCATTGGTGATTTTAGTAAAGAGATTTGTGGGGGACCTCATGTAACACATACAGGAGATATGGGAAGATTTAAAATTAAAAAAGAGGAGTCAAGTTCTTCAGGAATTAGAAGAATTAAAGCAGTTTTAATAAAAGAATAAGTCTAAATAGCTTATGTCTATGTTAGATGAAAAAGAGAACTTTTCTCTACTTTTCTAATTTAACTACATGTATTTAATTTCTCGAAGAAGCATAAAGATTTGACGACGTGCAACATTGTTTTTGTTGAATAGGAAAAAACCATTTTTCCTATTCAACAAAAAAGCCTTGATTAACAAGGCTTTTTATGTTATAATATTAAGTGTAAAGTTATTTTTAATAAAAGAGGTGAAAAACTTAGAAGAAATTCTAAGCAAAAATATGAAAAATAAATTAGGAACACAATCTGTAAATAATAATGAAAAAATTAGAATATCATACATTATAGCTACCTTAGCAAATATGATAGGTGGTTCTTCTTATAATGCTGAAAATGATGAAATAGCAAAACAAGTTGAAGAAATTCAAAAAAGTGAAACAAAAGATTATATAAAAAATTTAGAAAAAAGAATGTTACAATCATATAAAGAAGGTAAAGCTAAAACACAAAAAGGACCTAAAATCAAGAAAGCAGAGATAAAAGAACAAGATTTATCTAAAATAAAAGAAATGCAAGCAAGTAAGAAGGAAACTAGAGAAAGTGATAGGGAAAGGGAAGAAAGATAACATATAATGATAAAAATACAAGAATTTTAAAATTCTTGTATTTTTTACTTGACAAAAGGAAAAACTACCAGTATAATATTACTTGCTAGCAAAAAAATAAAGAAATATGGCGAAGTAGCTCAGTTGGCTAGAGCATTCGGTTCATACCCGAAGGGTCATGTGTTCGAATCACATCTTCGCTACCAAAAAACTCGTAAATGGATTAAAAACATTTACGAGTTTAATTTTTATGTATTTATTTTCCTTCAAACAAAGTATTTAAAATATTTGGATATATAGTATTTGCATGGTTTTTCCAATTTTCAACAATTTTTTTAGCTCTTTCTCTTGAACCAGCATATGTTTTTACTTCAAAAATTGTTTCATTGTTTTCTACGATTTTTAAAGTTACAGTATAATTATTTTCATCTTTGGGTGTAAATTCAGCAATAACAGAAGAAGCTTCCTCAATATTAGAAAACTCTTTTTTAAAAACACTATCTGCTTTTAATTTTAATATTCCAGGCATAACATCTTTCGTTAAAGTGTATGCATTTTTTCCTTCACTAGTAATTCTTAATACTTGTTCGTTATCTTTTGTATAAACACCTACTAGCTTTGAATCCATTAAATCTGTCAAGATTTGTTTAAAATAAAAGTAATTCAAATTGTTAATAGAAGAAATAATTTTAAACAAGCCATCTTGAATAATATCTCCATCAATTAGATTTAAAATATATAGGATTAATACCTTATTTTCAGCCAAAGTAGTAGTATTATTTGAATTTGAACTCATAAATAGCACTCCTTACTTTGATTATTTGTTAAATTATATCATAAGTATAAAAAAAAGTAAAATAAATTATGTAAAAAATCTTTAAATTTCAAGAAAAAAGTAGTATACTATTGTAGGAAAATTAATAAAGAGAAAGGAATGAATTGTATGAAAAAAGGAAAAGTTGTTTTAGTAGGTACAGGATTTGTTGGAATGAGTATGGCATATTCTATGCTAAATAGAGGAGGAATCCAAGAACTTATTTTAATTGATATCGATAAAGATAAAACCATTGGAGAAGAAATGGATTTATCTCATGGGTTACCATATGCACCACAAAAAATGATTATTAAAGCAGGAGATTATGATGAATGTAAAGATGCACAAGTTGTAGTTATTACTGCAGGTATTGCACAAAAACCAGGTCAAACAAGACTAGAATTAGCAGAGGTAAATGCTAAAATCATGAAAGATATTACCAAAAGTATTATGGCTAGTGGATTCAATGGAATTATTGTTGTGGCAAGTAATCCAGTAGATTTGATGACATATGTTGTAGCCAAAGTATCTGGATTGCCAAAAAATCAAGTGATTGGTTCAGGAACAGTTTTAGATACAGCGAGACTAAGATATATTGTAGGACAATATTTAAAAATATCTAGTAAAAACATACATGCATATATCATGGGAGAACATGGAGACTCTTCATTTGTACCATGGGAACATTGCTATGTAGGATGCAAAAGAATTACAGATGTAATGAAAGATAACCATCATCCAATGGAAAAATTAAATAAAATGCATGAAGAAGTTGTTAATGCTGCGTATGAAATTATCGAAAAGAAAAAAGCAACTTATTATGGAATTGGTATGGCATTAAATAGATTAGTAAGGGCAATTTTAGATGATGAAAATTCTATCTTAACAGTTTCTACTTATCTAGATAATCAATATGGACAAAAGGATATTTATATAGGAATACCAGCTATTATTAATAAAAATGGTGTAAGAGAATTGGTAAATCTAGAATTAAATGAAAAAGATCAAGAAAAATTAAATCATAGTTGTCAAGTCATAAAAGAGATGAGAGAACAATCAATTGATAAAATTATAAATGAAAAATAGGAATATTTGCTATTTATATGAAAAATATTTGCATTTTAGGAAAATATATGTTAAAATAGCAAAGTATAAATTGAGAGTTAAAAACCGTTAGGAGGAATCAATACATGGAAATAGCAAAATGGATATTGGTTGTTATATATTTTATAATAGCAGTAGCATTAATTATATTAGCATTGATACAATCAAAAGAAGATTCAGGATTATCTTCAACAATTACAGGTTCATCAACCAATAACTTCTTTGAAAAGAATAAAAGTAGAACAAAAGAAGGAAAACAAAAAAGATGGACAGTTATATTATCAATTGTATTTGCAATATTGACAATTGTATTAGGAATATTATATATGGCATAAAACAAAGAAAAGGGATTTTGGGGACGGACTCATTTTTCCCTTTTTTTGAATTTTAAGGTTGCCATTGGGGACGGGGCATTTTGGCAACTTTTTATGTCTGATTTGGGACGTTTTTTAGATTTATAGAAAAGTTGCCAAAATGCCCCGTCCCCAATGGCAACCTAAAAAAGAAAGGAATGTTAATGGAAGAACAGGAACTGAAAGTTTTAAATTTAATAAAAGATAGAGATTATGCACCAATGAAGGCAAAAGAAATTGCCATGATAATGCATGTACCAAAAAATGAATATAATGCGCTTTTAAGAATATTAGGAAAGCTAGAAATGGAAATGAAAATCCAAAAAAACAGAAAAAATCAATACAGACCAGTAGATACAGTCTACTATGATGGCATTTATAGAAAAAATCAAAAAGGATTTGGGTTTGTCAAAATAGAAGATCAAGAGGATGAAATCTATATTGCAAAAGAAAATTCTAAAAATGCATTAAATGGAGATAGAGTTTTAATTGAAATTATCGAAGAAAAGAACAAAGTAAAAAAAGCAGAAGGAAAAGTTGTAAAAATATTAAAACATGAGAAAGATACCATTGTAGGAAGATTTGAAAATAATAAAAATTTTGGATTTGTAGTACCAGATGATAAGAATTTTGGAACAGATATTTTTATTTCAAAAAAGAATTTTGGAAAAGCGAGAAATAATCATAAAGTATTGGTAAAAATTATAAAATATCCTGAAAAAGGGAAAAAAGCAGAGGGGAAAATTATAGAAGTATTGGGAAATGTGAATGAAGCAGGTGTAGACATGTTATCTTTAATAAAAGAACATAAATTGCCATCAACATTTCCAGAACCAGTTGTAGAAGAAGCTAAAAAATGTGGTAATCAAATTGATGAAAATGATATTGCAAGAAGAAGAGATTTAAGACAAGATATGATTTTTACCATTGATGGAGAAGATGCGAAAGACTTAGATGATGCAGTAAAAGTATCAAAATTAGAAAATGGAAATTATAAACTAGATGTACATATTGCAGATGTCAGCTACTATGTAAGACCTAATAACTTATTAGACCAAGAGGCATTACTTAGAGGAACCAGTATTTATATGCTAGGAAGAGTGATTCCAATACTTCCAAGAGAATTATCAAATGGAATTTGTAGTTTAAATGCAGGAGAAGATAGATTTACACTATCTTGTAGTATGGAAATTAATCAAAAAGGAGAAGTTATCTCATCTGATGTTTATAAAGCAGTGATTAATGTAACAGAAAGAATGACATATACCAATGTACAAAAAATATTAGATTATTCAGATGAAGAAATTGTCAATCGATATAAACCATATATTTCTGAATTTAAATTAATGGAAGAATTAGCTATCATATTAAAAAATAAACGACTAGAACAAGGGTATTTAAATTTAGATATTCCAGAAAGTAAAATTGAATTAGATATGGACGGAAGAGTTACCAATATCAAAAAATATGAAACAACTTTTGCAAACGAAATAATAGAACAATTTATGCTAACAGCCAATGAAACCATTGCGGAAAAATTCTTTTGGTTAGATGCACCATTTATATATCGAGTGCATGAAAAACCAGATTATGAAAAAGTACAAGAATTAAACAAATTTCTATTTAATTTTGGATTAAGGATAAAAGCAAATAAAGACAATATATATCCAAAAGAATTTGCAAAAATTTTGGAGGAAGTAAAAGGAAAAGAAGAAGAAAAAGTGGTTTCAAATTTAGTCCTAAGAACATTAAAAGTAGCAAGATATGAAGCGACTAATGAAGGGCATTTTGGAATTGCTAGCAAATATTATTGCCATTTTACATCACCAATTAGAAGATATCCAGATTTATTTATCCATAGAATCATATCAAAATATTTAGAAAATAATTATGATGTAGAAGAGTCTTTTGTGGAAGAATATAAAAAACAAGCAGAGGAAAGAGCAAAACAATCTTCTGAAAGAGAAAATATTGCTACAAAAGTAGAAAGAGAAAGTGAAGATATCAAAAAAGCAGAATATATGGAAGGTAGAATTGGAGAAGAATATGAAGGAATCATTTCTTCTGTAACGTCTTTTGGTATTTTTGTAGAGTTGGAAAACACAGTAGAAGGATTAATCCGATTTGATGATTTAGGTGATGAATATTTTATTTATGATGAAGAAAGAAAAATGTTAATTGGTGAACACACAAAAACAACTTATAAAATAGGAGATAAAATCAATATCAGAGTAAAAGATGCGAGTAAATTAATGAGAACAGTTGATTTTGAGAAAATATAAGATTTAGGGCAATTGGGGACGTTTCCATTTGGACATTTTTTATATAAAGTTATTTTTTAGCCAATATATAAAAAAATGTCCAAATGGAAACGTCCCCAATTGCCCCAAAACGTCCCCAATTGTCCTAATTTATCCCAATGAGTATTAAGAAATACATAAAGCCACAATACTTAGTATAATAGAAAATAGTGAAAACACAATGACAAACACACCACCAAATTTGTTTTCATTTTTAAATTCATAAATTCCATAACTAAAAGCTTCTTTAAAAGCATATAGACAAAATAAAATAAAAACAATAAATTCTAAAAAACTAATCATGTTTATTGATACCTCCACATATATTAAGGACAGTCTTGAAAGTTTAAATTAAGTGAACTTCAAGAACTGTCTTTAAAATTTATTAAAAAGCGTTTAGCTTTCTGTTAATAAGGAAGAAGAGCGAATCGAAGAATCAACAGTTACTGTAAAAAAGCTATCCTTATATTTTTCACTCCAATTATAATCATAAAACTCATCAAGCGTTAAAAAATGACTTCTAGCAATTTTACCAAATCCATTAATATCAGAATTTAGGGCCTTAGATGTTTTATATAAATATTCTGTTAAAACAGATTCTAAATAACTATTACAAGAATTTGAAATCTGATTTAATATATCATTATCTAAATAATCTGCATTATCTTCCATAGAGTAAATTCTGCCTGTAAAACGGCAATTTATAGTAATATAGGGTGTTCCATTTAAGATATTGACCTTTACACTTGGAGTGACTAATGGGGTAACATGTAAATCAATGTAAGAATTTGCTTTATTTGGGTTTGGAACAGATATTAAAAATCCGTCTACCTGGTTTCGAATAATGGAAAAGCATAAGGTTTCTATAGAATTTAATTCACCAACTAAAACATCATCTTTAAAAACAGCAAGACCTGTATTTTCAGCAGTAGATTGACCAGATAATGAAGAAGCATTTGATTTTGTAGTAGAATCATTTTCTGCATTAGTGCTACCAGTATATTCTGTTGAATTATTTGTAACACCGCCTAAAATGGCATAAGGTTCACAAGAATTGCATATTAAACTATTAAAAAAATCTCCAATAGTAGCATTTGTAGTAAAACCAGTATAGGTGCCTGAAGCAGAGAAAACTTCATAATATTTTGTAATCAAATTTTCAAATAAAGGTTTTGAATGTTCTAAGTAATATCTAGCAGAAGTTTTAGAAATGACAATATTGGTAGAAGGCCTGATTTGTGTGTCATTAATTAATGTATAGATTTCATCAGAGATACCTCGACTTGCTACTTCTTCTGAAAACGTAATGACCTTACAATGAGAAAGATTAACAGATTTGCCGATATAGGTATTAATCAAATTAATACCCGAACTAATAGAAGAGGCATCTACAGAGTAAATAATAGAAGGTGCTTGCTCAGAGGTTCCTGATTCAGAAACAGAAGAAGGGTTAGTAAACTGAAAACTAATCTGCAAATGATTTTTATCTGAAACATCAATTCCCATAGCTACAACAACACTCAAGTTATCTATATTTAAAGTAGAATACGACTTGGAAAAGGCTAGAAGAAGCATGATAATTAAAATGGCAATAAAAATTTTTTTAAATAGTTTTTTCGGCATCTGATTTTAACTCCTTTTTCTTTCTTTTTTTGAAATATGCGAGGATTAGAAGAGAAATTCCTAAAAATATAGAAACAATGATAACCATATAATGATAAATATAATCCTCAATAAATTTTGAAACTGCATAATTTTGAGGTAGTAAACTAATAGCAAAAATCAATAATCCAAATACTAGAATCAGAGGTTTTTCATCACGAATATTGGTGATTTTTTTAAATATAGAAAGAGATATTTTGACAACAATCGTTATATAACAAACCATCTGTAAAATCCATATCAAAAGGAAGATAGATTCTAGTCTTTGAAAAAAGTTTCCAAATTCAATATATCTCGCAGCAGAGTATAAAGGCATAATTTGATTGGTATACATTAAAGAGATGAACATGAATAGGATAATCGAAACACATAATAAGAAATAGACAATCCCTAGAAGAATAGAAGTTATATAAATTTTCTTCATTTTTTGAGGTTCTTTTAAATAAGGAGGAAGAAAATATAATAAAGTAATACCACCAAAAGCACCTAAATTGCCTAATCCAGTAACAAAAGTGTTAAATAATCCATCTCCAAAAATAGGAAAGATATTATCCAAGGAAAAGTTTCTCATGTTTGCAATAAATAAGAAAATAATACTAATAATCACTAAAGGAATAATCAATAAATTTACTTTAGCAATAGATGAAAAACGATGGTGCAAGGTAATACAAATCACAATAATAAACGTTAATATAATAAAGATGAGACTTGTCATTGGGTAATATACAATTTTTAAACATTCACAAAAATTTCGAAGAAGAATACTACCACTAAATAAAAAGTAAAAGATAAAAACGATACCAATAAAAGTTTTTAGGGTTTTTCCTCCTAAATATTCGGCAATATCAACAATATCACTTCCAGGAAATTTAATCAGTAATTTATAAATTAAAAACGTTATCAGTAATGCAATCATGCCGACATAGATAAGATTAATTAAAGTGGCTGTTTTTGTTGTTTCAAGCATACTTCTTGGAAGAGCAACTAACGTATAAGCAACAAAAATTCCCAGTACAATGCTGATTGCTTCAGCAGCAGTTATTTTAGAGGTTTCCATATAAACTCCTTTCAAAAAAGGTTGCCAAATGTGCCAAAGGGGACGTGCCATTTTGGCAACTTTTTTGCATATTTTAAAATTTTTATATGATTTTGTAAAATGTTGCCAAAATGGCACGTCCCCTTTGGCACATTTTATTTCCATTTCATAGAAATAGGACCTTGTTTTGTTTCTTTTTTAGAATTTAAAAATCCAGAACGATATTCTCTTTTTTCCATAGGTGGTAAGAAATAAGAACTACCTTTTACTTTTTCAAGAGGAGAGATGCCAACTGTAAAGGGAACACCAAAAGATTTTGAGTCACACATAGCAATCATATATACAAAAAGGCCAAGTGCAATACCTAAAAATCCGCAGAGATATCCTAAAAAAATAAAAACAAATCGATAAACTCTTAAGTGAAATCCGAAAGCGTAATCTGGAATGGCAAAAGAGGCAGTTCCTGTAATGGCAACCACAATAATTAAAATAGGACTCACAATTCCTGCACTAACAGCTGCTTGCCCCATTACCAAAGCACCTACGATTCCTATTGTAGGTCCGATAGGGGATGGAACTCTTAAGCCAGCTTCACGGATTAATTCAAAAGATAATTCTAATACCAATAATTCAAAAATAATAGGAAAAGGAACATTGGCACGAGAAGCTAAAATAGAGAATAATAATTCCGTAGGTAAGATTTCTTGATGAAAGCTAGTTACAGCAATATAAAGTCCTGGTAATAGTAAGGTGATAAAAGCAGCAATTAATCTAACAAATTTTGTGAAATTAGAAAAAAGTGCTTTTTGATTTTTATCATCAGGTGAACTTAAAAAATCAGACAAAATACCAGGTATGATAATGGCATAAGGAGAACCACTAACGAGAATAATGACTCTGCCATCTAATAGATAGCTAGCAGCTTTATCAGGTCTTTCAGTAGAGATAAGCTGAGGGGTGTTTAAATTACTAGAATCAGTAATTAATTGTTCTAATTGTCCAGCAGAAAGTAATGAGTCAACATCTAAATTATTCATTCGAAATTTTACTTCTGCAATTAAATCTTCGTTGGCAAGACCAGAAACATAGCAGACACCACATTTTGTTTTGGTAATCTTGCCAACACTTAAGTTTTCAATGACTAAATTTTCATTATTGACAAATCTTCTGATAAGAGATGTATTAGTTCGAATATTTTCAACAAAAGATTCATGAGGTCCTTTGATAACAATTTCATTACTAGGCTTTTCAATACCTCTTTGTTTAAAACCTTTTACTTCTATATCAAAAGCAATATCTAAAGTATCCACAAATAAAGCACAATTTCCAGAATTAATACCTGAAATGATTTCTTCGAAAGTGGAAACTTGTTTAATTGCATTTTGAGGAACCAAACAACTAGAAATATAATTTGGTAAATTAAATTTTTTAACCTTTCGAACAGTAATGTTATTAGCGACTGCTTCTGAAATGACTCTATTTTGTGAATTGTCATATAGATTATTTCGATTTCTCATCATAAGGGGTTCTAAAATAAATTCATTCATAATTTCTGTATTAATCATTCCATCAATAAAGATGAGAAGTGCATGATATTGTTTTCCTCTAGCATTTAAGATAAAATCACGGAAAATAATATCAGAATTAATTAACAGATTGTATTTTGTTTTCAAATAATCTGTATTTACAGTGACACTAGGAAAAATTTTTGTTTTTTCATTTCCTTCATTTCCTAATGTACTATCTGGATATGTTTTTGTGTTTACATCTTCTACTAAATTAAAATTGTAAGTTTCTTTATTATCTGGTGTATAAGTAAAGAGTGAAGAAAATAAATCTTTTAAATTCATAATGAAATCTCCTAATTTATAACAATATATTTTTATCAGTTTAACTTATTAGAAATAATGGTAATTTATTTTAGTATTGTTAATTTTTTAAAATTTATACTTGTTTTTATATAATAAAAATGATAAGATACTGTAAAATTGTTACTGGTTGTAGTTTTAGGAGGGTAAAATGCGAAGAATAAAACAGCAAAGAGAACTGCCCAGGGCTGGGAAAAGGAGTGGAGGAATTCATTCTCCACAAGGAGGAGTAAAACTTCCGGTGAAAAGGGAGAATACATACCATCCGCCCGAAGGTTACAGCCATTCATATGGTTGGAAAAACTTTTTTTAAACAACCTTAGAGCATCTATGTTATATAGGTGCTCTTTTTTATTGTATAGGAAAAATCGACTTTTATCTTGACCCTATGTGGATTTTTCCGTATACAACAAGGTTAGGCTTCCTATATTTGTGAAGTACTGCAAAGCAGTCTTCACATGTGTGTGTCGAAATCTTTGATTTCGTTAACGCACGCCTTTCTTATATAAAAAAGAGATATCTGTTAGATAAAATAAAAAAATATTCAAAAACTATATAAAAAACAAAAAACAAATGATATAATAAAAGTATAGTGTAATGAAAGGGAACAATAATATGAAAGAAGAAATCATGGATAAAATTACTTCAGTGATATTATTTTTGGTTATCATAGGAATTTTTGCAGTAGTTATTGTTTTTTCTATTATTGCAATCCAAGAATTTTCAGAAGAAGATAAAGAGTTAGAGTTTGCAGAAAGTTCGGGAAATATTGCCATAAGTGAAGACAAAACTGTAGAAGATGACATTGAAGTACCAGCAATTGTTGAAAATCCAATTAGCTCAATTGAAAAAAATAATAGTAATACCAATACAGATTATTCAAATGTACAAGTAGATAAATATTTTTATAATCAATTAGATGAAAAATCAAGAATTATATATAGAGCCTTTGAAAGTAATAAAGAACAGATGAAAACAGGAACTTATCAAATTGAATTAGGAACTAGTTTTTCAGATATATTATCTCGAAGTAATGGACAAGAATTATTAGGAGAATATTATCAATCTGCTATTGAAGCCTATACATATGATAATGCAGAAGTTTTTTACTTAAGTCCTAAAAAAATGTATTTAAATATAGAAACGACAACAAGAGGTGGGAATTCTACATATAATGTGTATATTAACTCTGGAAATGAAGCAAATTATCTAGCAGAAGAATTTACTTCAAAAGAAGCAATTGACCAAGCAATTTCACAAATTCAGCAAGTAAAAAATCAAATTTTACAAAATAAAACAGGAAATGCTTATGAAGATATTAAAATGGTACATGATTATTTAATAGATACTATCAATTATGATAGTAGTTTATCAAAACAAAATATATATAATATTTATGGTGCGTTAGTGAATAAAGAATGTGTGTGTGAAGGATATGCTAGAGCTTTTAAATATTTATTAGATGAATTAGATATCCCTTGTGTTATGGTAATAGGAACTGGAACAAATTCACAAGGGGAAACAGAAAATCATGCTTGGAATTATGTGCAATTAGGTGGAAATTGGTATGCAGTAGATAGTACTTGGGATGACCCAGTGGTTATAGGCGGAGGAAGTGCAAGTGAAGAATCTAGATACAAATATTTTTTAGTTGGAAGAGAAATTATTGACCAAGATCATAGCCCAAGTGGACAATTTACAGAAGGTGGAAAAGTATTTAGTTATCCAAACATAACTTACGAAAGTTATTCAAATTAGAGATGAAAATAAGACAGAATGGATAGGATGAGAGAAGATAAATAGAAAAAAGAAAGCAAGAAAATAAAAAGTTGAGGATAAAAAATCAAGAATACAAAAAGAAAGGAGCGAGTTGTGTAGCGTCATGCAAACAACAAACCAATATGATATTAGATGAACTATTTGGAAATAAAATAAAAGTATATGCATTTGTGGGACCATCCGGAACAGGGAAAAGTTATCGTGCACAAATGGTAGCCAGTGAAAAAAATATAAGCTATATTATAGATGATGGATTATTAATTAAAGATAACGAAGTACTAGCAGGAGAATCAGCAAAAAAAGCGCCTACAAAAGTAGGAACAGTTAAACATGCCTTATTTTATGAAAAAGAAGAAAGAGATAACATTATCAAAACATTAAAAAAAGAAAGACCACAAAGTATCTTAATATTAGGAACATCTGATGGAATGGTGCAAAAAATTGCAGCAAATTTAGGATTACCAGAAATTAGTGAATATATCTATATAACAGATGTGGCAACAAAACAAGAAATGGAAACAGCAAGGAGAATTCGTGTAACAGAAGGAAAACATGTTATTCCAGTACCCACTTTTCAAATCAAAAAGGATTTTTCTGGGTATTTATTAGACCCATTACAAATTTTTAAATCAAAAGGAAAAGGACAAAAACCATATATATCAGAAAAATCTATTATAAGACCTACCTTTAGCTATCTTGGAAAATTTACCATATCTGATTTAGTATTTAGACAAATATTAGAATATATTGCTGTTAAAACACCAGCCATTTATAAAATAACCAGAACAAGAGTAGAAAATTATGGTGAGGGTGCTAAAATTTATGTAGAAGTTACAGTTATGTATGGATATAATGTGGTAAATGGAATTAAGGATTTTAAAGATAGAGCCAAAAAAGAAATAGAAAAATTAACAGCCATGAATGTTGTAGAATTAGATGTGGTTGCAAAAAATATTTATGTGCCGGAACAATAGGGACGTGTCAAATCGTTCCATTTTGGAACGATTTGACCTGTCCCTAATGTTCCAATTTTTAAGAAAAGAGGAAAAATAATGTCATTTGTAGTTGCCATTGATGGACCTGCAGGAGCAGGAAAAGGAACGATAACCAAACAAGTAGGAAAAAAATTAGGATTAGTGAATATTGATACAGGTGCAACTTTTCGATGTGTTGCCTTAAATATGCTTCAAGAACATATTGATATACAAGAAGAAAAAAAAATAGAAGAAATGTTAAGTAAAATCAATATTGAAATGCATACTGATGGGAAAATATTTTTAAATGGAGAAGAGGTAACACATAGAATTCGTGAAAATGATGTAAACAATTTGGTTTCACCAGTATCTGTATTACCAGTTGTCAGAAATAAATTATTAGAAGTACAAAGAAACATTGCTAAAGGAAAAAATGTCATCATGGAAGGAAGAGATATTGGAACCGTGGTATTTCCAGATGCAGATGTCAAAATTTATTTAGATGCAACAGCTGAGGAAAGAGCAAGAAGAAGAGTGTTGCAAAACCAAGAAAAAGGAATTGAATGTTCTTATGAAGAAGTGTTACAAGGAATCAAAGACAGAGATAAAAGAGATTCCACTAGAGAAATTGCACCACTAAAAAGAGCAGAAGATGCGATATATGTAGATTCTACAAATTTGAGTGTTGAACAAGTGGTAGAAAAAATTATTGAAATTATTAAAAAGAAATAATGAACATTGTGGACAGGTCAAATTGTTCCAAAATGGAACGATTTGACACGTCCCTAATGTTTCAGAAGAGGAGATAAAAATGAAAAAGGTATTAAAAGAAATGATAAAATGGATTGTAAGAGGAGCTTTATATATATGGTTTAAGATTTTTTATCAAACAGAAATTAGAGGATTAGAAAATGTTCCAAAAGATGGAGCTGTTATATTTTGTGGAAATCATAGAAGTTATATAGATCCACCACTAATGGTAGCGACAGCCAAAAGAGATATGAAATTTTTAGCCAAAGAAGAATTATATAAAAATAAATTTTTAGCATTTTTAGGATGGGCATTTGAAGCAATACCAGTTAAAAGAGATGAAAAAGATGTATCTGCTATAAAAAAATCATTAAAAGATTTAAAAGAAGGAAAATGTATTGCCTTATTCCCAGAAGGAACTAGAAATGGATTAGAAAAAGGAGAAAAAGTAAAAGATGGGGTTGCTTTTTTCGCTATCAGAAGTGGAGCAAAAGTTGTGCCTTGTGGTATAAAAGGTGGAACAAAAGACCATCACAAAATTACGATTACATATGGTAAACCATTAGACTATAGTGAATATAAAGGAAGCAAAGACAAAGAGGTATTAGATAAAGTAACAAAAGAGATTATGGACAATATCATTGAGTTGACAAAATAAGTGAATTGATGTATAATTTTATAAGCTGATTTTTAGAGAATTAGGCGTTTTTCAAGAAAAACTTTGGAAAACGTCTTAAGTTATGATGATAGGTTACCAAAAGAGGACGTAGGGACGGAGCAAAAAATCATCATTTATCTTATAAAATGTTTTATAAAAAATCTTTATAAAAATGATGATTTTTTGCTCCGTCCCTAAAATCATCACTCCGTCCTCTTGGAAACAAAAAAATGAAAGGGAGTAATCAAATGAACAACAAAAACATTAGAAATATTGCGATTATTGCACACGTAGACCATGGAAAAACAACATTGGTAGATGCCATGTTAAAACAAAGCCATGTATTTAGAGAAAATGAACAAGTAGCAGAAAGAATCATGGATTCTAACGATTTGGAGAAAGAAAGAGGAATTACGATACTTTCTAAAAACACATCTGTTATGTATCACGATATCAAAATTAATATTGTAGACACACCAGGACATGCAGATTTTGGTGGAGAAGTAGAAAGAGTACTAAAAACAGTTGATGGTGTACTTTTATTAGTTGACGCTTTCGAAGGTGCTATGCCACAAACTAGAGAAGTATTAAAAAAATCATTAGCTTTAGGATTAAAACCAATTGTGGTTATTAATAAAATTGATAGACCAGGAGCAACTCCAGAAAAAGTGGTAGACCAAGTTATCGAACTATTTATTGAATTAGAAGCAAATGATGAACAATTAGATTTTCCAGTTGTATATGCTTCAGCAAAAAACGGAATTGCTAAAATGGATTTAAATGAAGAAACAAATGATTTACATTGTCTATTTGAAACCATTGTCAATACGATTCAAGCACCAAACTGTGATGAAGAAGGACCAGCACAAATGTTAGTATCTAACATTGATTATGATGATTATGTTGGAAGAATTGCAGTAGGAAGAGTAGAAAGAGGAAGTATAAATGTGGGAATGCCAGTAGCTATCTGTGGAAAAGATGATAAAATGACTCAAGGTAGAATTGCAAAGGTATATACACATGTTGGATTAAATAAAGTAGAAGTAGAAGAAGGAAAAGCAGGAGACATTATAGAGCTTGCAGGATTACCAGATATCAACATCGGAGACACAATTTGTGATTTTAATCATCCAGAAAAAATACCATTTGTCGATATTGATGAACCAACAGTATCTATGACATTTAGTGTAAATAATGGACCATTTGCAGGAAAAGAAGGACAATTTATTACTTCTCGTCATATTCGTGATAGATTATTTAAAGAACTAGAAAGAAATGTATCATTAAGAGTAAAAGAAACAGATTCACCAGATTCTTTTGAAGTATCAGGAAGAGGAGAATTACATTTATCTGTATTAATTGAAACTATGAGAAGAGAAGGATTTGAATTATTAGTATCTCGTCCAAAAGTTATCTTTAAAGAGATTGATGGTGTCAAATGTGAACCAATCGAAGATTTAGTGGTAAATGTTCCAGATGACTGTGTAGGAAATGTAATTGAAAAATTAGGAAGAAGAAAAGCAGAAATGGTAAATATGGAACCTGCTGAAGATGGACATACAAAAATTGAATTTAAGATTCCAGCAAGAGGATTAATCGGATATAGAACAGAATTCTTAACAGACACAAAAGGGGAAGGAACCATGAATCATATATTTGATTCATATCAAGCCTATAAAGGAGATATTCAAGCACGTGTAAGAGGAACCATTGTTGCATTTGAAGCAGGAAAATCTGTCACATATGGATTATATAATGCACAAGATAAAGGAGATTTATTCATAGGACCTGGTGTAGAAGTATATGAAGGAATGATTGTAGGATTAAATTCAAGAGGAGAAGATTTAGCAATCAATGTATGTAAGGAAAAACATTTAACAAATACAAGAGCTTCTGGTTCAGATGAGGCATTACGTTTAGTACCACCAATTCAGATGTCACTAGAAAAAGCCATCGAATTTATTCAAGATGACGAATTGGTAGAAGTAACACCAAAATCAATTCGTTTAAGAAAGAAAATATTAGATACGAAAGAAAGAGAAAGAGCTAATAGAAATAAATAATAAGGAGGAAAAAATGCCTAAATATAAAAATGTAAGACCAGGAATGGGGATTAATTTTGCATATCAAGATGTGTTGCAGAAAGCTAAAAGAACACCTAAAATATATGACAAAGATTCACAAAACAGAAGGTATGTAGTAGACAAGGTTCTTGAATTTATGAAATGTGGTAAAAGCGAGGCAGTGGATTTAGTTATGCAAGATGATATCATGAAGGAATTTGACTATTGGACTAAAAATCATTTGGATGTAAAGCAATGTATTATAAATTTGGTTAAAACATATCCTAAACCTCGACAAACCAAGGAAAAAGAAAAATAGGAGAGAAAGAATGAATTTAAAAGAACAAATAGAACAATTCATACCATTTAATGAACAAGAGCGAGCAGACAAAGAAATGATGCTAGAATATATAAATACCTTTAAAGATGTATTAACCAGAAAAAATAAAATGTGTCATTTTACAGCTTCTAGCTGGATTGTGAATAAAGAAAGAACAAAAGTATTAATGATTTATCATAATATTTATCAATCTTGGGCATGGACAGGTGGACATAGTGATGGAGATGATAATTTATTACATGTGGCTTTGAAGGAAGCAGAAGAGGAATCAGGTTTAAAACACTTAAAAGTATTAAGTGATGGAATATATGGCTTAGAGATTTTAACAGTAGATAGTCATATAAAAAGAGGAGAATTTATACCGTCTCATTTACATCTAGATTGTTGTTATTTGTTAGAAGCTGATGAAAATGAACTACTTAGAATAAAAGAAGATGAAAATAGTGGTGTAAAATGGATAGATATTGATAAAGTAACAGAAATAACAAATGAACCGAAAATGGTACCAATTTATCAGAAATTAAATGATAAATTGGATATATGGAGGAAACAAAATTGAACAAAATAGCATTAGAAAAAATAAAGCAAAAAGCATTAGAAGAACATATTCCAATCATCATGGATGAAACATTAGAAGTCATTGAAAAATATTTAAACAAAAATAAACCTAATAGAATATTAGAAATTGGAACAGCAGTTGGATATTCAGCTATATGTTTTACACAATTTTTGGCGGAAAATGGTGTTATTGATACCATTGAAAGAGAAGCAGATAGGGTAGAAGAAGCAAAGAAGAATATTATATTAGCAGAAGTAGAGGATAAAATACATATTTATGAAGGGGATGCAGTAGAAATTTTACCAACATTAAATAACAAGTATGATGTTGTATTTATTGATGCTGCTAAAGGAAAATATCCATTTTTCTTAAAAGAAGCTTTAAGAATGATTAATAAAGAAGGAATTATTTTTGCAGATAATATTTTATATAAAGGATATGTTATGAGTGATTATAACAAACACAAACAAAGAACAGCAGTTAGAAATTTAAGAGAATATATAAAAGAAGTTAGTGAAAATCCAGATTTAGAAACAGGAATCTTGGAAGTAGGAGATGGATTAGCGGTTAGTAAAATTAAAGAAAAATAAAATCAAAAAAACTCTCAAATAGTCTTGAGAGTTTTTTTGACATAAACAAAGAAAATACTTAAAAAACATCTATTATTCTTGATAGTATTTGTTTATTAAATGTTATCAAGGTCGATATTAACGTTTCCGTTACTTTTAGCATCATTACGTTTTTTCATAGATATTAAGAATTTCTTATAACTAGAAAAATCTAGTGGTGGTAGAGTATCATTAGCATCAGGTATATAGGCTTTTGGATTTTGAAAAGTATGTTCAAAAATTTGATGAATTTTGCCAACAAAAGGTTCAACCTTATTTTTGCCCACTTTAGCAGTGATAATATATTTTCCTAATAAATCCGGAAGTGCTACATCAGGATTATATAAAAGTTTTTCTAATATTTCAGTTGAAGAATCAAAAGCTTCAGGGTCTTTTTCTAATATATGGCGTAAGATAGGATTTTTATACCATTTTTTCATTTTTTCTTTTTTATAAGTATCATGACTAGTTGCTAAATGTGTATTAGTAGAATTAGTAGTAGGTTTATTTTCACAATCTTTTGCCATTTCTAAATCACGTATTTGTGTTTCTAGACAATAACCAATTTCTTCATAAAAAAATGAATCATGTAAAGATTTATAATTGGACTGTTGTTTTGGATTTTTTACATAGTCCTTAGAACGTTTCCAAATTCTAGTTATACCCTGTTCATCATAATATTGATACATAGCATCTTGGATATCATAAAGTGCTTGTTCTGTATATTGACTATCAAATTTCTTTAATTTAGCATTTGTTCCGTTTTGCAAAAGTTTTGTTAAATTAATGATGTTTGAATTGTCTTCACAATATGTGTTTGCACTTTCTCCTTTGGTTTGATGCGTAATTACCATGATATCGCCAGTTTCAGAATCTATATAAGTAGAAACAATATCAAATTGTTCTTTATCATTAATGACAAGTATATCTTGGAATAAGGTGATTTTACCATCAGATGTTTTAGATGCATTAGCAAAAGTTCTATCTTTAGCTGAAAGTTCATTATTATATAGCAAATTATGCTTATTAATTCTTTTACGCTTTCCATCAATGATAGCATATCGATTTCCATCTGTTTCATCAAGTGTAATTTCATCAGCTGGAATTTGTATAGAAGAAGAGATAAGAATGGTATTCCCTTGTTCATCTAAAATTTCTAATTGTCCATTTTGATTACTTTGCACAGATTGAATATTAAAATCGACATCATTTACAACAATACGATTCGCAAAAGTATCCTCAGTTCTACCTAATCGAATAACAAGACTTTCTTTTTCGTCAGGAGTTAATTCATCAAAAAAATCTTTAAAATTTTTAAGGGTACCTTTTTCTAGAGGAGCTGATTCAATTATATTTTTTAATTTAAGATATCTTTCGACTTTTGGTGGTTTAGCGTTTACTAAAAATTTTAGATAGTAAGCTATATTTTTATTTCTTTGTTCTTGAATTTTCTTTTGTTCGGTATCATCTGTAGGAATTTGCTCTGGAAAAAGTTTCTCAATATTTTCTGCCATTGTTCTAAAGGTTTTAATTAAAAAACTTCTTTTAGATTTTATTCTACCTCTAAAAGAAAAATTAATATTAGGGCATCTAGTTGAAAGTTCTTCATGAAGATTAACCATTAACTCTTCTAGAACAGGAGCATATTCATCAGAATATCTCATATGTCTTCTAAAAAAGAGGTAAGGATTAATATCAGGGTGAATATACTGACACCAATTTATAAAATCGTTTTCAATTTTTGATTTTCCCATAAAAAGACCTTCTTTCTCATTTATATTTCTATTTATAAATAGTATAGCAGTTATGAAAAAATTTTTCAACAAATTCTCTTTATAATTGACATAAACAAGTGTAAATTGTATAATATGAATGCAAAAAATAAGAAAATATAGATAAAAAGTAAAGAAATATAAATAAAAGGAAGGATATATATGAAAAAAGTAGAATTATTAGCACCAGCAGGTTCTTATGAAAAAGCAAAAATTGCCTTTTTATATGGAGCAGATGCTGTATATTGTGGAACTTCATCATTATCTTTAAGAACAAGAGCAGACATGAAAGATGATGATTTAGAAAACACGATTAAATACGCACATAGTATTGGAAAAAAAGTGTATGTGACTTTAAATATTTTTGCATGGGATGAAAAATATGAAGAAATTATAGAAATGGCAAAAAAATTAGATGTACTAAATCCAGATGGCATTATCGCAGCTGATGGGGGCGTTATAGAAGTACTAAAACAATATGCACCAAGTGTATCCATTAATGTAAGTACACAAGCCAACATTGTTAGTCTACATGCAGCAAACTTTTGGTATCACAATGGAGCTAAAAGAATGATTATGGCAAGAGAAATGAATAAAGAACAATTAAGATATATCATGGAAAATAAACCAGAAGGCATGGAAATTGAAATCTTTATCCATGGTGCCATTTGTTTTGCTTTTTCAGGAAGATGTTTTTTAAGTGATTTTATGTCATGTAGAAGTGCGAATTTAGGAGATTGTGCACAAAGTTGTCGTTGGTCATATAATTTATATGCAGAAGAAAAGAATAATCCAGGAGAATTGATGCCAATTGAAACAAGTGAATATGGAACAAGTATTTTTTCTTCAAAAGATTTATGCTTAATCAAAGAAATACCAGAAATTATCGATATGGGTGTTGATAGTTTAAAAATAGAAGGAAGATTGAAAACAGAATATTATTTAGCAAGTGTGATAGGTGCCTATCGAAATGCCATTGATGATTATGAAAAAGATCCTAAACATTATGATTATACAAAATATTTAAAAGAATTGGACAAAGTAAAAACAAGAGGATTAACTACATTTTATTTTAATGATAGAAACAATAAAGATATACAAGAATATGGAGGAAGACAATATAATGAAAAATATGAATTTGGTGGAAAAGTAGTACAATATGATGAAGAAAAATCTGTTATAGAAATCAAAAATAAACTTCAAGTAGGAGATAAAATGGAAATTTTAGTTCCAAACAAGTTAGAACCTGTCAAATTTACAATTGATAATTTGTGGGATTATGATACAAACGAAGAAATAGAAGCAGTAAGTCCAGGAGTGAAAGGTAAAAAAGTACTAATGAAATTACCAATAAAATGTGAAAAAGATTGGATAATAAGAAGGGAAAAATAAAGATAAAAGTTTCTTATTAATAAAAAGTGAGCCATACTAGATGTATGGCTCTAATGCTGTCATCTGTGAAAGCCGGATAAAATAAATCAATTCAAAATGGGTTTGTGGTTACAGATAAATTCACAGATGACAGCGATAATCACCAAGCCAGTAGGCGAAAAATCTTTTCCTAAAGGGTAGTGATGTGTACAAATAGCTATTACTATTTGATAACATAAATAGTATACAATAAAAATAAGAAAAAGTCAAGAAAAAGATACTATTTATATAATGAAAAGAAATTATAATATGTTGAAATATAATTAAATGGGATAGGGTATCCTAAAATGACTTTTCTGAATATAATACATAAAAGCAAGTCATACTAGGTTATAGTGTAAACATCTATGCAGAAGGTATAAAAGAAGAGAGGAGAAAAGCATATGAATCATGGCACAGTCATTGGCAATACACCTATGATAAAGATTACATATAAATATAAAGGAAAAGAAAATCATGTATATGCCAAATTAGAAATGTATAATATAACTGGAAGTATAAAAGATAGAGTTGCATACTATATCATAAAACATGCAAAAGAAAAAGGAATACTAAAGGAACATATGCCAATTATAGAAGCAACAAGTGGGAATACAGGAATTTCTTTATCTGCATTAGGCACATATTATAAACATCCTGTATATATTTTTATGCCAGACTGGGCAAGCAAAGAAAGAATTGAAATACTGAAATTATATGGTGCCAATATAAGATTAATTTCAAAAGAAGAAGGTGGATTTATAAAATGTGTAGATGAAGCCAAAAAACTGGCTAAGGAGTTAAATGGATTTTTAGCAAACCAATTTGAAAATGAAGACAATATATTAGCACATTATGAAACAACAGGAAAAGAAATATTAGAACAAATGACCCAAAATCAAAAAGTAAAAGGGAAAAGGAAAAAGGAAAATGCGCTAAATAAAAATGAAATTGGAGGATTTGTTTCTGGTGTAGGAACAGGAGGAACATTAATTGGAATTGGAAAGAGATTAAAAGAAGCGAATCATCACATAAAAGTATATGCACTAGAACCAGAAAACATGCCAATATTGACAAATTCTATGCACATCAAAAAACAAATAAAAGAAACATTACAGGAAGAAAGAATGGGGATTTTGTCACATAACAAAATCCTTGGACAACATAAGATAGAAGGAATTGGAGATGATTTTGTACCAGACATATTTGAACGAAATAAAGATGTCATTGAAAAAGATATTATATTAATCAATGATGAGGATGCTATCCATATGGCAAGAAAATTAGCAAAAGAATTAGGATTAGGTGTAGGAATTTCATCAGGTGCCAATTTGATAGGTGCTGTCTTGGCACAAGAAAAATTGGAAGAAAATCTGGAGAGGAAATTAGAAAAGAATGCAAAGGGAAGTTTAGAAGAAAATAAAGAAAAAAATATTGTTACAGTTTTTGCGGATGATAATAAAAAATATTTATCTACAGATTTAGAAAAAAAGATAATTCAAAATACAAGTTTTATCAGTAATCAAATTAAATTGATGGATTATAAAATTATTTAAAAATTTAATCTAAGGAACAAATATATACGAAAATTTGATAAAAAAATGGAGATATTTTTACAAATTAAAATAGAATAAAATCGCGATGTTATGAATTGAATAGAAATAGCATCGTGATTTTTAGTATAGGATTTTATCAAAATAAGATACAAAATGTGAAAAAAAACGACACAAAAAAGCGATAAATCCTTACGGAAATACAAAAAATTCCAAAAAAAGGTATACTTTTGAAAAATATTATGATATAATGTGGGCGTAAATTTCTAAAAAATATTATTTAGGGGGGAGTATTTATGAAGAATTTCAGAGCAAAACTTACGGGTGCTATTGTTTTATTCATGATGATTATGTTAGTGCCTATGATAGTTTTAGCAGTTACAAATGAAAATGTTCAAATAATCAGTAATACTGATGAGCAAGGTAATAAAGAATATATCGTGTATATTCAAGAATTAATGCAAACAAATTTTGCTTCTGCTGTATCTAACAGTGCAAGTACACCAGAACAAGATTTGGACTTTGTAACAGCAAGAGATGGAGAAGGAAATTATGTAGCACAAATTGATGCAAATGCTGTTACAGGCGACACAACATATCTTTATGTAAAATATGATGGTCAAGAATCAACAGAAGTACTTGAACTTGATTTATCAAACGCCCTAGATAAGACAGACATGGAGTATGTTGAAAACACAACTGAAAGAATTGGTACAGAAATCGTTAGGGACTTAGTAGAAATTAACGAAGAACAAATCAATGGTGTAATAACAACTACTACAGTTGGTGGGTTAAGAATTACAGATACAGACAATGCAACCTATGAATATCAACTAACAAAAGTGACTGACAATACACCATATAGCAGATTGGTTGAATTAGCAGATGAATTAAATTCTGAAAATTATGATCAAAAAGACATGTATTCAAAGATTCAATTAACCTCTGAATTCTATACCTTATATAATCAATTAATGGAAGGAGCTACTTGGGCAGCTGTTACCGATAATGAAATCAGACAACCAAGTGATGCTATTGAAGGTGACCAATATGTGGTTTTAATTAGAAAAACGGCAGAAGATGGAACAATTACAACAGATGCTAAATTAATGGTATCAGCACTTGTAGAACGTGATGATCAAGGCTCAGAAACAAGAACTGTTCAAGAAACAGCAAGACTACCAATTACAGGTGATAGCATTGTATTATTTGTAGCTTTAGCAATGGTAGTAATCGCTTTAATTATTGTTTTTGTAAGAATGAAAAAGCTAAACAAAAAAGAGGATAAATAATGAAACTAAAAATTTATAGAGCCATATTTATCATATTATTATTAGGTGCTATTGTAATTATTGCATTAATTGCAATGAAACAATGGAAAAGCATGGAAAATGAAAAAGAAAATCAAGAAGTACTTGAGACTTTTTCAAATGTAGAAATACAAGATAGCGAAACAGTACAATTAAATGGATATAATGTCATAGGAATTGTTACAATCCCTAAAATCGATATTCAATATCCAATACTAGCAATAGAAACTTCAAACCCAGAAGAAACAAAAGAACCAATGCGATACGGCATTGTAAAATACTGGGGTGGAAATGTAAATGATTACGGGAATTTGTCAATTGCAGGACATAATAACTACAATGGAACCATGTTTGGAAAAACAAAAAATCTAGAAATTGGTGATATTGTAGAATTAACAGATTTAACAAAAACAACAATGCAATACGAAATTTACGATATATTTGTTACAGATCCAAATGATGTTAGTATTTTAGCTACAAAAGATGAAACGATAAGAGAAGTAACACTTATTACATGCACAAACGGAAATAGAGAACGATTAATACTGAAAGCAAAACAAATTGAGTAAAAGGGAGGAATTAAGATGGCAGGTAATACGAAAGTGCCAGACAAGAAAACAATTGTAGCAATTGTCATTATAGCTGTATTATTAATAGCAGCAATTGTAGGTACTGTAGCTTTCTTAAGAAACAGAGGAACCACAGAAGCTACAGATTTAGCAAGCTACAATGAACAAACAACTGGAACAACACAAGAAGAACAACCAACAACGACTGATACACAAGAACAGTCAGGAGAGCCAGCAACCCAAAGTGCTGAGGAACAAGCAACAGAAGGAACAGAACCAGCAACAACTGAACCAACTGAAACAGCAGATACAGACACAACAACTACCGGAGGAGCTAACCAAGGTACTGCTGGAACAGGAGCAACAGGTACAACTGGAGCTACTGGAACAACAACGACAACCACAGGTACAACAACAGGAGGAACAGGAACAACTACAACAACAGACAATATTCAAGAAACAACCATTTCAAGAGAAGAAACAGTTATAACACCTGAACATTATGAAGATAGAACATGGGAACCAAAAGAATTGGCTTCTTTTAGAAATACTGTTGCAAGTATAGAAAATGTCCAAACACCTGATATTACAGTAACTAAAACAGCTATAACACAATCAGGAAGTACATTAGTTCAACCAGGTGAAATAATTACATATGCAATTACAGTACAAAATAATACTGCTGAAAAAATAGAAAGAATTTATGTAACAGATGCTATACCAGAAGGTACAACATATGTTTCTAGTACAGAAAATGCAGAAACTTTTCCAAAGGAAAGTGAAACTGTAACATCTTTAAGATGGTTAGTAGATGTTGAAGCAAATTCAACAAAAACAGTAGAATTTACAGTAAAAGTTAACAAAGATGCAACAGGAACAATTTCAAATGTTGCTATCGCTAATGGTGAAGAAAGTAATGAAGGTGAAGAAACTGAAACATCTATCATTACAACAGATAAAACAAGTGTTATTACAAGAGAAGGAATACCAGTTGATGTAGCAAAAGTTGGAGACATTATTACATATACAATATCTGTAGAAAATACAGGTACTGTAGATGGAACAACAACAGTTAAAGATGCAGATTTAGCAACAATATTAGAAAACAATGCTGAAATGCACGGAAATGTTGTTATTAAAGTTGGAGATACAGTTATAGATGATACTAAAACATCTGATGACTTGATAGCAGGAATTAAAGACATCAATGTGCCAGCAGAATCAACTGTAACAGTAGAATTTTCTATAAGAGTAACTAATATTAATGGAGCAATTACAAATGTTGCATTAGTAGGTGAGGGTGAAGATCCAACTCCAACAGATCCAGAAGAAGTTGATACAGTAAAAGTAAATGTAGAAAAAACAGTTAAAGAAATATTAAGAAATGGTGAATCAGTAGAAGCACCAGTAAAAGTAAATGATGTAATAAAATATAATATAAAAGTATCTAATATAGGAAGTGTAGAAACACAAGTTGAAGTTCAAGATATATTAGAAAATTATAATACTACACTAAAACTATACGATGAAAATGGAATTGAAACTAATACTATTACATTAAAAGGTGGAGAAAATAAAGTATTAGAGGCTAGTTATACAGTACAACAAGAAGATATTGATAATCAAGAAGACATAGTAAATATAGGAAAAATTAGTAGGAGGAAGTGCAGAAGTAAAAGGAACATACACAGTAACACAAACAGATATCGATAATGGATCAATAAGAAATGTGGCTGTAGTAGGAGAAGAAGGAGAAGAACAACAAGAACCAGAAATTACTACACCAGTAGAACAAAATCCATCATATACAACAGCTAAGACAGCAAATAAGGAAAAAGTAACAACAGCAGGAGAGACAATTGAGTATACAATTACAGTAACAAATACAGGAAATGTAACACTAGAAGACATTCCAGTATTAGATGAAATGATAAATGTAAATACAACAGTAGATGTAGCAGTAGGAGTAGGAGGAAGTGCAGAAGTAAAAGGAACATACACAGTAACACAAACAGATATCGATAATGGATCAATAAGAAATGTAGCTGTAGTAGGAGAAGAAGGGGAAGAACAACAAGAACCAGAAATTACTACACCAGTAGAACAAAATCCAGATTTATCAATTGTAAAAAATGCATACCAAGTTAGATCAGCAGAAGGACCATTTGTAAATATAAATGCTTCTACATATGTAAATGAAGGTTCTCAAGTAAGATATACATTAACACTTAAAAATACAGGAAATGTAACATTAACAGGATTAAATGTTCAAGATGATAAGGTAGTTACATTAGATAGTATTACACTTGCAGATGGATCTACATTCGAAGAAGATAATAATACAGTATATAGAGAATATGCAATCAATGAAAATCTATTAGGACAATTATCTACATTAACATTAAATCCTGATGAAGAAATTATACTTTATGTAGTACATACAATGACAAAAACAGAAGTAACAAATCAAAGTGTATTTGTAAATGGAGTTACAGCAACAGCAACAGAAATAACAGAAAATAGAACTAGTCAAGCTACAGTAAATATTTCACAAAATCCAGGAATAACAGTAGAAAAAGATGTAACAGCAGTTAATGGTGGTGAAATAACAGAAGTTGGATTAGGAGATATCATTACATATACTATAAAAGTAACAAATACAGGTAATGTTGATTTAACAAATCTAAGAGTAACAGATGATAGAGCTGTATCACGTACTTATGATGGAACACCAACAACACCAAATACTACAAACTTAGTACCAAATGGAACAACATTAGAAGCTTATGACAGTATGGAAATAACAGTATATTACAAGATTACAGAATCAGATGTATTAAATCAACAAGCAAATAGAGAATTTATCAACACAGCAACAGCAAAAGGAACATTTAATAATGGAGATATTACACATTCAGATACAGCAACAGTAACACAACAAGTAGAATATCCAAATATTACAATTGAGAAAAAAGCACCTGCTACAATAGATGCAGGAAGTGAAATGACATATACGATTACATTAACAAATACAGGATATGCAGATGGAACAGTTTCTGTAACAGATACATTAGTAGATACATTAACATATGTAGCTAAGGTTTCAGGAGTAGATCCATCAGTAAATGGTCAAACATTAACATGGACAGATGTATTGGTACCTAAAAAAGGAAGTAAAACATTGTCATTTACGGTTAAAGTGGGAAAAGCAACTATAGGAGAAACAATAACAAATACAGCTAGTATAGTAGATACAGATAAATCTAGCACAGCAATAACAAAAGTAAATAGTAAAACAGTAACAGTAGAAGAATACAAAGAAGGTCAAACAGGTAACAGCGATGTAAACATTATCTTCATCATGGATACATCATCAAGTATGAATGAACCAATAAAAGGTCAATCATATGATGCTTATGATTCATATGATCGTTACTGGGGTACTTATGACTATTATATAGCACCTTCAGATGTTCCAAAAACAAGATTATATAATGCTAAATCAGCTATCACATCATTTGTAAATTCAGTATATGCAAACTCAGAAATGTCAAATACAAATATGTCATTCATAACATTTAATAATGATGGAAGTCCAGTAACAAAATATACTTTAGGAGAAGAAGCAGGTAGATATGATAGATATACAGTAACAGCAACAGATGGAAAAGAATATACCTATACAACTGAGAGAGTAGAAATGGGAACACAAGTTATTTCTCCAAGAGTTGATAATACAAATTATAGTAGTTTAATAACAGCTGTTAATAATGTTGATATAGGTGCAAAAAATAGTGGATTTGGTACAGAAATCAGTGATGCTTTAGGAGAAGCAAGAGATTTAATAAATACCTATAAGACGATTAATGATAACAGAAATATTGTAATTGTATTAGGTGATGGAGCAATAAATGATAAATATAGTTATAACTTATCAAGATTAGAAAGTGTTGCAGATGAGATTTATTCTATAGGATTTGGTAGTGACGCAACAAATGTAAATTCAACTGCATATAAGAACTTATATGAGATATCAACTAACGACAAAGTATATACAGCAGAAAATTCAGAAGAATTATTTAACCAATTCCAAGACATTTTATCTTCATTAAATAATAGTAAAGAATGCACAACAGGAATAGGAGTTAGTGGAAGTATAGATGCAGGAACAATCGAATTCAAAATGACTGATTCTTTGGTTGTCAGTGAAACAAGTCCATTTACCATTATGAATGGAGAAACAGAAATGATTAAATGTACAAATATCAATCAATTAGCAACATACCATATAACATATAATTCAAGAACGAATACTGTACAATGGGATATTAATGCATATTTAGCTGATCATCCAGATACAAACTTAGGAAATATAACTATAAGATATTATGTACCTCGTAATGGGTAAATAAGTAAAATAACTATACTTGGGAAATCCAGCTTCATTTAGCTGGATTTCTCAACAAAAATTGGGGGATTAGATGAAAGCTAAAAGAATGAAAATAAAAGAAAAACCAAGGAAAAGCGCCAATAGAAAAAGGATATTCTTAATAACTATTATAGTATTGGTAATAATTGCTATAGGAGTTTTTGCATATCAAAAGATAGAAGATAATTATGAAGAAGAAAAATTGCAAGAAAGTATTGAAAATGGTGAAAAAGTTTTGCCAGATAGTGAATTGGGAAGTTTAAAAATGCAAAATATAAAAATAACAGTAAATGATGATATTTCAAAATTGAATGCAAAAATAGAAAATATGAGTGATGAAGATTTTACTGCTAAAAATATTTATATTGTACTAATTAAAGAGAATGATGAAGAATTAGTAAGATTTAATTATCAATTAGAAGATATAGAAAAACAAAATGCAGTTGAAGTTAAATTACTTTCTACCACTAATTTAAATGAAGCTGTGAAGGTAAATTTAGAAGAAATAAATTAAGAAATAGAAATATGAAATAGTAAATGAAAATTAAAAACCTCAGAATTAAATCTGAGGTTTTTCTATATATCTTATATTCAAATTCTAAACAAAAATATTAGCAACTGTTAAGAATAGAGCATATAATAAAGTTTTCCAAGAAACTCTAATAGTTTTTCTAGCAGCCCTATTAAGACAAACTAATCTATGTTCTTTTCTAACTGTTAAAGCTAAACAATTCGACTTAGGGTAAACATCCCTATTCATATTATCCATTGTATATCACTCCTTTTATCTATCGTAAATCATAAAAATCTTTAGCAAAATTTGTAGTTTTTTAACTACTACAAATTAATTGTAGAATAAAAAATTACAAATGTCAACACTTTTTGTAATAAAAATGTAATATTTTTGTAAAAAAGTAATAAAAAAGTAATAAAAATAGCACATATAAGTAAAAATAAATCAAAAAACTTTTCTAAAAAATCAAAAAAATGACAAAATTTCATGAAATTTCTTTAAAAATGCATAAAAAATTTAGACTATTCGGTCAAATTTTTAAATTCTTTAGACAATTTTCCAATCGCTTTCGTCTCAATTCTAGAAACATAAGA
This sequence comes from uncultured Eubacteriales bacterium, assembly GCA_949289635.1. Taxonomy (GTDB): domain Bacteria; phylum Bacillota; class Clostridia; order TANB77; family CAG-508; genus CAG-269. The sequence goes on along the minus strand of CASEOS010000013.1, from coordinate 11,655 downwards.
ACGAGAAATACCCATCATTTTTGCAATTTCATGTTGTGTTTTGGGTTTATGACCTCCAAGACCAAAGCGAAGCTCTAAAATTGTTTTTTCTCTATCTTTTAAAATAGATTTCATTTTTTCATACAATAATTTAATTTTCATTTTAATATCAACTGTATCTTCAATATTTCTTTCATCATTTTCTAAAATTTCTTGTAAAGTAATCACATTATCGTCTTTGTCTTTTCCAATCGGTTCATTTAAATACACTTCAGCACCTAATTTTTTAGTAGCTCTTAAATGCATTAAGATTTCATTATCAATACATCTAGAAACATATGTAGAAAGTTTAGATCCTTTATCCATATTAAAACTATTAATACCTTTGATTAAACCAATCGTACCAATCGAAATCAAATCATCTTGTTCAACATTTGTAGTTGAATATTTTTTAGTAATATGGGCAACCAATCTTAAATTTCTTTCAATCAAAATATTTCGTGCTTCTTCATCACCATTTTTCATTTGTGTCAAATACATTTTTTCTTCTTCAGAAGTCAACGGTTCAGGGAATATATTACTGCTAGAAATATATCCAACTAAAAAAACAGAAGATTTTAGAAATTCAATAAATCCTAAAATACCAGACATACAAAGTGCAGAAAACATATAGGCACCTCCAATGTCGCATTGGGATCGTTTGTTAATGCGACATAAATTTTTTTGTCGCATTGAGATCGTTTGTCTATGCGACATTTAGAGCTATATAAAAACTCGCATAACAAATTATATGTATGAGAAAAATAAAAGTGCCTGACCATAAAAAATTTAGGTTGACCCCAATGGACCAAAATGAATCCGGTCCCAATGGACCCCAAAAATATAAGACATTTTTAGAGAAAGACTTGCTCACATATCATGATTATGATATAATTTGCCTATGAGACAAGGAGGTGCTTTTATGGCTCTAATTAGACCCTGTGCAGATTTAAGAAATAATTATAATGAAATTTCAAAGATATGCCATGAAACAAAAGAACCAATGTATATCACGAAAAATGGAACAAATGATTTAGTTATTTTAAGTGATGAAGCATATGAAGAATTAACAAAAGTGTTAGAAGAAACAGAAGAAGAGAGAATTGATAGATTGGTATCAGAACATTTTGATAAACAATATGCTACTTTTGAGGAATTTCAAAAAGATATGATTAGGAAAATTGAAGAAGCATTTAAAGATATTGAAGAAGGACATTATGTATCAATGGAAGAAGCTATGGAAGAATTGGAGGAAAAATATGGATTCTCTAGAGAATAGAAAATATAAAATTGAAGTAAACTTTAGAAAATAGTTTATTGTATATCATAATTTTAATATAATTTCCATATAAAAGGAGGCGATTTTATGGCTTTAATCAGACCATGTGCAGATTTAAGAAATAATTATAATGAAATTTCGAAAATATGTCATGAAACAAAAGAACCGATGTATATCACGAAAAATGGAACAAATGATTTGGTTATTTTAAGTGATGAAGCATATGAAGAGCTAACAAAAGGATTAGAAGAAACAGAGGAAGAAAGAATAGATAGATTGGTATCGGAACATTTTGATAAACATTATGCTACTTTTGAGGAATTTCAAAAAGATATTTTTAAGAAAATTGAAGAAGCAATGCAAGAGATTAAAGAAGGAAAAGGAATTCCGATGGAAGATATTGTAACAGAAATGGAGGCGAAGTATCATCTTAGTGAAGATTTATAAAATTATTGTTCCTGATATGCCATATAATAAAAATGTTTAATTAGTAAAAAGTATCAATTAAATGAATGAAATAAAAAGAAATTCATAAAATAAGAAGAGAAATCGCAAGACTTTCCAGATGCATTTTCTATAAGGAGTATATTTATGAATGGATTTTTAAATATGATAAAAGGTATTTTTATTGGAGCAGGAGCAATTGTACCAGGTGTTAGTAGTGGTGTGCTATGTGTAATTTTTGGTATTTACAAAAAATTACTAGATGCTGTTTTGAATTTTTTCAAAGATATAAAACACAATATAAAATTTTTATTTCCAATTGCTTTAGGTGTTGGAATAGGCGTTTTATTATTTAGTAATATATTAAATTATTTCTTATATGAATTTCCTGTACAAACCAAATCTATATTTATTGGCTTAATCATTGGAACAATTCCTTCTTTAATAAAAGAAGTGAATGAAAAAGAAACATTCAAACCACAAAATGTGGTGTATTTGTTGATTGCATTGGCAATAGGAATGATAACTGTGATAGTAGAAAACCAAATAAATATAGTTAGTAATGGTGATAAGATGAGTATCATGTATTTGGTTATGAGTGGAGCTATCATGTCTATCGGAATTGTTGTACCAGGTGTGAGTAGTACGATTATTTTAATGTTATTAGGTGTTTATTCTATATATTTACAATCTGTTGCAAATTTATATTTACCAGTATTAATCCCTCTAGGTATTGGTCTAGTCTTGGGAAGTATTATTGTCATGAAAATAACGAAAAAATTATTAGAAACACATTATGGAAAAACTTTTTATAGTATTATTGGTTTTACGATTGGTTCAGTTTTTGTTCTTTTACCACAAGGAATGACTTTGCTAGAAATCGTTTTGTCTGTATTGTGTGTTGTTTTAGGAGTATATGTATCTCGCATACCAGATGCCATTAAGAATTTTAGAAGTTCTAAAATGTTTAAAGCGGTTAAAGTGTTAAATAAAATGCGTTCACAATCAAAGACACAAAAAGATTAATCTATCTACCTTAATTCCTTTGGGAGGGACAATTGGAACCAGGTCCCAATTGTCTAAAATCTAGGAAAAGCACTCATAAACTCAGGAAAAAGACTTGTGAAATCTTTGAAAATGTAGTATAATGTCTGACATAAAGGAACAATAAGAAGGGAAAAAGAAAAATATGACAAAGGAAGAAATGAAAAAAATCATTCGAAAAAATCAGGATAAATCATTAAATGAATTGAAAAGAATACTAAAAAATAATATGGAAGATAAAGAGCAAAGAGAAAAATTTTCATTTGATGATTTAATGGAATTAATATCAGAAATCAATCAAGAAAGGGAAAAAGAAATACAAAAAGTTAGTTCTAAAAGACCTAAAAATACAAGAAAAATAGAAGGAGAGGAAAGATAAAGATGGATTATAAAGATTTAGCAAATGCCATATTTCCAGAGGCAAAGGATATCACATATTATGAGGAAAAATATCCAGAAAGAAATTTAAAAGAAGGAGCAATTGTTACAAGATTTGCACCAAGTCCAACAGGATTTGTACATATAGGTGGGTTATATCAATCTTTAATTGCTAGAAAATTAGCCAATCAAACAGAAGGCGTATTTTTATTAAGAATTGAAGATACAGATCAAAAAAGGGAAGTAGAAAACGGAATAACCGATATTGTGCAATCATTAGATAGATTTGGAATCGAACCTGATGAGGGAATGATTTCAGAAACAGAAGGAAAAGGAAATTATGGACCATATAGACAATCTATGAGAAAAGAAATTTATCAAAGTTATGCAAAATATTTGATAGAACAAGGAAAAGCATATCCATGTTTTTGTACACCAGAAGATTTAGAAGAAATGAGAACAAAACAAGAAAATGCAAAAATTAGACCAGGATATTATGGTGTTTGGGCAAAATGTAGAAATATAACTGTAGAAGAAGCAATTGAAAAAATAAACAATGGAGAAAAATACATTGTTCGTTTTAAATCACCTGGACGTGAAGATAGAAAAATAAAACATCATGATGTCATCAAAGGAAATGTAGATTTCCCAGAAAATGACCAAGATATTGTTATTATCAAAGCAGATGGCTTACCAACCTATCATTTTGCACATGCGATAGATGATCATTTAATGAGAACAACACATGTTATCAGAGGAGATGAATGGTTATCATCTGTTCCATTACATTTACAATTATTCCATGAATTAGGATTTAAAGCTCCTAAATATGCACATATTGCACCAATCATGAAAAATGATAATGGAAATAAGAGAAAATTAAGTAAAAGAAAAGATCCAGAAGCAGCAGTATCATATTATGATGAAATGGGAATTCCAAAAGAAGCAGTCAATGAATATTTATTAAATATTGCCAATTCTAATTTTGAAAATTGGAGAAGAGCAAACAAAGATAAATCAATTGACGAATTTGAATTACAATTAAACAAAATGAGTGTGAGTGGTGCTCTATTTGATATGGTAAAATTATTAGATGTAGGTAAAACGGTTATATCTAAATTTACCGCAGAAGAAGTATATGAAAATGCTTCTAATTGGGCAAAAACATATGATAAAGAACTAGAGGAGATGTTACAAGATAAAGAATATGCTTTAAAAATATTTGGAATTGAAAGAGGAAATAAAAAGCCTAGAAAAGATATCGCAAAATGGTCAGATGTAAAAGAAAACATAGAATATATGTATGATGACAAATTCTTTGCCAAAGAAGAAGAATATCCATATCAAGTCATTCATGAAAAAGAAGATGTTGATAATATATTAGATTTATATATGGAAAAATACTATAATCAAAATGATGATAAACAACAATGGTTTGACAAGATAAAAGAACTTGCAGGCGAGCTTGGATATGCAAAAGAAGTCAAAGAATATAAAGCAAATCCAGATGCTTATAAAGCACATGTCGGAGATGTTAGCACAGTTTTAAGAGTAGCTTTAACAAGAAGAACCAATACACCAGATATGTATGAAATTATGCAAGTATTAGGAAAAGAAAGTATAGAAAAAAGATTTGAAATAGCTAAGAAATAAAAGCAAAGGTTGCCAATGTGCCAAAGGGGACGGGTCAAAATGGCACAATTGCCATTTTGACCCGTCCCCTTTGGCACATTGGCAACCTAAGGAGAGGAAAATGGATTATAAAATAGGAGATATTGTTAGAACAAAAAAAGTACATCCTTGTGGAAGTAAGTTATGGGAAATTGTAAGGATAGGTGTAGACTTTAAACTAAAATGTGAAGGATGTGGACATGTTGTTATACTTCCAAGGGAAAAAGCTTTAAAAATAATAACAAAATTGGAAAAAAGAAAAGAAGAAAATCAATAATAAAATGTTATGATAAAAATAAAAAAGAACATATATTTAAACGTATATGTTCTTTTTTATTTTCTTTATATATTAACTAAAAAGAAAAGGAATATCATACATATAAACTTTTTAAAAAGGATTTTCTTGTTTTTGAAGTTTTGGAGCAATCTCATATTTTACTTCAAAAAAAGGAAATTCATCTAATGTATTATCTTCTAAGCAAGCTAGATAAATATCTAATTCATCTAATGATTTACAAGCTGTAATAATAGCTGGATGTAAGCTTAAATTTGCAAATAATTCAGAAGCTAAAGATAATGCTTGCATTTTAGATTTATGTTCTCTTTCTGTAACCAATTTATAAGCTTCTTTAAATCTTGTGATTGCAGAAAATCGATAATCCTTCATAGGTCTAGTATATAATTTTTCTATTACATCTTCAATAGAAGAATATTTATCATTATTATTAAATAAAATATTATTTATTTCCTGAATTTTATAAGGTAAAATAACCTTTCCTTGCATTTCTGAAATAACTAATGTGTTTTCTATAAAAGAAGAGTTTAGAAGATTAGAATCAATTAAATTGGTTGCTTCGTTTGAGTCTTTAGAAGATTCCTCTGAAGTTTGATTAATTTCTTCTAATATGTTAGCTAAATTCTGTAAAGATATTTTATGAATAAACTCTTCAATTAAACTTGTGTTTTTATATAAAATATCAATGTCTTGATTAAAAATATTATTATACTGTATGATTTTTTCTTCAACAGAATTATTTGAAATCTCTAACAAAATTTCATCTAATTTTTTTAGAAGGGTATTTAGTTTTTCGATGTTTGTATTAGAATGATTTAAAATAGATGTTGCTTCATTAATATAGTGAAAAGCTTTATTTTCTGAATCAAAATTCAACTCCAACTTTAAATCACCAAAAAAGTTTTTTAGAAATTGCAATATTTGTTTATTTAAATTTTTTTGAATATCTAACATTGAATTTAACGATTTTTTTTCAATTTCTAGTAATTTTATAGTGTTCTTATCTTTTGAAATGCTAATCATTTGTGACCTCCAATTTAAATATAAAAAAATTATATCATTAAAAAAAATAAAAGTAAATGAAAAAATTATAAAAATGGAAAAAATGTTGAAAAAGAAATTTTGTTATGATATAGTATTTTTGTAAAAAAGGATTAGGGGGAAAGAAAAACATGAAAAAAACAATTTTAAATATTATATTTGGAATTTATGTAGTAATCGCAGTATTTGTAACAATATGCTTATTATCATATAATCAATTCAAGGTAACAGAATTTGGAAATTATTCATTAGTCATCGTAACAGACAATGAGATGATACCAGATTATAATGAAGGAGACTTGCTAATTTTAGATAAAAGTGTACCTGTTTTTACAGGTGATAAAGCCTTTTTCTATGATACTTATAACAGACAAATTGAAGTTAAATTAGGAGAAATTCAAGATTTAGAAAAAGTAACAGAAACAGAATCAACCTATACATTTGAAGGAGACCATAAAGTATCAAGTGAATATGTATTAGGAGGAGAAATTTCTGCATCAGTAATTCCAGTAGCAGGAACAGTTCTTAGTGTATTAGAATCTAAGTGGGGATTTTTATTTATAATAGTATTACCAGCTCTTCTTATGTTCTTCCACCAAATAATGGTTGTAATAGGCGATATAAAGGATGCAAAAGAAGAAAATACTAAAAAGAGTAAAAAGGCAGAAAATGATGAAGGAAAAAAGGCATAAAAGATTTAAAAAAATATACTTATTATATATTTGTATAATACTTATTTTTATATATTGTATTGTACAAATATATGCTGTATTTCAAAGTGAAATTGGTGGAAATGTGAAACTAGTCAATGGTACATGGCAGATTAAAGTAAATAACACAGATATATCTAATGGTGTAAACAAAGAATTTACAGTAGATGAAATAAAAGTTCAAAATAATGAACATGTCAAACAAGGAAATCTGGCACCAGGTTTGTCTGGTACATTTAATATTTCAATAAATCCAGAAAATACAGATGTATCTATTAGATATGATGTAAGTCTTAATCAAGAAAATTTAATAAATAAAAATATAACTATAAAATCAATTAAAGAAACAAATCAAGGAAAAACTTTAGTAAAAACAGCAGAAAATACTTATACAAGTGTGATTCCTTTAGAAGAAATTAAAAACGGAATTTACAATAATATTGAAGTGGAAATTGAATGGAAAGATGATGAAACAAATAGTGAGGAAGACATACATATGGGAATACAAAAAGATTATAAACTAGAAATACCAATCATTGTCCATGTTAGTCAATACTTAGGAGAAGAAATTATTGCATATGAATGAAAAAACAAAAATCAAGAAAAAGATAAATAAAATAGTAAGTATTATTTTAAATATATTATTAATATTTGTATCTTTATTAATCATAGTAGGGATATATTATTTAATTCAAATAAAAGTCTTAAATAATCCATATGCCAATATTTTTGGATATACATTTTTTGAAGTAGCAACAGGAAGTATGTCAGGAACAATAGAAATAGGGGATGTGGTAATTGCAGAAATTACAAAAGAAGTAAAAGAAAATGAGATTATAGTATACCAAGAAGAAGATAATTTTATAACACATAGATTAATCAGAAAAAATGAAGATGGAGAATGGATAACAAAAGGAGATGCTAATAATACAGAAGATAGTCCAATACAAGAATCACAAATATTAGGAAAAGTTGTATATATTTTTCCGAAATTTGGTATTTGGAGAAAAGCTATTTTATCTCCACAAGTATTAATACTTATAACAACTCTCATTATCCTTTTAGGAGTGGCATTTAAGATTACAACTAATACGGAGGAAAAAGTTCAAAAATGAGTAAAAGTAAAAAAAGATTATATGCTAAATTAGTAATTCTTATTCTATGTCTAATTATTGTGCTTAGAATATTTGTGCTAATTTGGTCTAAATATGAAAGTGAAGCAACATCTAATGCAAATGTAGATATTGCATTTTATTTGTTAAAAGAAGATTTTAAAGAGATGTCATTAAATTTGGCAAAAATATTTCCAAGAAATGATGCTTACATATATACTTTTTCCATCGGAAACCAAAATGAAAATGAAACTGCTGAAGTGGATTTGACCTATAATCTTACATTAAGAACAACAACAAATTTACCATTAAGTTATGAATTATATATGAATCAAAATGATGGTGAAGATGGAGCTGTCAGTATACTAGAAACAAATGACATTACACAAGATGAAAATGGCACATATTTTAGAACAATGACAACAAAAGAGGAAGAATTGTACTATAAAGAGCCTAAAACAAATCAATATACTTTAGTAGTCCATTTTCCTGAAAATTATAACACCGAGGAATACCAAGATATTATAGAAATGTTGGAAATAACAATAGATTCAAAGCAAATGATATAACAAAGAAAGGATGAAAAATGCAAAAGAAAGCAAACATAATAATTAAATACAAAAGAAAACAACTATTAATCATGTTTGTTGTATTAATAGCTTTGATATCTTTAGTTATCGTTTTTGGAAGATATATAACAAATAGTATAAATGATTTTTTTCAAAGAAGTAGTGAATTTTATTTCGAAAGTGATAAATTATCAGAAAAAGGAACAACACTTCAGGTAGATAACTGGTCAGGTGTAGATGATTATACAATAACGGTTAATATGAATAGTAGAAAAAATAATATTGAAGTTGCAACCTATGATATACCATATGAAATCAGTTATAGTGCAAGTGATAATATAATTTGTAATCTAAATAAAAAAGAAGGAATCATATATGCATCAGATAATACAGATATATTTACATTAACAATCACTCCAAATACACAACTAAGAAATGGAGATAAAGTTGAAGTAGATATAGAAGTAAAATCAACAGGAGAATACAAGAAAACATTAAAAGGAAAATTTATATTAGTAGTAGGTCAAGAAAATATATCATATGAAATTACTGATGAAGAAAGTAGTCCATATTTAGAATTAAGTATTACAAATACATTAAGCTATTATACAGTAAGACAAGCATTTGGAAATTATCATGCAGGAGATAGAATAGATGTTGATACTTATTTAAGTTTATCACAAGAAAATAAAAATAGATGTTATTCAGGAGAGGTAAAAATAGAATTTAATCCTAAAGAAGTGCTATTAGATATGACAAGTGAGGTATATAACAAAGCAAAAAATATAGGAACAACAGCGATAGATGGAAATACATATATAAATCGTTTTACAATTACAATAGATGCAATTTCTAGTGTAGATCTTAGATTTTATAAAGTAGATGTAAACAAAAATTACACATATCCAAATGGTAATAATAATTCTATAATAAAAATTACAGAGAATTAAAGAAAAATAAGGAGAATATATATGACAATAAACTTAGCTAATAAATATATTGAATTAACTAAAAAAGAAATAATCAGTTATTTAAAATTAGTATTTGGAAATAAATTTGTGAAAAAATATAGTGATATGTACATAAAAAAATATATAGAAATAAGATATTATAATTTTTATGATTATGATACAAGTAGAACATTAAGAAAAAAGATTTTAGATAATTTAAGAGATTTAGCAGAAGAGTTATGTATCGATCATATAGAAGATAGAGAAATCATTGATCAAATGTGTATATTTTTTTATTATATATTATATTTCGATAATGTATCAAGAGTGAAAAGTATAGAACAAACAATAGAAAAAATATATAAACTAAGAAAAAGAGTTTTAGAAAAAGAGGAAGAAGAATTTAAAAAAGAATTATACAATATTGTAAAAGAGTATAAAAAAGAAAAAGAACAATTGCTTGACAGATTTAATCAAGAAGAATTTTTTATAAAACTGACAAATTATCCAAAAAAGTTAAACATATATAGAGTGAATTTAAAATATAATATAAAATTTCCTTTGGTATATAGCGAGTTTGCTATAAATAAAGCATTTAATATTGGTTTAATAAATGAAGATAAATTATTAATAGAATATTATTTAGTAGCAAATCGTGTTTTAAAAGATGTTTTAAAACAAAATTTTACAAGAGAATATATTTTAGAATTTACAGATAAATTACTAGATAAACCAAATAAATTAAAAAACTTATTAAATATAATCGATAATAATGCAATAAAGGATAAAGTTTCAATAAAGCTGAAATATGAAACTTTTATAGAAAATAAAGAAAAAATATATGAATTAATGCGTAATGGATATAAAATAACAATTATTTTAGATAATTCTTTTAAACCAGATTATAAAAATATAGAAAGTTTAGCAACTTTTAAATATGTTATTATAAACAGAGATTTAAAAAAATACAAAGAAATTATCAGTTATAAGAAACGTATAAAAAATATAATAGAGATATAATGAGGTAAAACATGGAAACATTTACAAGATTTTTATATGAATTTTTAGCTCAATTCTTTTCAGGATTGTGGACTATTCTTTCAGGAATAGGTAATGGAATAAAGCAAATATTTGATATGAAGTCATATCAAATGATATTAGAAGCGTATAAACAAGATTTATCAGTACCTGAATGGATATTAGTTGGTATAGCCATTCTTAGTGTTATTGTTTTAACAGGTTTAGTAATACTTTTAATATATCTTCTAATAAGAAAATATTTAAAATTTAGAAAACAAGCAGTAAACCAAGATGAATTATTAGAAGAAGTGGCAAATTTAAATGGAAAAGTGGCATCTTTAATGAAAGAAAAAGAAGATATATTAGCAATGAAAGTATCACAATTAGGGCTAAAACCAGGAGAATCAAATGAAGTAGAGCAAGAAGAAGGGGAAGAAACAGTAAATGCAAATGATTCTAGATTTGCAAAACTTACCACAATAGATGAAGAATATGCAAATTATAAAATTAAAGATTATGGAAATACATTTACACTTCCAGAACTATGTGAGAATTTTAGAAATTTTGCAGCATCAAAATTAAAGCTATATTATACAAGTGATATGATGAGATTATTTATATCAGCATTAGCATCAACAAAATTGGTAATACTTCAAGGTATCTCTGGTACTGGTAAAACATCACTTGCTTATGCTTGGGGAAAATTTATGAAACACGACTCTTGTGTTGCATCAGTACAACCTTCTTGGAGAGATAGAACAGAATTATTTGGGTATTTTAATGAATTTACAAAAAAATTCAATGAAACAGATGTATTAAAAGAAATGTATGTTGCAGGATATACAGATGATGTGTATACAATAATATTAGATGAAATGAACATCTCTCGTGTTGAATACTATTTTGCAGAAATGTTATCAATACTAGAGATGCCAAATAAAGATGAGTGGATAATAGAACTTGTTCCAAATAGTTGGAAAACAGACCCTAAACATGTAATAGGAGGAAAATTAAAAATACCAGCCAATATGTGGTATATAGGAACAATCAATAATGATGACTCTACATTTATGGTAACAGATAAAGTTTACGATAGAGCTATGCCAATAGACATTAATGATAAA
>CASEOS010000012.1 GCA_949289635.1 uncultured Eubacteriales bacterium | reverse complement strand
CCTTTATATAATTTTTGTTTGGCAACTTAATTATATATGATTTGAATCACTTATTCAATTTTTATTATTTTTGTTTCACATCAATTGTAACACTACAAAGATTTTAAATATATACATCCTCTCTGATTCATTTATGATAATGTCTTAATAAATCATTTGAGAAAATGTCTCAACCAAAAAACATTATAGATACTTTCAATAAAAAATTATATAATACAAAAGTTATTACATTTTTATTGGAGGTACAAATGAGAAAGGTTGAGTTAACAGTGAAAGAAAATTTAAAATATTTAACAATTAAAAAATTAGTAGAAACAAATGGAAACAAGAAAAGAGCATCAATTAAATTAGGTTGCACAGTTAGACATGTTGATAGAATGATTGCAGGTTACAAGGAAAAAGGAAAAGCATATTTTATACATGGGAATCGAGGTAGAACTCCCTCTCATGCTTTATCAGAAGAACAAAAAACAGAAATTGAACAGCTATACTTATCAAAATATTATGATTGTAATTATACCGTATTTACTGAATTTTTGGCAGAAAGAGAAAATATTTTTCTATCAATAGATGAAGTTAGAGTAATTTTAAGGGATAAATATATTCTTTCTCCTAGAAGCCATAAATCGACTAGAAAGCGATTAAGAAAACAACTATTACTTGAACAAAAAAGAGCTAAATCAAAATCTGAAAAGGAAAAAATACAAGCTAATATTGTTGCTGTTGAAGATGCTCATCCAAGACAACCTAGATGTCAATATTTCGGAGAAGAAATTCAAATGGATGCTTGCATACACCTTTGGTTTAGGAACACTAAAACAGCTTTACATGGAGCTATTGATGATTCAACTGGTAATTTAGTAGGTTTATATTTTGATGAACAAGAAACATTAAATGGCTATTACAATATTACTAAACAAATTTTAATGAAATATGGTATTCCTTACAAATTTAAAACAGATAAGAGAACAGTATTTGAATACAAGAAAAAAGGATCTTCCCTGCTAGAAGAAGATACCTTTACACAATTTGCTTATGCTTGTCACCAATTAGGCATACAGCTCGAAACAAGTTCTGTTCCTGAATTTAAACCTCGTATTGAAAGGGCTTTTCAAACCTTACAACAACGCTTACCCCAAGAACTTAGATTAGCCAATATTACCACCATTGAAGAAGCTAACCAGTTCTTATCTCAATACATCAAAAAATTCAACAAACAGTTTGCTCTGTGTATTAATCATAACAAATCTGTATTTGAAAAGCAACTAGATGAGAAAAAAATCAATTTAATTCTGGCAGTTTTAACAAAAAGAAAACTATTGATAGAGGTCATTCAATTAAATTTAATAACAAATATTACAGATTAGTAAACCGTGTAAATACACCTATTTACTTTAACCATGGAACGAAGTGTATCGTCATCAAATTCTTTGATAACAAGCTTTATGCAACAGTTAATGATAATATATTTGCTTTAGATGAAATTCCTGAAAAGCAAGCTTTATCAGAAAATTTTGATGAAATACCAGAAACTAAATCAAAAAGAGTTTATATACCACCTATGAGTCATCCCTGGAAGCACTCCCTTTTTGATAGTTTCATTCAACTCCAAGAACATCGTTTAGAAAAAGTTTCTTAATTTAAAATTTTAGCACTAATTCTATTAAAAATTAGTGCTAATGTTAAAAAAATTTTGAGACATTTTCAAAAATGATTGACATAACAATTTATTATTTTTTTTAGATTGTTTATTGTTTTTGATAAAATTTTATTTTTAGAAGGGAGATAAAAAACTTATGGAACTACCAGAAGTAACCTTTTTTGACGATTTTTACTTTTGGTTTAATACCGAAACTAAAAAAGAATATTATGCTACACCTTTATATTTTTATAAAGCTGATTATCATTTAGATACAGAAAATAAATTAAGAGATGTGTATTATAAAGAAACAGAAAAAACAAATAATGGATTAAAACATCCTGCTAGTATCTATTTTCCTTTTTATGAAAAATTAGGTCTTATGCTTTTAAGATTTCTAAATGCTGATTTATCTAACTACGAAATGGCTAACAAAACTTTCTTTTATGCTTATGGATTTGAAATATTAAAAGATTTAGATAAAAATTATAAATTTGAATTAAGTAACAATTATGGAAGTGATGAAAACTATTTAAAAGCAACTACTAAAATATTTAAAGATTTACAAGAAAATTTAATTGACTTACAACAAGAACTAATAAAAGCAGTTACATATATTTATAATTTAGATAATGATAGTAGATTGGAAAAATATACATATACTGAACGATTTGCTGTTTACTTAATAAAAAGAATGGGCAAATTATATACATATTATAGAAATGACTTTATTATGAGAGATAGTTATTCAAAAAAATATCAAGAAATTGGAAAAAATAGCGAATATGACTTATTAGATACATTAAAGGAAAAAAATATGGTGCTTTCAATGAGTGATACACATAAAAGTACAGATTTATCAAGTATTTGCTATGCTATACTTGAAGAACTTTCAAAAACACCTAACTATCCAATTAAAAAATGTCAAAATTGTGGAATGTATTTTATTCCAACTTCAAAAGTAGATGAAATTTATTGTGATTACCCAAAAGAAAATTCAAGACCTTGTAGAGATTTAGGTGCTTTTCAATCTTATACTGAAAGATTAAAGCAAAATAAAGCTATGGGAGAATATAGAAGAACATATCAACAAAAATTTATGCAAGTTAGAAAAAATAAAGACAATAAAAAACTTGCCCAAGATTTTGAAAACTGGAAAAAACAGGCTAAAGAAAAAATTAACCAAATGAAAAAAGGTAAACTTACTGAAAATGAGGTTTATGAGTGGATTTTAAGAAATAAATAAAATACTTAAATGCCATATAATTTTATAGTTATATGGCATTAATTTATATAAAAAGACTTTTAATTTTATTAATTAATCTCTTAAATATAGATTCTTTATATTCTACTAAACTAATTTCATTTTTAATAATTTTTTCTTGAATATGCTTTTTGAAAATATTATCTGGATCATATTTTTTTCTAAGTTCATCTTGATACCTATCTTCATTATTTTTAAACATTTGACTTAATTCTTTTTTCTCATTTACATTTTCACACCAATAGTTTAAATGCAATAATGCAATTATTGATAATGTTTCCTTTTTTATGTTTTGTTTATTTAATGGTAAATCTTCTGTATATTTAGGCTCATAATTGATATTTCTTTTTTCTTCTAGCATATTAAATAAACTTTTTGGTAATCTATCAATATATTCATTCCCTAATAAATTCAGCACTTGATATACTTCTGAATAAATTTCTTTGGTTTTTATATTCATATTTCTTTTCCTTCATAATTTTTTTCTGGTTGTTCAATTCCTTCTCTTAATGTTTCTTTAGCAACAGTTAAATCAGATAATTTTACGTCTTTATAAGAATCTAATAAAATTCTACGTTTAGATTTTTTAGTATCACTTTTTACATTATCTCCACTCTGTTCAGCTTGTCCTATATCTCTATTTAAATAGAACATAGCATTTTGAATTACAGTATTTTCTCCTAAAACTCCATCTCTATTGCCATACATTTCTACAGATAATTGTTCTAATCTTTGCATATTACCAGTAATAACTGCTTCGCTTATTTGCCTTTGTTGTTCTGTTAATCTATCTGAAAGGCTTTTTATAAAAGTTCCTTTTTCTTCATCCGTCATTTCAAGAAAATGGCTCATATTTTTTTGAAATATTCTCTCTCCCTTTTCTTCTTTAAAATATCCTAAAATAAATTCTTTTGGAAATTTCCCATAATCTTTATCTCCACAACATAATTGGTCTAAAATACAAGTTGTTTTGTGATTATTTCCAATAGCACTTGTATCCATCCCTGGAAAGCCAACATATAATTGTTCTCCATTTCCTTCTAATATTATAGGAACTAAAACAACAACTCCGTTCTCTGCCATTTCACTTCCTAATCTATAATCTTTCAATGCTTGTCTTTGATAATTTTTCAATTCAGAACTTACTCCTAAAGAACTTACAGTTGCTAACACAGAACTACCTTTCTTTATATCTAGTCCACCATCACATATTCCTTTTAAAACTTCATCTACAGATTTACCTTTAATTTTTTCTTTTCGTACTGCATGAACTCCTAAACCCATTTTTCCTTTTTGACTTTTCATAACCTCATCAATATACTCATACATTCTTTCTGTATTTGACTTCACTCTTTTACTAGTATTTTGATTTTCACTAATCAATTCCGATTTATCTATATCTTTAAAATCAAAGACAATTTTTCTCATTTTTTCTCCATTCTATATTATAAAAATCATTTAACTATATATCATTTGTTTATATTTTATTGATATTTGTTTTTTTACTTCTTCCATCTGTTTCATAATCCCTTTTAAAGTAGAAATTATATCTAAAACTTTTGAACTATTTTTCAATTTAATATCTTTTATATATTCATTTTCATAATTTTCTAAAAATCGTTTGAATTTACTTTTTCCTGATATTTTATTAAAAATTATCCTTTTTATTTTGGTAAATATATTATCTTCATATATTTGCAACTGATATATGTTATTTATAAATACTTCGTTTATATCTGCTTGTACATTTTCTATACACCATTTTATTCTTGCCCTGCACTCCTCAATAATAACTGCATAATTCAATTTCTTTTGTGCACAAGCTATTATAGTATTTTTTATTTTTTGTGTTTCTTTATTAGTCAGTTTTTCTTTTTGTAATTTTTCTGTTAATGTTACTATATTAGCTAAAGCAATTTTTTGATTATCCATAGCATTTTGCATTATCCTAAATACATTTACATATACATTATCATATGCATTAATTAATTGTTCTAATTGTTCTTTATACTTATTTATATTCTTTTCTATTTCATATTCATATTTTTCGCTCTTTTGATTATAAAATCTTGACTGCTGTTCAAAAAATTCTATTATTTCATTCATTTTACAATCTTTTAATTTTTCTATGCTTTTCTGATATATTGCTAATTGTAACATAGAAATTTCATTTTCTACATTCTCCAAATTTTGCATATTTTCATTTAATTTTTCAAATATTTGAATTTCAACCATAGTATGTCTCCCCTAAACTATCTAAAAATATCATCTATTTTATCTTGGTAATTTTTCCCTAACTTATTCATACCTCTATCCATCCTATTTAATGTTGGACTTAATATCTTATTACTAGCATTTCTAGTTACTACATTTCCCATTTTCAATATATCATTAATTTCATCTAACATTCCTTTATTTTTTCCTAATAAAGATTTATCAATCATATATTTTAATCCTAATGTACTTATTAAACCAACTCCAACTGTAGGAATCATTACACCTGCTGCTAATACCCCTGCTCCTGTAGCAATTTTTTGTATTTGCGGATTTCTCACTAATGCATTTACAGTTTTTACTGCTCCCCTACCAGTTAATTCTATTCCTTTTCCTAAACCTTTTAAAGTATATTTGCCTGTAGTTTTTGCAATTCCTTTTATTACCTTTTTTGCATTCATCTTTCGACTCCTTTTATTATTTACTCTATTATTTGTGATAAGCAATCATTTTGTTGTTCAATAATTTGCACTCGTTTTCTTTCTAATCTTTCTAAATACTTACTCAATTCAGTCATATTAATTTTGTCGATGTCTACACTCATACCATCAATGTGTACATTTCCATATTTTCCATCAAATTTAAACATTTGAATTTCTCCTCTTAAAACATTTTATTAATCTAAAAACATTATAACATAACAAAATTAATTTTGTTATAAATTTAAAAAATTTTTTCTTTTTACATTTCCAAATCCCACTCTTTTTCTCTTTCTTCGTGTTTAAAAACTGTTTTTGGTATAACTTTATATCTTTTTTGATGTAGATAAAAAATTCCCATAAAAATAAGCCTTAGACTTATTCCTAAATCTAAAGCTTCATTTTTTAAATTTTGCCGACAGTGTCGGCAAAATTTAATCATTACTCTTCTTTAATATTTTTTCTTTGTTCTAATTGTATTTTTGCTTTTTCTATACTATCAATAAACTTTTGCTGTAATATTTCTTTTGGCACATATTCTGTTAAATATTGTGCTACATGTATTCCACTATTGTCTAATTCTAATAATTCTGCCATCATATCATTTTTAGAAGCACATAATATTATTGCAATTGGAGTTTCTTCTCCTTCTGCTTTTTCATATTTATCTAACCATTTTAAATAAAGTTCAACTTGTCCTTTATATTCTGGTCTAAATTTATCTAACTTCAATTCAATAACTACTAATCTTTTCATTTTTCTGTGATAGAACAATAAATCAATATAATAATCTTCACCATCTATTGTTATTCTCTTTTGCCTAGCCAAAAATGCAAAATCATTTCCCATTTCAAGAATAAACCTTTCTAATTCGCTTAAAATTGCATTTTCTAAATCTTTTTCGCTATATGTATCTTTTAAATCCAGAAAATCTAATATATATGGATCTCTAAAAAATAGATTTGTAGTCATTTTGTTTTCTTTACTTAATAGTTGTAAATCATTTACTATTGTTTCTTCTGGTTTTTTAGATATGGCTGTTCTTTCAAATAGTGCTGACCCAATTCTTTCCCTTAATGTTCTTACTCCCCAAAATTCATTTGCACACATTGTGGCATAAAAATCTCTTTTAAGTTTGTCTTGTATTTGCAATAACTCAACAAAATGTGACTAACTCAATTTTGCCGACAATGTCGACAAATTTTCAATATCAGGAAAATAATCATAAAATTTTAGCATTCTAAATATATTTCTTGTACTATAACCTCTACCATATTCTATAACTAATTTTTGACTTAATTTTTTTATTACAGATTTTCCATATTCTGCCTTTTGATTTTTAAGTACATTTTCTGTTATGTCTTTTCCTATATTCCAATACAAAAATGTCATTTCATTATTGACTTTTACTGCTACATTCATTTTAGCCTTTTCAATTAATGTAACTATTCTATTATACAAATCGTCAATATTAATATTATCTATATTTTCTAATTCGTTCATATTCTCCTCTTTCCAATTTAACAGACTCTGTCTGTCAAATTTAATTACCTCTTAACAATCAGTATTATATCATGTATTTTTCTAAATTTCATTATAAATCTAAAAAAAGATGACACTGTATTTATTTTTTACAATTCATCTTTTAAATATGTGAAAATTTTATAATTTACTAAATTGTTTGTAGGAGGAAACCTTTGCTATTACTACATTTTATTTTTTCGTCATAAGAGAACAAAATTGTTATTACTAAAGCTATTAATGTAATACCGTCGTTTGTTTCTTTTCTTTTCATTTTTTTAACTCCCTTCTTTCGTGTGTAATTTTTTATCCCTACTTAGAGTATTTAACTCTAGGAAAATTTTATTTTTTGTACACAAAAAACAGTATAGATTTTATCCTCTATACTGCTTTTCTGATTATATAAAATTTCGTTTTTATTTAACTATCTTTATTCAAATAAAGTTCTAATCATTTTTATCAAATAATGGCTTCCTCCTTCAGTATTATCTTGAACATTTTCTACCATACTGATAACTAATATGTCATTATCTCCTTGATCTGTTGTAAAACAGTCAAACCATCCTAATGTTCCACTTTCATTGTCTTCTTTATCTGTTTTTAATTCTGCTGTTCCTGTTTTTCCTGCAATGGTAACTCCATTTATTTTCATATCTGTTGCAGTTCCTCTTTCAACAACTTGAATTAAATCTTCTTTTATCGTATTTGCTGCTTCTTCTGAGAAAGCATTTTCAACTAAATATTCTGGTGTCTTATCTTCTTTATATTCAATGTATGGTTTTACCATATTTCCATTGTTATAGAAACTTGAGTAAATAGATGCCATATGAATTGGGTTTATTAATAGATTTCCTTGACCAAATCCAGTATCTGCTAATTTTCCATCTGAATTGATTCCATCTTCATTTGCATATTGTGATGTTGCAAGTGATAATGGGAATTCCAATTGTTTATTAAATCCGATTTTATCTAAGCTTTCTGTAAATTTACTTGTTCCAATTCTTAAAGCTGTTTGTGCAAAATAGATATTATCTGAATACATTAATCCATTTAATAAATTTTTAGGTCCATTATATGCTGTTAATGTTGTTACTCTATAATCTCCCCATGAAGAATCCTTTTGCCAGCTGGTTCCCGTATATCCAAAGTCTTCATTTGCTGTAATGCTTCCTGTTGTTAGTCCAATAGCACCTGTAATTGCTTTAAAGGTTGAACCTGGACAATATTTTTGAATAAATCGATTATATAAAGGTTTTGCTTCATCATTATTTAAAGCATTCCATTCTTCTGTTGTCATCCCTAATGTAAAGTCATTTGAGTCAAATGTTGGTGTGCTAACTAAAGCTAATAATTCTCCTGTACCTGGTTTCATGACAACGAATAATCCTTTGTCATTTTTTAATTGATTATATAATTTTGTTTGAATACTACTGTCAATTGTAAGGGTAATATCTTCTCCATCTTTTTGTGTTTGCTGTGCTAAAGTTTGTACCTCATTTCCATCTGCATCTTCTATATAAATTCTAACACCATCTGTTCCTCTCAATCTATCTTCATAAGCTGATTCTAAGCCAGATTTTCCGATTAAGCTTGTAGAACTATATCCTTTATCTGCATATTTTTCTAATTCTTCTGCATTAATTGCTTGCACATATCCGATTAAATGCCCTGCTTCTTCTCCTAATGGATAGACTCTTCCTTGTGCATCATTTATCATAATTCCTGGAATTTGTAATAATTGTTCTTTTAATTCTGTATCATCTTTTGCAACTTTTCTAATTGGTACAAATGTATCATCTTTTACATAAGATGCTGATAGATACTTATTAATGGTTTCAACTGATACACCTGTTAATTCTGCTATTTTGCTAATATTTTCTTCTTTATTATCACCTAATTTTCCTGGTACAATCCCCACTTGAGAAATGATTCCATCATAAGCAAGTTTATTTCCATTTCTATCTAAGATACTTCCTCTTTTTCCACTTAATGTTTCTACTCTTACTTTGTAATCTCCTCGTAGTTCAGGAAAAATCAAACTTGATGACCATTCTAGTTTATATGTTTTATCTTCTTTCACCAAATATACTTCATTATCAAAACTAATATTCCCTGCTGATGTTACCATTTCTTCACTGTATGATACTTTTTTCTTGTTATCTTCATTGGTTACTTCTTTTACATTTATTTTAATATTACTACTATCAATTCCTTCATAAATATTTTCATTTCTTGTGACAAAGTCTTCTTGGGTGATACGTCCTTTTGATGAACTACTTAAATATGTATACATCTCTTCATATTTTTTATCATTGATAGCTGAAAAATATGAATGTAAAACCTCTTCTGGTTTTTCTTTTGGCATGTTCATGATGATAATTCCTACAATAATTGCTACTATTACTACAACTGCAATGATACTTCCGATCATTATTTTTTTATTTTTCATTTTGATTCCTCCTTAGGATATCTCTTTTCGACATTATTATATTATTCGTTTTTTTGTTTTTATATTGTTTTTTGGAAATTTTTTATTTTCAGTTGTGAAAAGGCATCCATTATTTATTCTTCTTAATAAATGCAATGATTTCTTTTGCCAGTTCCTCTTCTTTTCCCTCATAACTATGATTTGCACCATCAATATAATAGATATCTTTATTTGGATTCGTAATACAATTGTTCATTAAATCAACTATTTCTTCTGGCATTTGAACAATCATTTCATTCACATTTCCCCAACGCATAAATAATGGTACATCTATATGATTTAATACTTTTAGTTCTTTGTCTTCACCAAAATTAGCAAAATTAATATCTTGGTAATCTCTTGCATATCTTAAAAATGCTTTAACACTAATAGGATGTATAAAAGCATCTTGTGGCATCATTTCATCTTTTTGTCCATTTTTTTCTTTTTCTTCTGCATATGCTAAGTATTTATCAAAATTATCTCTCAAATATACTTTTAATGCTCTTGGAACATCTATCAAAGAATTTAATATAATTCCTTTTATATCATTTACCATGTCATCTTGTTCATCTTTTAATTCATGATATGTGTAAACAATTTTCGTACATCCTAAACTATGCCCTTGTAAATATATATTTTTATACCCTAATTCTTTTAACTTTATAATAGCACCTGTAATATCTTCATAGCCTTCTAATACATCTTCAAAACTTGTTCCACCCAAGCTTTTTTCTCTTTTTCCTTCTGTATATCTTCTGATATATTTGACTAATTCACTTCCACGGTTGTTAAAGCAAAAATAGTCTATGTTATTTTGGTTCGCAAATTTTGCCATTGTGGTTTCTCTTTTTTTCATACAGTTACTACCCATTCCATGGATAGACAAGATAATGTCCTCTGTTTTATTTTCACTCGTGTATAATAATCCATCTAATTTAATTCCATCTGTTGCTAAAAAATATATGACTTCCATTTTTATAATCCTTCCTTTCTTAATGCACATCTTAATTTAAAAGCTTCAAACACCTCTATTTTAATACATCTAATATTTCTTGTTTATCTGTTACTCCTACAAATGTTTTTACTGGCATTCCTTTTTCAAATACCATAATGGTTGGTATACTCATGACATCATATTTGATAGCCAATTCTTGGTTATTATCTACATTCACTTTTCCAACTTTTACTGTTCCATCTAGTTCTTTTGCAATGTCATCAATCACTGGTGACATCATTCTACAAGGTCCACACCAATCTGCGTAAAAGTCTACTAAAACCTTTCCATCTGCTTTTAATACTTCTTCCTCAAAATTTTTTTCTTCAAATGTTAACATACTCATATCGTTTTCCTCCTTTATTTTTTATTTACAAAATTTAATTTTATTTTGTTGCCAAACTAGTAAAATTATACATTTTCTTTTCTAGTATACTGAATTGCTTGCAAACCTGCTTTTGTTCCTTCATATACAGACTTTGATATTTGTAATAATCCACCTACACAATCACCACATGCATAAATTCCAGGGATATTGGTTTCCATATTTTCATTTACAACAATCCTATCTTTCTTAGTTATGATTCCTAATTTTTTAGCAAATTCATTTCCACCCGCTACACCAAGTGCTACAAATATACCATCTGTTTTTGTTTTCGTGTTGTCATCAAATTCTACTTCTTCTACCTTATTCTCTCCTCTAACTTCACGAATTTTTCTAGTATCAATTTTTACATTATCTGCTCTAATTTCAGGTGCTTCTTTTCCATCTGTTAATATCGTAATGCTATTGGCTATATTGATTAATTCATTTGCTTCTGAAATCGCATATTTTCCATTTCCTAAAATAGACACATCTTTATTTCTATAAAAGAAACCATCACATACTGCACAATAACTAACACCTTTTCCTTCAAATTCTTTTATTCCTTTTATTGCTGGTGTATTTTTCTTGTTTCCTGTTGCAAATATCACAGTTTTGGTTTTGTATGTTTCTTTTTCTGTCATAACCATATATTGCTTTTCTTCACCAAATTGTATATTGGTAACTTCTTCTTTTTTTACATCAATTCCTAAGTTTTTTGCTTGCTCAATACCTATTTTATATAATTCCTGTCCAGATATTCCATTTTCAAAACCATAATAGTTTTCTATCCATTCCGACTTTTCTAATGCTGATTGGTCCTTATATAGAATTAATACTTTTAGGTTTGCTCTTTTTGTATATAATCCTGCCGAAATTCCTGCAGGTCCTGCCCCTATGATAATTACATCATACATAATTTTGCACCTTTCTTTTATTTTATTGGTTCATACACCATTTTAAATTTTTTATATAGTGTATTTAATTTTTTCTCTATACCACGAATTATATCATTTTAGTTTCTTATGTTCAAGTCATTATATTGGTATAAATCTTCTATACTTTAAATAAAATTTCTTATTTTTTATCCATATATTCTCATTCTCATTTTTTTATGGTATACTAATTCTAGGTGAATCAAATTGAAACTATTATTTAAAAATACAACTACATATTCCAAACATATATATGATGATTTTTTAAAATTCCATACAAAAAAATTTTCATTTAAATATCATCTATTTTCGTTTGCTATTTCTATGCTAATTCTTTTTCTAATTATGCTATATATTCAAAATCATCATTATGGATTAGCCGTTATTTTTTGTGCTTGTTTAACTTCTTTTATTTTATATAGATATTTTCATCCAATTGAAGAAGTCAATAAAGAATATCATAGTAAAAAAATAACTCAAAAGCAAAGTTTTACATTTTCATTTTATAATAATTACTTCAAAGTATTCACTAAAAGAGAATATTCTGTTATTTATTATCGTGAACTTTATAAAATATTTGAAACAGATACTTTTTTCTATTTATATTTAGATAATAGACATTCTCTTTTACTAGATAAATCTGGTTTTAAGAAAGGATCACCAATCACTTTTAGGGATTTTATTAAGAAAAAATGTCCTTTTAAATATAAATTAGATAAAGTCGATAATAGAAAACAGGAAAGCAAAAAATAAAAACACAGTTTATGATTTTTCATAAAAACTGTGTTTTTATTATCTTAGACAACAAGGTTCTGGGTACCCGACTGCAATCTTTGATTGCTATGTCGGGTCAGGTTCTTATTATTTTTGTTGCATAAGTTTCTTCATTTCTATCTTAACTGTATATGAAAATTCCTATATAATAAGATTAATTTTTTTCTATGATTTCTTTTATCTTTTGTTCATCAATTGGTAGTTTCTCTTCGCTTCCTGTTCTCATATCTTTTAGTGTAATTTCTTTGGCTTTGATTTCATCTTCCCCTAATACAATCACATATGGAATTTCTAGTTTATCTGCATATTTGAACTTTGCTTTTAACTTTTTATCATTTAAATAAATTTCTGTGTTGATTCCAATATTTCTTAATTTGGTTGCTAGTTTTATTGGTTCTTCTAAATTTTCTACCATAGGAATAATTAAAATATCTGCAACAGATTTTCTATCTGCTCTAATTATATTTAATTCATTTAATTTATAAAATAATCTTGTTAATCCGATAGAAACACCAACACCTGGTAAACTTTTGTCTGTATAATATTCTGCTAGATTTTCATACCTTCCTCCAGAACATACACTTCCAATTTCTCTATATTCATTTAAGAAAGTTTCGTAAACTGTTCCTGTATAATAATCTAATCCTCTTGCAATGGTTAAGTCTACTTTAAAATTTGTGTCTGGAACACCAAATACTCTTACATTTTTGACAACTGTTTTTAATTCTTCTACACCTTTTAAGTAAGTTTCATTTTCAATTCCTAAGTTTTCTAATTTCTCTATTTTTTCATCAGAATTTCCTTCGATTTCTATAAAATCAATAATATTGTTGATTTGTTTTTCTTGTAATCCTAATTTTTTAAACTCTTCTATAACCGCTTCTTTTCCTATTTTTTCAATTTTGTCAATAATTCTTAATATCTCAACTGCATTTTCTTTTTGGTCTACACTTTCAAATAATCCATTTAAAATTCTTCTGTTATTGATTTTTATCGTAAAATCTTCAAATCCCAATTCTCTGAACATTGTATAAATAACAGCTGGAATTTCAGCATCATTAATTAAATCTAATTCTCCATCTCCGATGATATCGATATCACATTGATAAAATTCTCTATATCTTCCTTTTTGCGCTCTTTCTCCTCTATATACTTTTCCAATTTGATATCTTCTAAATGGAAAACTTAAATTTCCATAATTTTTTGCCACATATTTTGCAAGTGGTACTGTTAAATCAAAACGTAATGCTAAATCTGTATCTCCTTTTTGAAAACGATAGATTTGCTTTTCTGTTTCTCCTCCAGCTTTTGCAAGTAATACTTCTGCAAGTTCGATGACTGGTGTATCTAATGGCAAAAATCCAAACTTTTTATATGTTTTCTCTATTTTTTCTTTCATTTGATTAAATAAAATTTGTTCATTTGGCAATAATTCCATAAATCCAGCCAATGTTCTTGGTTCTACTTTTTCCATATTTTTTCTCTCCTATTTTCTTAATATACACTAAAAATATATCTATTTAGCTTTTTTCTGCTTTCTAGTATACTACATAATTGGTTAACTTTCAATACAATTTTGGTTTCAATTCCAAATATATAGGCTTTTCTTCCTTTATCATTGTTGCTTTTCCGTGTCCTGGATAAACAATGGTATCATCTGGAAGTTTTAATAATTTATTGGTTATGGAATCCATAATATCTTCTATACTTCCTGTTGGCAAGTCTGTTCTTCCCCATGTACCACGAAACATCGTATCTCCAGAAAACACACATCCTTCTTTTTCACAATATAGACTAGTTGACCCTTTTGTATGTCCTGGTGTATGCATCACTTTTAACTCTAGCTCTCCTAAATGTATCAAATCATCATCATCAATTCTTGAATCTGCTTCTAATTCTATTGGTGGCAAATCAATAATTGTTGACAGATTGATATGAATATCATTCAACCCTTCACTATCAAATCGATGAATTAGTATCTTTCCTCCACATTGATTTTTTAATTCTGTTACACCTGCTATATGATCTCCATGACAATGTGTAAGATAAATATATTTTAGATTCCCTTTCAAAATATTTTTTATCATGTCAACAATTTCATCAACATCTCCTGCTGGGTCTATCACCATTGTCTCTTTGCTTTCTTCATCAAAAATGATATAGCAATTTGTTGGATCTCCTATCCATGTATCAATCTTTCGTTCTTTTAAAATCATGTTTCCTCCTAAACAAAGTTGCCAAAGGGAACGAACAATCGGGAAATTGGGGACGGACTCATTTTTCCCTTTTTAACTAAATTTAATATTTTTATAAGATACTTTATGAACAAAAAGGGAAAAATGAGTCCGTCCCCAATTTCCCGATTGTCCGTCCCCTTTGGCAACTATTTCTTTCTTTTTACATCATAAACACTGTTTACTTTTCTAACAACTTTTTGTGCTTTATTTAGTTCATCTAAGTTTTCTACTTCAAGGGTTATATCAATAATCGCAATTCTTTCTTTTGTTGTTTTTGTATTAACTCCTAGGATGTTTACTTTTGTTGTTCCTAATTCTCTTAAAATATCTACTAACAGACCAGTTCTATCATTTGAGAAGATTTCGATTTCTGCTTGATATTCTGATTTTTCTTCTTCATACCATTCGACATCTATCATTCTGTTTTCTTCTGATATTAAGTCTTTGACATTATAACAATCTTTTCTATGAACAGATACGCCTCTTCCTTTTGTGATATATCCTACGATTTCGTCTCCTGGAAGTGGATTACAACATTTTGAAAGTTTTACTAAACAGTTGTCGATTCCTTTGACAATAACGCCTGAACTTGATGGCTTTGGCTTCTTCTGTTTTGCTTTTTTTAGTTCTTCTAATTTCTTTTCAATATCTTCCTCTTCATGTTCTTTTCTGTATTCTTGAAGCATTCTAGCAATGACTTTTACTGATGAATTTGCTCCAAATCCAACAGCTGCATACATTTCATCTAAGTTCTTATATTTATATTTTTCAAGCATTGGATCAATATATTCTGTTTTAAATAAATCGGCATGTGTAAATCCAATTCTTTTTAATTCTTTTTCTATTAAGTCTTTCCCTTTTTCAATGTTTTCTTCTTTTTGTGCCTTTTTAAACCAGCTTTTGATTTTGTTTCTTGCTGCTGAACTTTTTACAAATTTCAGCCAATCTCTACTTGGTCCTCTTGAATTATCTGATGTAATAATCTCTACAATATCTCCACTTTGCAGTGGTGTAATAATTGGCATCATTTTACTATTGATTTTACATCCTGTCATCTTATTTCCAATTTCAGCATGTATGGTATAGGCAAAATCAATTGGCGTTGCTCCTCTTGGTAATACTTTAATAGCTCCTTTTGGTGTAAATACATATACTTCATCCTCAAATAATTCCGTTTTTAATGTATTTAAAAATTCTTGTGGATCTTCTAATTCTTTTTGCCATTCCAATGTTTCTCTAAGCCATGCTAATTTATCTTCTTCTACTTTTACAGATTGTTTTTTTCCAAAATAGCTTGCCTCTTTATATGCCCAGTGTGCAGCAATACCAAATTCAGCAACTTTGTGCATTTCCCAAGTTCTGATTTGTACTTCAAATGGCGTTCCTTTTTCTCCTAATAATGTTGTATGAATAGATTGATACATGTTTGGTTTTGGTACTGCTATATAATCTTTAAATCTACCTGGTATAGGATTATATAACTCATGAACAACACCTAAAGCTGCATAACAATCCTTTACTGAGTTGACTAAGATTCTTAGAGCAAATAAATCATAGATTTGATCTAATGTTTTATTATCTCGTTTCATTTTACGATAAATACTATATAAATGTTTTGCTCTTCCAGTAACTTCTGCATCAATTCTTTGTTTTTTTAATGCCACACGAATATCTGCCATAATCTTTTCAATGAATTGTGTTCTTTCTTCTCTCTTTTTATTAATGCCTTCTACTAATTCATGATATTCTTCTGGCTCTAAATATTTAAATGCTAAATCTTCTAGTTCCCATTTTAGAGAATAAATACCTAATCTATTCGCAAGTGGTGCATATAGATCTCTCGTTTCTTTAGCATTTGCAATTTGCCTATCTCTTTTTAAGTATTTTAAAGTTCTCATATTATGTAATCTATCAGCCAATTTGATTAAAATCACTCTAATATCTTTTCCCATTGCTAAGAACATTTTTCGATAGTCTTCTACTTGTTGTTCTTCTACTGATGCAAACTGAATATTACTTAATTTGGTTACACCTGCTACCATGTCCGCAATTTCATTTCCAAATTGACTTCTTAAATCTTTTTCTGTTATATCTGTATCTTCTACAACATCGTGAAGAAGCGCAGCACAAATGGTACTATCATCTAATCCAATATCTGCTAAAATATATGCGACATTAAGAGGGTGAATAATATATGGTTCCCCTGAACTTCTTTTTTGACCTTTATGTTTTTCACTTGCCAATCGATAGGCTTTCATAATTAATTTGATATCTACTCTTCTAGAATGTTCTTTTCTTTTATTAATAACATCTTTAATTGTAATTTCTTTTTTTTCTTCTTGCATATATTCACTTCCCTTTTCTTCTTATAATACCGCATAAGCGATCAAACTCTCATATTGCTTTCATAATATCTTTCATGTTAATTTGCAAGGTATCTACCCCATTAAAGGTATTTACTTCTAATACACCTACAACATCTATTCTATCACCAATTCGATAATCTTCTACAAGCTCTCCCATGTTAAATCCAATGGCATTGACTACTGTATTTCCTTCCTTCAAGGTTAATTTTAAATGTTTTCCTTCTGATAAAGCTCTAATAGAATCAATTTTTAAATTTTTGAAAGCAAATACAGGCATTTTATTGCCTTCTCCAAATGGTTCTAATTCTTTTAAACTTTCTACCATTTCTTTATTGATATTACTAAAATCAATTTTAGCATCAATATTGATAATCGGAACAATTTCCTCTATTTTAGCTTCTTTTGCAATTTCTTCAAATTCTTTTTTAAAAGCTTCAAATTTCTCCTTTTTGATGGTGATTCCAATCGCCATGCTATGTCCACCAAATTTTTCAATG
Organism: uncultured Eubacteriales bacterium; assembly: GCA_949289635.1. Classification (GTDB taxonomy): domain Bacteria; phylum Bacillota; class Clostridia; order TANB77; family CAG-508; genus CAG-269. The sequence continues at coordinate 81,212 of CASEOS010000012.1, read as the reverse complement.
GTATCTGTACATTTTGATAAAGCTTCATGTAAATCAAACCCTGGTATACTTCTTCCTGACCCTGTTCCAACTCCATCTTCTTCGAAACTTAATAAGATACTTGGTTTAAAATACATTTCCGTAATTTTAGAAGAAACAATACCAATCACTCCATGATGCCAATTATATCCTCCTACTGTAATGGTTGCATTTTCTGCCAAGTGTTCTTCTTCTATTTGTTGAATAGCATTTTCGAAAATTTTCTTTTCTGTATCTTGTCTTAATCGATTATATTCATTTAATTGATTTGTTAGTTTGGTAACTTCATTGATATTTTTAGATAAAAATAGTTGCAAGGCATCTTCTGCTTTCCCCATTCTCCCACAAGCATTGATTCTTGGTGCAATTCCAAAAGAAATACTATTAGAATCAATCTTGGTATATCCTGATGATTGAATAATAGACCTTAACCCTATATTTTTGGTTTGTCTAATTAATAACAATCCTAATTTAGCAATTACCCTATTTTCATCTACCAATGGAACAATGTCTGATATGGTTCCAATACAAACAATATCTAAATATTTTAAATATTCTTCTTCTTTTAAATCTAATTTCATTCCTAAAGCTTGTATTACTTTAAACACAACACCAACACCTGCTAATTCACGAAATGGATATGTGCTATCTTTTCGTTTGTTATCAATAACCGCTAGTGCATTTGGCAATTCATTTCCAGGTTCATGATGGTCTGTAACAATGGTTTCAATTCCTAAACTGTTAGCATATTCAATTTCTTTGATTGCAGATATCCCACAATCAACAGTTATCATCAGTTCACAACCATCATTATAAATTTTGTCAATTGCATTTTTGTTTAATCCATATCCCTCATTTAGTCTATTGGGAATGTATTGAGATACTTCTAATCCTCTATCTTTTAGAAAACTTTTTAAAACAGTAATACTGGTAATTCCATCTACATCATAATCTCCATAAATGGTTACTTTTTCTTGTTTTTCTATCGCTTCTACAATTCTATTGATTGCTTTTTCCATGTCTGTCATTAAATATGGATTATGAAAATCATTTCTTGTTGGATTTAAAAATAGTCTAATTTGTTCTTCATTGACAATATTTCTATTAGCCAATATAGTTGCTAATAGTTTATTTACATGATATTTATTCGATATTTCTTCTACTTTTTCTTCATCTACTTCATATATTTGCCATTTTTTGTTCATTTTTACTATCAATCCTCTCAAGTCACAAATCTGGTTGAAAAAGAATTAAATTTTGGCTAGGCAAACAAGTTTGAAATTCATGAGGCGTACTAACTGTACGTTGATTGAATTTCAAATGAAGTTTAACAACGCCAAAATTGTAATTATTTTTCAACCCCCTCTCCTAATTCTAACTTTTTTACTATTGTATACCATTTTCTTCATTTTTAAAAGGGGGTAAAGTTAATTTATGAAATTAATCCTTCTTTATTTAATTTACGCAGGAGATTTTTTGGTTATTGGGTATTAATTACTCCCTGTTTCATATAACTAATACACATTGATATTCCCCTATATATTGCAAAGACTAACTTGATATGATATACTGTTTATAATTTTTTTGAAAGGAACATAAATATGGAACAAGAACGTATGATTAAATTAGAAGATTTTTTTGATTTTAACTCAAAAGAACCTATCAATCGATTAGGTTATACAGAAGATGATATGAAATATAAAATAAAAATTATTGAAAAAATGAAAGCATTAGGTATGCAAATAACACTTGATAAAGCTGGAAATATTTGTGGTACGATTTCTATTGGAAATCATCCTCAAAAAACAATTGCCATTGGTTCTCATACAGATTCCGTTTACAATGGAGGACAATTTGATGGCCCAGTTGGTGTTGTAGTAGGTCTACAAACAGCCGAAAGTTTAATAAAAAGTAAAAAATGTACTGGCATTATTAAAGTTCCTATCTATGCTTGTGAGGAATCCAGTCGTTTTGGCAATGCTTGTTTAGGAAGTAAATACTTAAATGGTACGATTACAGAAGAAGATTTTTCTTCCATTGTGGATCAAAATGCTTTAAAACAAGGAAAAACAATCACTTTACAAGAAGCTATTAATTTTGCAAATTCTTATTTAAAAGAACATGTCGATGATATTCAAGAAGTTGATAAAATATTTGACACAGTTGATTATTCTTTAGAAGCACATATTGAACAATATGATAGCTTAAAAAAGGCTTACAAAAAAAATAAACAAGATACAATTGGTATTATCAATTCTATTGGTTCAGCAGTAAGAATCAAATATGATGTAGAAGGACAAGCCAACCATACAGGTTCTACACCTATGAAGAAAAGAAAAAATGCAGTGGATGCTACCGCTTTTATTGGTAAAAAAGTTCGAAAACTAGGAAAACGTTATGAAAAGCAAGGTCTTGGTAGAGCTAGTCAAGTTGAAATTAATACACCTGGACACAATGGTAGTTTTAATCAAATACCAAACCAAGCAAATGGCTTAATTGATTTTCGTCTTCAAGGAGAAAACACTCCAGAAACTGTATTAGAAGATTTTGAAAATATTAGACAACAAGTAGAAGCAAAAACAAAAACAAAAATTACTCCAACAGTTGTTTCTAAAGGTACTCCTGTTGTTACCAGTAAAGAACTAAACCAAAAATTAACCACTATTTGTAGTCAAAAAGGAATACAAGCAATTGAAATGCCTTCATACCCTGGTCAAGATACAGGCTATATACCAGCTAAAGAAAAAACAATGATATTTATTCCTTCTACAGGTGGAAGTCATAATCCTGAAGAACATACAAAAAAGAAATTCATTCAACCTGCCACAACACTTTTTACACAATTATCTAAAGAACTCTTAGAAGAAAGATTTAGAGATGCACAAAGAGTTACTAATATTCCTAGATCTACTTATGAATCTTCACACATTCCTACTTCCAAAGTTACTAGTCGCGATACGGATTATGAAAATATGTTAAGTTAATATAATTTATGAAATTTAAAACAGGGAAACTTATTTCAAGTTTCCCTTTGATTTTTCTAAATACTTTTACTTATATGCCTCTATTTCCTCTATAATCTCCTTCCCTGTCATCTCACAAGGAATATTCATTCTCTTAATAGCCTGTTTATCTAAATTTTTAAAGTTATTCATTCCAATATCTCTATAAGATTACTGTTTTGCATTTCTAAACATTCTTCCCAACCTAAATATTTTATATTTTCTTCAAAACTTTCTGGTGTATTTATATAATTAAAATTATCTGGATCACTTTCTGGAACGGTGTTTACGAAATTATGATATAGCAAGATGGGAACTTTAATATCTGCTTTTTTCGTATCTCTTTTTTGTCTAATAACCATTCCGATAAAAACCACAATTACAAAAATAAGCATACATACAATTATCAACTTTTTCTTTGTACTCACTTTACTTCACCTCTTTTTATTATATTTATGATAGACATTTTTTGATACTTATCACGATTTTTCGACAGTTTCATAAGATACTATGAGGTGATAAAAATATTTTTCATATCTATGATAATCGCACTAATATGTCTTATCTGCTCAATATGTATCAATATCAATTGGATTTATGATATTTCATGTTATTTAGGCTATTTCTTAGCAATTTATCTAGTAACTTTTATAGCCATTATCCCAGGATTTCATTATGTATTTAACTTTGTTAGTTTATTACTTCATAAAAAAGATAAGAAATCCTATAGTAAAAAAGAAGAAGATGTTACAATTTTGATACCAGTATATAATGCAAAAAGATCAATAGAAGATACACTTAACTCCATTAAAAAGCAAAAAAGAACTTTATGACAAAAATACAACAATGGGATTATACACTAGGTATCTTTGGTATAAAACTAATGCAAGGTAATTACCATTCCACATTAGTTGCACAAGGTGCTTTTAGTGCTTATAAAACCAAAATACTAAAAGAAATTGGTGGTTGGCAACATTGTGTAGGAGAAGATATTGTTCTTACTTGGCATTTATTAAGTAAAGGTTATGAAACCAATTTTGCTAAAAATGCAATTGCATTTACAGTTGTTCCAGAAAAATATAAGGAATTGGGCAAACAAAGAAAAAGATGGGCTAGAGGTATGATAGAAGCTTTTAAAAAGAATAAAATATTAACTTCTAAGAAAATGTCATTGAAGTCTAAATTCTTAGCATGCTTTAATGCCTTTTTCCCTTTTATCGATTTAGCTCTTCTAATTTTTGTACCACTTAGCTTAATTTTCTTAACTTTTGGAAATCCTTTATTACTTGGTTGGATTTCTTTATTAGTTATTCCTTTTGGACTATTATTATGCTTATTAATCGAAGTCAAGAGAAAAAATATGCTAAAAGAAATTGATTGTAAACTAGAAAAAAGAAGTTTTTTAGCATTTATTGTGTATATTTTGGTATATGCTTTTATTTTAGCACCATATTGTCTAATAGGATATATTTCAGAGTTAATCAATTTGAAAAAGAAATGGTAATTATGATAAGGAAGGAATTTTTCCTTCCTTGTTTTAGCATAGAATAATTTTATATATTTCTGTATCGTCTATTCTTAAAAAATAAGGATGATTCTTTTTGTTGAAGTATACATAATTTTGTGCTATAATATAAAATGATAACATTTAGTAGGAGTCTTCCTTGCGTGACATCAGGTGTATGCAAGAGGACAATTAATTAATAAGGAGGATAATAAAATGTTTAAAAAAGAGTGTTTAAATCTCGCTACGCTAAAAGCGTTAAACGAGATCTTGAAGCGGTTAAATTGTTTACGTCGGTGGACATCTTTTATCAAGGACGATACCTACAATGAACTTGCAAAACAAGGGTTCAATTGTATTGCCGCTTATCTTTTAGCATCTTATGCGGAAGAAAAAGGTAAAATCATTCATTGGGAAAATTTTCCAAAGATTGTCCTGTATAGAGCATTCAAAAAGGTATATGTATCTTTCGATACACCAGAACATATTAACAAACAAGTATGTGAAATTGGTAATATCGAAAAAGAAGCGTTCGATGAAAAAACCAAAGAATATATCACCGAACTGACTAATGAAGATTTTTGTAATTTCATATGTGAAGGTTTAAACACATATGAAATGGAAATCTATAAAGCTGCAACAAAACTTACCTCAAAGGTAGAGTTATCCGCAATAGGTAAACGATCTACTTTGGAATATTTTGAAAAAAAGTTTGAAATCCAGAAATCTATTAAAAATTTTTACTACATTCCTGGAGTAAAAGTATTTAATAAATTTTATAGAACCTATTTTAGAAGGTTTAAAAAGATTTCAAAACTTCGTAACCAAAACAGGTGGTCAGTTTACCCCTATCTCTTAAATTGTTCTGTTCTTGGACATTTACTTGATACTGCCATTTTTTCATATCTTATCGGATTACAAAATTTCGATGAAAGAGTAGCAGCAATGATGTTTTTCATGGGCATTTTCCACGATTTAGGAGAAGTCTGGACAACAGACTACCCATCACCTATTAAGTATGGAATACCTGGACTTAAAAAGGCTGTTGACATTTTTGAGGAAATAATGTTAAACAAACACTTTTTTTCAAAGATATCTTCGTACATTGCAGAAAACATACGTAATCTGCTTAAGGAAAAAGAGTCAACTTTCCATAAGTGGATAAAACCTGCTGATATGTTAGCAGCAGATTCTGAATGTTGGAGACAGTGTAGAGCTGGAACTCGAGATCCATATTTCAAAGAAGCTATTGAAAAGTTCGATAAACAGCTTTCTGACAATGTTTATCAATTGCCACCGCTTTTTCAGGAGTTACACGATTATTACTTGAGATATGCGAAATTTGCAATTAAAGACATTGACTAACACACCCAATGACCGTCTCTCCTTGAGGCGGTCTAACTGGTTTTATGAACAAATAATTTAATATCTAATACAGCACTATCATAATTTTTGCACTTATGATATAGTTGATATAAATAAATCCGATTTAACTAAGAGGTGATAATATGATAACTAATAGTTTTGACAATAAGTCAGAAGCAAAAATTAATCCTAAACCAAAAGAAAATAGATTAACATGTGATGCTTGTATTATTACATTTTCGAATATCATAGAGGATTATGTACTTAACCATTATGACTGTAAAAAAGTTGGTGAACTAAAATTTGTCACTGGTCCTTTATCTGTTTATGAATTAGAATATAAAAATAAGGTTATTGCATTTTATAAAACTTATATGGGTGCCCCTACCGCTGTTGGTGCTTTAGAAGATGCTACTGAAATATTAGATACCAATAAATTTGTTGTTTTTGGTGGTGCAGGTTCTTTAGATAAAAACATCTCTCATGGTAAAATCATGGTTCCAACATATGCCTATCGAGATGAGGGAACTTCTTATCATTATGCTGCACCAAGTGACTATATAAAAATCAAAAATGCTCCTGTTGTTTCAAACTTTATGAAAGAACACCATCTTCCTTTTGTAGAAGAAAAAACTTGGACAACAGATGCTTTCTATCGAGAAACTGTTCATAATTTTGAAAAAAGAAAACAAGATGGCTGTATTTCAGTTGAAATGGAATGTTCTGCTTTACAATCTGTTTGCGATTTTAGGAATTTAGAATTATACTATTTCTTAACAAGTGGTGATTTACTGGATGCACCTGTTTGGGACAGTCGAAAAAAAGAAAATGATTTGACTGGAACACAACATGATTTCACGCATTTTGAGATTGCATTAGAGTTAGCAATCTCAGTATGAAATTATAAGTTTTCATTTGACTAATATAAATTAATATGTTATTACTTAAATATAATAAAAATGTATCCTAGGTCAGGTTGAGGATAACATTTACTCGTATGTGTACCGTAACTACACATACTTTTTTTATGGTAAAAAACAAATGAATAGTAAAATTTTCGTAAAAAATTTCAAGGCAAAAAAATACCACTTATTAGTGGTAATAATAATTAGTTAAATAGCCTTAAGTATGATGCTAACACATAGCACTTACCTAGATTATGGCATACCAAAAGGACTTACTGTTTAACTATATTAAGTTTAACATGTTAGAATTCCCAAGTCAAGAAATTCTAAAAAATTTACATTTTAAAAAAGATAGAAAATTAAAAGGCATAGATGTTGCAAAATATATTTTATCAAAAACACCTTGCACTCAATTGAAACTCCAAAAATTAGTATATTTATGTTTTGCAGATTATCTATGTGATACTGGAAAAGAATTATTTACAGATAAAATATATGCATTTAAATATGGTCCAGTAGTAGATACTGTTTATAAAAGATATAAAGAATATGGATATAAGCCTATTGATGAAGAGAAAAATGATATTGATAGTAAGGATATATCTGAAATGCCAGCTAAAAGTAGAATTTTGTTTGCAGAATGCGGAACGGAAAAATTAATTAGCATAGAAAAAACATTAAAAAAATATGGTAGTTTATCTGCTGCAGATTTAGTAGATTTAACACATAAAGATAATGCACCTTGGTCAAAAAGCTTTAAAGGTCTTGGAAAATTATATTCTGCTATGAAACTAGATACAATTAAAGAGTATCATCAATATGAAGAATTATAGTATTTTTATATTAAACTTCTTAATATTTAAACCTCCCCATGCAACGCCAACATGGGGAGTATATTTATTCAATTTTAAAACAGAAGTTATCGCTTCTATCAACATACCAGCTGATAGATGTCTCTTCTATTTTCTGAGGAAAACGAACTATAGATGGAAGTTTTCCTTTTTTGTTCAACTCTGAAATGGGAATCTCAAATTGATCCAATTCTCCATTATATTTTACATGTTTCCGTAATTCTCTATCTTCTGCTATACTATAAATAGTACCGGCAGCCCCTAGATAGCAATATGGGTATGGTAACATTTCTTTTATATATTTAAGCATTTTATAATCCTCCTGTCATTTTATTTGGCGTTGAGCAGACATTGGTCTAATGTCATTATACCACAAATTATGTTAAACTACAAAAATATGATAAACCAAACTCGTCAACATACAAAAAACAATTCCACAAGCTGTTGGAATTAAGAAACTAATTGCTGTCCACTTCCAACTTCCTGTCTCCTTTTTAATAGTAAGTAAAGTTGTCGCACAAGGAAAATGGAATACTGTAAATAGCATCACATTGATTGCTGTTAGTATCGTCCAGCCATTTTGCCTTAAAATTTCCCCAATTGCAAATGTATCTTCCATATTCACCAACGAGGTTCCTTGCATATAACACATAAGAATAATCGGAAGTACAATTTCATTGGCAGGTATTCCTAAGATAAAAGCAGTTAAAATATACCCATCTAATCCCATAAGATTTGCTAACGGATCTAAAAAGTTTGCAATTATGGTTAATAAGCTTTCTCCTTGTATACCAATATTGGCAAATAACCAAATAACAAGCCCCGCAGGTGCCGCAACTGCAATAGCCCTTCCTAATATAAAAATAGTTCTATCAAAAATAGACCTAACCAATACTTTTAAAAATTGTGGCTTTCGATATGGTGGTAATTCTAATACAAAAGATGATGACATTCCTTTTAAGATGGTTTTTGATAAAATTTTAGATATTATCAGTGTCATCATAATTCCTAGAATAATTACACCCATAACGGCTATTGTAGATATAATAGAAGAAGCTATTCCTTCTATTGTTCCTGCAATAAATATTGTCGCAATGGTAATTAAAAATGGAAATCTTCCATTACATGGAACCAAATTATTGGTTAATATGGCAATCAATCTTTCTCTTGGTGAATCAATAATTCTACATCCTGTGACTCCACAACTATTACAACCAAATCCCATACACATGGTAATCATTTGTTTTCCACTGCAACAAGCTTTTTTAAAAAAGCCATCCATATTAAATGCAATTCTTGGTAAATACCCTAAATCTTCTAATATGGTGAATAATGGAAAAAAGATAGCCATTGGTGGCAACATAACCGATATGACCCATGTTAACGTTTGATAAACACCTAAAATTAACATATTGGATAACCATTCTGGACAATGTATGTAGGTAGCAAATTCGATTAATTTTTCTTGTATATTTCCAAATAGACTAAATAAAAACTGTGATGGATAATTGGCTCCTACTATCGTAATCCAAAATATAAGTAGCAAAAACAAAATCATAATAGGAATTCCATATTTTTTAGAAGTCAATATTTTATCAATTTTTCTATCTTTGCTAGCATAATCTTTATTTTCAAATTGACACACCTTTTTCCCTATTTTTTCTGCATCTTTTACAATGGTTGATACCATTTTTTCTTTAAATTCTTTTGGATAAATACCTTCTTTTTCTAATGTTTCTAATGCTTCTTTTTTTACTTTATCTATCTCTATATGATTTATTAATTCTATATGTAACTGTTTCTCTATTTCTTTTAAAATACGTACTTCCCCATCCAACACTTTTATGCTTATCCATCTGGCTAGTTTTTCTTCTATGGAATACTGTTCCATAATGATTTCTTTTACTTGATTAATTGCCTTTTCTATGTTCTCCTGATATTGAATTTGATAGATTTTATCTATTTTTTCTTTTTCCTTACAAACAGTTCTCATACATTTTAATAAATTATTTAATGTCTTTTTCTTTCTAGCTATAACACCTACCACTGGTACCTTTAATATATTGGATAATGCTTCCAAATCAATTGTTATTTTCTTTTTTTTAGCTTCATCTAATAAATTGACACAAATAATTAGATTATCTGTAATTTCTGTTATTTGTAATACAAGATTTAAATTTCTTTCTAAAGAGGTAGCATCCACTACCACAACAGTTGCATCTGGATTCCCGAAACAAATATAGTTTCTAGCAATCTCTTCTTCTTCAGAATGAGACATAATAGAATATGTACCAGGAATATCAACAAGCTTATATATTTCTCCTCTATATTCGAAATACCCTGTTGCATTTGCAACTGTCTTTCCTGTCCAATTACCAGTATGTTGATTCATTCCTGTTAGATTATTAAATATCGTTGATTTTCCAACATTGGGATTTCCTGCTAATGCAATTGTATAACTACTTTTTCGCTTTGTTTCCTTTTGCCTGATAGATATTTTTTCTTTTTTACTCATAAAAAAATTCATTCCTTCCTCGCTTCGCACTAAAGGCACACATAGTTACGATAGTTATTTCTTTCAAACTGCCCTCCTTTTATTTTCTTTGGTTATTTTATACCTATGAATGTCAAAACTTTTGATTTCATCAATATGCACTTTTCTTATCTATTGTATATAGATTCCGGCAATTTTGTTACTACTTATGATGTAAAATTTCATTATTTTTTCTTTCTTATTTCACTTTTATATTTTTTGCATCTTCTTTTCGAATAGCAATTAAACTCCCTCTAAATTCAAAAGCTCTAGGATCTCCTGATGGACTTATTAAAACTGGTTTTATACTTGTTCCTTCTATCAATCCTAAATCTAATAATCTTCGTTTAATGGTCTCTTCTCCTACAATTTTGCTAACAATACCTATTTCTTCCAAGACTAATTCGTTTACTGTTTTTTCTTTCATCTACATATAGCACCTCCATATTATGTTTAGTATATAGTATTCGCTTAAAAAGTTAATTGTTCTATTCATCTACTTATCCATACTTTTGTTATAAGGAACTAATTATATAATAGTATCTAAAGCCCACCATATTGTCATATGCGATTTATTGAACTCTTTTATATTTTATGGTAAAATTTTTTTGTAAAAGTATATTTATAAAAAATAATATAATTATATTATTTTTATTGCTAATAGCTCATATACTTTTACAGGAGGAATTTATATGAAAAATAAATTTAAAGTAGCAATCGTTGGTGCTAGTGGTGTTGTTGGAAGAACTGCTTTGAAGGTACTAGAAGAAAAAAACTTTTCAAATGTTGAATTCACTTTATTTTCTTCTAAAAAATCTGCTGGAAAGAAAATCGAATTTTTAGGAAATAACTATATTCTTCAAGAATTAACAGAAAATTCTTTTAACAAACCATTTGATTATGCCATCTTTTGTGCAGGAGGAACTGTTTCTAAAAAATTTATACCAATCGCTGTGGATCATCATTGTGTTTGCATTGATAATAGCAGTGTGTATAGAATGGATAAAGATGTTCCCTTAGTCGTTCCAGAAGTTAACATGAAAGAAGCTTTCAAAAACAAAGGAATTATTGCAAACCCTAATTGCTCTACAATTCAAGCAGTAGTTCCTTTAAAACCTTTAGATGATACCTATCACATAAAACGAATTGTATATTCTACTTATCAAGCGGTTTCAGGTGCTGGAAGAGATGGAATTCAAGATTTAGAAAATGGTGCAAACGGATTTGCCCCAAAAAAGTTTCCTTATCCTATCTTTAATAATTGTTTGCCACAAATTGATGTATTTATGGAAGATGGTTATACAAAAGAAGAACATAAAATGATAGATGAAACAAGAAAAATCTTAAATAGAACTGATTTACCTATTACAGCAACAACTGTACGTGTTCCTGTTTTAAATTGTCATAGTGAATCCATTAATATTGAATTTGAAAAAGATTTTGATTTATATGATGTAAAACAATTATTACAAAACTATCCTGGCATTATTGTTGTTGATGATATAGAAAAAAATTATTATCCAATTGCTACAAAAGCAGATGGTTATGATGAAGTATTTGTTGGTAGAATTAGAAGAGATTCTAGCGTAAAATATGGTCTTAATTTATGGGTTGTTGCGGATAACTTAAGAAAAGGTGCTGCAAGTAATGCCATTGAAATTTTAGAAAATATGATGATGGCTTAGGCTAAATCATTACAAAAGTCCAAAAAAAAGATATATTGCTTTTTTCTTATTTAGCAATATATCTTTTTTTATGATGATTTTACTTATACATTTTTCCATAACCAATCTAAGCTGTTATCTATACTTTTCTTCTCCATCTTTTTAGCTTCTATATCATCTACCCATAAATATGCAAAGAATGAAATAAAGATAAACACAAAATCAATGGCTACACATCTTCCTAAAACTGGTAACATATCTCTATATTCTTGTGGTAATGTAATTAATTGCGCTACATGTATAACTAATATAATTAAATAAGCAAACAATACAATTCCTGTTATATAGCTCTTTTTTAATTCTTGTGCTAAAAATATTAAAAGTATTGTTGCTATAAGCATTAATAATAGATTTAATATATTTGATATATCAAAAATAAACATAGCATAACGCCCCCTTATAATTATAAGTTAATGTTATCATTTTACTTACTATTTATCAATGCCTTTTTATTTACATTTATGTTACAAATTCATTACAATATGCTACTTTAATTTTTTCTCTATTAAATCTGCAATTTCTTTTGCTCTTTTTGTAATATATTCTTGCTCTTCCCCTTCAATCATAACTCTCACTAATGGTTCTGTTCCTGATGGTCTAATAACCACTCTTCCATTTCCAGCAAATTCTTTTTCTACATCTTCAATTGCTTTTTTAATATCTGCATCTTTTTCATAATCATATTTTTTATCTGCATTTACTTTTGCATTAATTAATACTTGTGGATATAGTTTAACCATACTTGCTAATTCTGATGCTGTTTTATTTTCTTCTAATATGGTTTGAATTAACATTAAAGAAGTTAGAATTCCATCTCCAGTAGGATTATAATCTAATAAAATAACATGCCCTGATTGTTCCCCTCCTAGGTTATATCCTTCTTTTAGCATTTCTTCTAGTACATATCTATCTCCTACTTTTGTTTGTACTAATTTTAATCCGTTATTTTCAGCATATTTATTTAATCCTAAATTACTCATAATGGTTGCAACAATGGTATCTTTATTTAATTTACCTTTTTTTCTAAGACTTGAAGAGATAATCGCTAATAATTTATCTCCATCAATTTCATTTCCTTTTTCATCAATGGCTAAACATCTATCTCCATCACCATCATAGGCAATCCCTAAACTTAATTGATTTTCTACAACAAATTTCTTTAAATTATCTAAATGTGTAGAACCACAATTTTCATTAATATTAATACCATCTGGTGTATTGTTGATAATTCTATAATGGATTCCTAAATCTTTAAATACTTTTTCTGCTACAACTGATGTTGCTCCATTAGCTGTATCAATTCCTACAACAAAATCATCTTTTAAATGTTTTTCTATTGTATCATCAAAATGTTTTCTAAAGAAATATATGTATTCATTCATTAAGTCAAAACAATATTCTGCTACACCGATTTTTTCATTTTTTGCTGTTAATTCTTCTAACTTTCCTGATTCCATTACTTCTTCTATTTCTTCTTCTAGTGTATCTGGTATTTTCATTCCTTTATTACTAAAAAATTTAATTCCATTAAATTCAAATGTATTGTGTGAAGCAGATATAACAACACTCGCATCTGCTTTTAATTTTCTTGTTAAATAAGCAACTGCTGGTGTTGGAATCACTCCTAATAATTTTACTTTTGCTCCATAGCTTAAAAATCCTGCTGTCATAGCACTTTCAATTAATGTTCCAGAGATACGTGTATCTCTACCAATTAAAATTGTTGGTGTATGGTCTGTGTGTTTTGATAATACATATGCTCCTGCTTTTGCCACTTTATACACCAATTCTGGTGTTAATTCTGTATTAGCAATTCTTCTAATACCATCTGTTCCAAAATATTTTCTCATGACTCAACTTCCTTTCTCATAAAATTAAAAATATATTTTAATTTTACTTTTCCTATTTTATCATTTTATAAATATATCCTTTGTAATCTATGATTTTCTCCACTTTTATTATATGATATATATTTTTAAATAGCACTATTATAGGCTTTTCATGATGATTATATATTTTTCTACTTTTTAAAATTCATGATAATCTTTTCTTTTAAAGTTAATTTAAAAATATATGGTTCCTCAATTTCAATCTTTTTGTTATTTAACACCAATTTAGGATTTGTAGTTGTTAATTCATGTAATTTTTCTTCTCCAATGATATCTGCAATCTCATCTAAAATTTGTGGTATTTTTGGATAAATTGTATTTTGTCTATGTACATCTGAGCCTAAAAAATGTATCATATTATTTTCCAATAATTTTCTGACAATCATTTGTGCCTTTTCTCCATATTGCCCTATAATACTTCCATAATTTGCTTGCATTAACACTCCTTGTTCAATTAAATCATAAACTAACTCTGGTTCTTTTTGTACAAAACGATATCTTTCTGGATGTGCTAATATAGGAACTAGTTTATATTGTATCATATCATAAACAACATCATATAAGTTCATTGGTTCTGCATTTAATGGTAATTCAAATAATACATAACTTGTATCATTAATGGTTGATGCTTTTCTTTTTTCTAATAATTCTATGATATTATCTGTAAAATATATTTCATTTCCTAAATATAAATTCGTATGAATATTTTTTGTTCTTAAATTTTCTAATATGGCTTTTACCCATACTTCTCTTTCTGGTACATCTGTTTCATAATAGTTTTCCATATAATGTGATGTAGATATCACCGATTCAAATCCTGCTTTTTCTGCTTCTTTTATTAGATTAAATGTTTCTTCTATACTTCTTGATCCATCATCAATATTGGGTAATATATGTGAGTGAAAGTCTATCATTTTTCTTTTGCTCCTTTTTTTGCTTACTTATTTTATTGCACTTTATTAGTATATCGTTATCTGTTAAATTTTGCAATATTTTTGTCGAATTTTCAGAAAAAAATAGGACTTTTAAAGTCCTATTCTCTAATTTGTTTCTTATTTGTTTTACATTTACTAGTTTTATCATTATTTTAATATGTATTTTTTATTTGCTAAGTATAATAAAAATTTATTTTTTTGATATTTTCTTCAAAATAATATTTTTTATAATTTCTTTTAATTCAGTAAATTCTTTAAGCTTGAATGTAAATAGTACAAATAAGGTAGCTGTAATTATCACTACTATAATTCCTTTTAAAATAAATCCAAGTATTCCTCCTAATAGCATACTGTCTATAACAAATTTGCAAATACAAAAACTAATTATAAGTATAGTTAAATAATATAAATATGTCAAATAATATTTTTTTGTTGACGTTTTAAATTTATATTTATGCAACAAATATGGATCATACATAGTAGTAATAAACATTCTTGTTAAAACAGTTGCAAGTAAAACACCAAAGATTCCTAAGTATTGTACTAATATCAAAGAAATCACTATATTTATAATAGAAGAAATTAATGGTACAAACCTACCTTTTTTAAATAATCCCATAGTATTTCTAAAAGTATAATTAACAAATCTTACACCATCTATATATATGTTTAATGCTAATAATACACATATACTAAAATTTAATATATAGTCATTACCCAACCATAATATTATAAATTCATTACTTAGTAATGCAATTGCAATTGCTACAATCCCATAAATTACAAACGTTAATAGCATAATTTGATAAAAAATTGATTCTTTTCTCTTATCATCATCTGTTGTATTTAAATTTCCTACACTTGCTGTAAATCCATTAAAAAAGGAGGAAAGAAATGCTGTTATCGCATTTATTATTGTAGTATAATTTGAAAGTAATCCAACTTCACTCACACCAACAAATGCTGAAATAATTACATTATCTGTTCCATTAGATACTATATAACCAATTTTATATAGAACTAAAGATTTTACATCTTTAAATATATTTTTTTCTTCATCCTTAGATATTTCTTCATATTTATTATCTTTTATAAATGGATACATTTTATCTGCTTTTTTTGCTGCTATATAATTGTCCAAAAATGTACATATTATTTGTATGATTAAGTACAAAATATAATTTCTAGTTATCAATAAAAGAGCTATTTGCATAATATTTTGTAAAAACACTACTACAAAATTTATTAATGTTGTAATATATTCTTTTTGATATCCTATTATAATTGACTTCTTATATGTAAAAAAATATGAAATTGTTGAATTTATTAAAAATAATATATATATATGTAATATATTCTCTTTAATACTTGGTATATCTCTAATTATATATTTTAGAAAAGGCATTAGAACTATTCCTAAAACTAGTATTACAATTCCTATAAATATATATGCTTTTTGATAAAATTTCATGTATGTTTTTATTTTTTCTATATTATTATCTGCAATTGGTTTATATAGTTTAAATATAATTGCATTTCCAATTCCTAATTCAGCAAATGATAGCATTGTTAATATATTAGTAAATAACCCATTAATACCTAAATATTCTGTACTTAATACTTTTATAAAAACTGTTCTACATATAAATTGTAATACAAATATTGCAATTTTAGATACAAACGCTACTGTTGAATTAATCGCTGTATTTTTTGTCCTCGAAGTTGTAGATATTTGCTCCATTTTATATTCCTTTCTTTAAAAATAATAACATCTTATATATTAGAATTTATTTCATCTTTTAAAGGTTTAAACTTATAATCTAATGTTTCATTATTGTATTTATACTCATCTATATTTCTTAAAACATCATATACAAAATTTTTTATATCTTCTAGTTCTGTTTGATTATCTATTAATTTTATATACTGATTATTCTCTATCCATTTATAAACCCCAGATACTTTCTTAGTTAAATTATCCATACATAAACATGGTGTAGATGTAATTGCTGCAAACACCATTCCATGTAATCTATTAGTAATTACTAATTTCGATGTTTGAAATTGTTTGAATTTATTTGTTAATTCTTTTATTCTAGTTTTCTCAGTTATTGCATATGGCAAATTAGTTTCTGTATATTCTAATTGAATATTCATAGTATCTGAATCAGCTAGAAAACTTTCAATTGCATTATTGTTTATTTTTTCTTTATCATTTCGCATACATATTAGAATTTTATTTTCTCTTTTAATATTATCTGTTTTATTGAGATACAAAACAATTTCTGGAACCATTTTAATATCAACATTTTTAAGTTCAGCTTTTAGAAAATTATATGTCTTCTCTTCTCTTGCAAATATGTGTAAATTTTTATGTTTTTCATATAAACTAAATGTTGTCTTTTTTTCATTTTCTCCTATTTCTGTATTTTCGTAAAAAACAGTTTGTGGAAAAATAATTATTTTATTATTAGGAAATTCTTTTATGATTTTTCTAACCATATTTTCTTCATTTAACCACAAACTTCCTAAAAAACCTCCACCAGTAATTATAATTGGTTTATTTTTAATTAATCTTTTTATTCCTTTTATATTATAATATACCGTTGGGGATGTTATTTCTATAACTTTTTTGTTGCAATCTTTTATAAATTCTTTTTCTGCAAATGCAATAGCATGATCACCTAGATTCCCATACTCTGGAGTTCCTAGAAGATAATAATCTGGTTTTTTCATAAAATAAAATTTTATAGTTTTTAACTTATATTTTATTCTTAAATATTTATTCATTATCTTTTCTTTTTTATTTGGACATACTTTTCTTAATATTTTTTCTAACATTTTCAATCCCTACTTTCAAATTACTATATATCTCTGGTAAAAAATAAAATGATGATAATTTTATTTTTTCCTTTATATTAGTAATCATTTTTTTGTTTTTATATTCTTCCCTATATCTTTCTAGTAATTTTTTTTTGTCATTCTGTAATTTATTTTTTTTAGAAAGTATATAATTTGATATTATCATTTTCATATATAAACAATATGCTTTTCCTTCTAATTCTTTATATTCTTCATGTTCCTTATAAAACTGCCATCTTTCTTGAAAAGCATCAATTACATCAAATCTTTCACTTGAGAATTTTTTCTTCATAATACTATTAGCTCTTTGATAATAATAATATAAAATTATATTTGTATAAACCACTTTTTTAGCTTTATGCATTAGATAATGAACAACAAATTCATCTTCATTTATTTTCCCTTTTGGATATCTTAAATTATCCCACATTTCCTTCCTATATAATTTATTCCATGCAACTGTTGTTATTGTATTCATGTGATTTAAGATATTTTTTTGTTTATCTATACCTGTATAAGTCGTTATTTGTTCTTTAATTTCTTCTATGTTATCGTTTTTTCCATCAGTTTTAATAAAAGCACAAATGGATATGTCTGCTTCATACTTTATTAAATTATTATATAATATTTTACAATAATCTTCAGCAATATAATCATCTGAATCTATAAAAGCAATATAATTTCCTGTTGCTTTTTCTATGCCATAGTTTCTTGCATCTGACAATCCTCCATTTTTTTTATGATACACTCTTATATTCTGATTATTCTTTGCATAATTGTCACATAAAGTACCACTGTTATCTGTTGAGCCGTCATCAATAAGCAAAATTTCTAAATTTTTATAAGATTGTTTTAATATTGATTCAACACATCTTGGTAAAAATTCTTCAACATTATATACAGGTACTACAATTGAAATTTTATCTTTTTCTATCATTTTTCTTATCCCTTTTATTTATTTTAATACTAATTTATATATACTTTCTAAAGAATTTATGGTTTTTTGTATAGTATATTTTCTTGCTTTTTCTACTGCTTTTTCTCTTACTTCATTTTGCTTCTCATTATTAAGTTGATCTACTTCTTTTATTTTTTGTGCTAATTCTTTCTCATCAATTTTATCTACAAGAAATCCATTTTTTCCACTATCTATAATTTCAGGTAAACCTCCCCTTTTAAATGTTATTGGTATACATCCTCTTGACATTGCTTCTACAACAGATATTCCAAACCCCTCTTCCCATATTGATGGATATATAAATATATCAGCATTATCTAACCAATCAATTACATTATTTTGTTTACCAACAAAACTAACAATCTCTTCTAGTTCATATTGAATTACTTGTTTCTCCAAATTTTCTTTTTCTTCGCCCTCTCCAACAATGATTAATTTAAAATCAACTTTTTGATCTTTTAAAATTTTACATGCAGAAATTAATATTGAAATTCCTTTTGTTTTGTACAATCTTCCCACATATATAAGTCTTAATGATTCAGTTTTATTCTTGTGTTTTATATCACAAAAAAATTTACTATCAATCCCATTATATACAATTTCATTATTTCCCAATTTGAATTTTTTTTCAAAACTAATTTTTACTGCTTGCGATATAAAAATCAGCATATCTGATATATCAAAAGCTTTTTGCATAAAATATTTTATAAGATAATTTTTAAATTTATTTTTACTATTTCCAAAAGAATATTTATCAAAACTACCATGTAAATATCTAACAAATTTTATATTTTCTTTTTTTGATTTTAGTAATCTATGTATAAGAATATATATAATATTTATAGTTAATCCACCATGATGTACTGTTACTATATCTATCTTTTCTTTTACACAATAATTTGATAATCTTTTTGCTATTTTAAATACTTTATTGTTACAATCTTTTAATGAAAAGATATTATATCCATCTACTTTTAACTCTTCATATATGCTTCCTTCTTTAAAAAGCACACAAATCCTGTTATCCCAATTTGCATTTTTTATTATATTTTTGCATAATACTTCTATTCCTCCAACATCCCCAGCAGCTAATATATGTAGTACTTTCATTTTTTTCTCCCCTTATTTTTTTATTTCTTTCTTTTGTTCATCATCATATAATTTGTATACCAAGAAAATAATTGGTATAGTAATTACAAATCTTGGAAAATAA
This sequence comes from uncultured Eubacteriales bacterium, assembly GCA_949289635.1. Lineage (GTDB taxonomy): Bacteria > Bacillota > Clostridia > TANB77 > CAG-508 > CAG-269. The sequence goes on along the minus strand of CASEOS010000012.1, from coordinate 61,453 downwards.
AATAGCCCATTATAGAATGCTACAAATAGGAATACTAAATTTAATAAAATTATTACAGTCTTATTAAATTTACTTTGATTTTTTAATAAGTTGAGCATTGCCTGTATTACAGTTTCAAAATATATAAATAGCATAATTATTCCAAATTGTAATAATATTTGCATTATGTCATTATGACACCAAATATTAACATAATTGATTTTATAAATTTCTGTAATATCATTTCCAAATACTTTATTTTCGAATGTTCCTTCTATAAAGTATTCCCATTCTAACGATCTTAGTTTAGATCTACCATTATCAAAGTTTCCTTCCTTTGTATTTAAGCTTTTTTGTATAAAAGCTGTTTGGGGTAAAATTACTGCTATAATAACAATTCCAATTGTTAATAAAGTTATAGATATTTTTCTATATTTAACTACAAATCCCTTTATCTCTTTTCTAAAAGTTAAAATTCCCATTAATCCTAAAAACATACCTAATGCTGTTGGCGTTCTTGCTCCAGTCATTAATAATAATACTTCTGCTATTACTAACATTACAATATTACATATTTTATTTCCTTTTCTCGCTTTCATTAGAAAAAGTATGTATATAATTATAGAACAAAACCTATAGGCTGCTTGATGTGGGTCTGGGTATAATCCTTCAAATATCTCTATATTCCATTTGTCAGAATAATTATCTGCCGAAGTTATATGTTGTATAGCAAAAATCCCCATATTCAGCAAAAGTATTATAGAGATTGATATAATGATAAATTTATAATATTTTTCAAAATGGTTTTTTACTATTTGTAAAAATTCTTCATTTTGAACCATATCAAAACAAGTTAAAAAAATTATTAATGGTTTTACAAATTCTAGTTGCATATCTAAATCAGTTGTAAAAAAAGTATTTATAAAAAATAATACTAATATAATTATATATTTAAATATTTTCTTCCTTTGATATAAAAATATATTTAATATTCCTAAAATACTTGGAATTCCTGTTAAAATTGTTCCAACTATTCCTATAAATTTGTCTAATGTTATTAATATCGGAATAAATAACATAAAAATCGCATATAAATTGTATAAAATTCTTTTGCTATGTGCATCTTTTATTTTTCCAATAAATTTGTCCATCTTTAAATTCCTTTCTCAATCAAATATCTTTATTTTAATTTGTTTTTAATGAATTTTTTTATATCGCTTGGTATTAAATTTTTTATTTGATCTTTTATTTCTTTTCTGTAGTTTAAATTCTGTTTTGCATATCTTAAAAAATTTTTATTATCAATATTTGCATATGCTTTTTCTCTTATTTCTAATCTTTTTGAAGGACTCTCCAAATTATGATTTTCTTTTTTTACACTATTTAGATTGCTCTCTTTTATTATTACATTTTTATTTAATAATTTAAAAAAGTCATATCCTTTTTTTGTATTTAGAATTATTGCAGATATCCCCTGTTCATCATAAAACTCTGGTATTTGTTTCTGTATTCCCCAATAATCAGCAAGCGTTATATCTGATATTCGATTACAGTTTGCATATTTACAATTATAACACACTTCTCTATATGCACAAGAGTTAAGAAATGTTTTATAATATGGATCTAAATTTGCATTTATATATTTAATTTTTCCATTTTCTAATAGAACTTTAGAAGTTAATCCCCAACCATTTTTTTCTTTACTTCTAAATTCATAATTTAATATTTTAGAATTATATTTTTCTTCTAGATATTCTATATATTTTTTAAATAATTTAGGACTTGGTACACCGTGACATACTAAGTCTACTGTTATTAAATTATTATAATCCTTATTTAAAAATGCTTTTAATCCTGCTATTTGGCATGAAGTTCCTGAATATAATACTAATTTATCAATGTCTAAATCTCTTTTTACTTCTGTAAAAGTATTTTTTGTATTGCTTTGTACATATTTTGAACCTCTTAATTTATATAATTCTTCCTTTGTTTTTATAGCTATATGTTCTGCTACTAATCTAGAATTAAAAGCACAACCGTAAACTTTTCCCTTATTTTCTAGAACATAATTAGCTAATGCAGAAAAAATCCCACCTGAAGAACTCTTTTTTTGTTCTTCTACATTTCTATTCTTAGCGGCATAAACTTTAACATTATCTAGTTTATTGTTCTTTACATTATTTAATTGTGGACATCTTTTAAAACAAAGTCCACAGTCAATACATTTTTCTTTATCTACTTGAGGCTCTATAAATCCCTCTTCATTCTCTATCATATTAATTGCTTTTACAGGACATAATTGTTCACACATTCTACATCCTGTGCAATTATTCTTAGCTAATTCACCTATATTTTTCATATAAAATTCTCTTTTCTTTACTATACTATTTTAATTTTCTATTGCATCTTTTAACAGATTCAAAGATTTTTGTTTTTCATTTTCTAATTTTATATTTACTATATTATAATTTATATTTTCATCAATAGAATTAAAATCATTATAATCCTTTAATATTCTATTTTTTATTTCAAATAAATCTAATATACTTTCTATTCTTGTTCCCGTTTTATTTAATGGTAATACATCTATAAATTTTTTATTAAAAATTATAGAAAATACAGTTGCATGAAAAGAATCTGTTAATATATAATCTGCGTTTTTAAAATACCATAAAAGTTCATACTGTGTTGGTAAGTATATTAATTTTCCACTTCTCGTAATATGATAAAAAGAAGGACTAAGTCTTAATAACTTCATATTTTTACTTTTAGCAAATCTTTTAGCATAATTATTAAATTCTTTGTTAGCATGTAATTGGTATATTACAATGTATTTTTCTTTTTTCTTTAAATCTGTTTTGTTGGCAAGTTCTTCCCATTCGTTTTGTGATAATAATAAGGTTGGATCTAAAACTTGTTCGACATTTTTTATGTTATGTTTTTCTAAAATTTGTTTAGCTGATTTTTCTCTTACCAATATTTTACTATATTTTTTCAACAAATTATTTAAATTTTTATCCAAATTTTCATTTAATTTAGTTTTTCCAAAACTTGATGAATATGCTATGCATTTTTTATTTTTCACAAACTCTAAAAAATATGCTTCATCATATTCATCTTTTCCTATTCTTCTCCATATTTGATCACTTCCAGAACAAAAAACATCTTCATCAGGAGGATTTTGTTTTAATTCTTCAATATTTCCATATGATTTATTAGTTACCTTTAAAAAATCTTTTCTGTATAATTCAAACTTTTTATACATTCTTGAATAATTAGGCATCTGTATAGCATTGTATATTATTCTAGTTATAGGATTTTTGTCCCATTTCTTTCCTTTTACTAAAGTTTTTGATAAATTTTCAGCTCTTTCATCATTTCTTATATAATCTATTATTTCTACATCATACCCCATTTTCTCTAGAGTAATTTGAGTTGCATAAGATTGTAATAAAGAACCATAATTAGGAACTGCATGTCTTGTAATTACACCTATTTTCATTTTCTCCTCCAATTACTTATTTCTAATTATATAATTTTTCTGTCTCTTCTATTATTAAATCCCAATTATATTTTTTTAACACATAATTACTAATTTCTTCTTTTTTCCTTCTTTCGGTATTTAACATATTGAATAAAATTTTTTTTAAATCTTTAATGCTACTTTTCTTAAAAGTTTTTGCATATTCTCCTATTACTTGTACATTTTCTTCTATATTGCTTACTAAACATGTACATCCATAACTCATTGCTTCAAGTAAAGAAAGTGGCATACCTTCCACATCACTTGGCAGGCAATATAAATAACAATTACTAAATAATTCTTCTAATTCTTGTCCTTGAACAAAACCTGTCATGATGATTCTATTATCTTCGCTTGCCATTTTTTTTATTTTTTCTAGATAATCATTTGTATGACTTGCTCCACCTGCAATTACCAATTTTTTATCTGTATCAATTTGTTTAAATGCTTCAATTAAATAGTGTAAACCTTTTTCTGGTACTATTCTTGCCAAAAATAAAATATAATTATCTTTTTCTAGTCCATATTTTTTTATTATGTCTACTTCTTTAATAGTTGGTTTATTTACTCCATTTGGAATAAATACAGTATCTCTGCTATATGTATCTTTGAAATATTTTTGTAATCCTTTTGAAAGTACTATTATTTCATCTGCATATTTTACGGCTAATTTTTCTCCAAATTTAATATATTTTGTAGCAAATCCTCCCCATTTAGAGCGTTGCCAATCTAGTCCATGAATTGTAACTACTATTTTCTTTTTGAATAAATGTGGAATCCATAACATTGCACAAGAGCCTTCTGCATGATAATGTAAAATATCATATTTTCCAAACAATGCTCTTATACTGGCAAAGAAAGAGTATAAAAGAGCATCTATTCCTTTTTTGTTTATTGTAGGAATAGTTATAATTTTTACTCCTTTATATTCTTTCATTTTTTTCTTATCTTTATCTGCATTTTTATCTTGGATATTTTTTCCTCTTCTATTATATACATCTACTTGATGTTCTTTTTTTACTAGTCTTGTTGCTAACTCTTCTACTACTACTTCCACTCCACCTTCACGTGAAGGTACTCTTTTATGTCCTATCATTGCTATTTTCATATTTTCTCCCTAACATCCAAGGAAAATATTTATTAATTATTATTGAAGGTATAATTAAAATTATTGCCTCAAGTAATACATACATAATACTGTAAATAAATACATTCCAATTATTTAAAATTATAATATTATTAATTATTTTTGTTAAAAAACTTTGAACTTTTCCATGAAATGCAAAATAGATTAGTGTATTTTCCCCAATAAAGGTTATAAACCTTACTTTTGGTACTATTTTACTAAAAATTATTACACTCCATAAGGAAATAACACATAACAATAGATTAAGTAAAATACTATTTTTAGATGAGTCAAATGAAACATAATTATTTTTAAATAAGGTGTAATTGATAGCTAACAATATTAAATAAATTGTAATTATAAATAATAATGTTTTCTTATTTTCGTATTTTAATATTTTCTGCTCATAAGTATCTTTATATAAACTACCTAATCCCATAAAAAATATTGCCATTCCTATTTTATCAATGTGCCATGGTAACTGTATCCCAATAATTCTTGAATATAAAATTGATACAAGTTCTAAACATAATATCAATATCATATAAACTTTACTACTTTTATTATATATCTTATTGATTGGTTGGAATATAAGACTTGCAATATATAAGCATGCTATAAACCATAAACCTGAATCAGTTCCAATTTGTAAGAAAAATTTTTTGAATTCTGTAAAAATATTTGCTTGTTCATTAAATGTAATTATTTGCCTTGTCACGATATTAATTAGTCCAAAAATAAGGAATGGCACTAATAAAGTTTTCGTTTTATGTATAAAGTTTTCTTTAAAATTTCTTCTTTTATTGAATAAATATCCAGATATAATGAAGAACATTGATAAGAAAAATGGAGCAAAAAAAGTTCTATATATAGCTGGGCAAAACTCTATATGAGTTAGCATGACACATAACATACATATTCCTCTAGCAAAATCTATCCATACTATTCTTTTTTTTTGATATCCTATTATTTTTTTATCTTCCATTAATATTTTCTCCTAGTAACTTCTATTAATTTTATTTATGGATATTTAATTGATAATATCTCATTTCTCACGAATTTTTCATTTTTTTACTAATCTAGTTGATAATTCTTGTACGATAATTTCAACTCCACCTTCTCAAGAAGGTATTCTTCTATGTCCTATCTTTACTATGTCCATAATTATCCCCTACACTTATAATAAATTTTTAATTATTGGAATCTTTTTTATGCAATATATAACTATAGTTAAGCATATAAATATACTAACTTGCATAAAAATTGTAGCTATAAAATTAGGTATATATGTACTCATAAAATTAAATAACAATTTAAATTTACCTAATAGTATACCATGCGTTAAATATATACCAAAAGTAGTTGAACTAACTGCAATTATAAATTTTATTATTTTTGAGTTATTGATATTATTATCAAATATGTACCTAACAATATGTACAATGCTTAAAGTAGGTATCATGATTGACAAATAATTTAATTGGTCTAAAAAAACTATATATTTATAATCTTCATTATTTTTACAATCTATATATGTAATTATTGTAGATATTATAAGAACAATTATAAAACTAAAAATGCTTACTAATAAATATTTTTTATTCTTTATTAATTTTTTACTGAAAATATAATATCCTAATATATAATATCCAAAATATCCTGTTATTACTGGTAATCGATTAGTAATGTTTATACCTAAAAGTCTTTCTGATAATGGTATAATACATAATGATAATATCCATAAAAATATAAAATATTGATAATCTTTTTTTTCAAAATTCTTAATCATTTTTCTTGCTATTGGCGTAATTAAATACATCCCTATAAGAGCATACATAAACCAATAATGTTCCATTACATCTTCTTGCAGAAAAGCAATTATAAAATTATAAAAATTCTGTATAGATATTTCTGTATTATCCTTAAAATATATAAGTGCAGAAAAAAACAATAATGGAATTACTAATCTTATAATTGTTTTCTTAATCATTTCTTTATATGTATAGTCTTTGTTTAAATTTAAAAAACCACTAATCATAAAAAAAATGGGTACTGCTGTCTTAGAAATCAAATATATAACCACAGATAGAAACCATGTTATATTATATTCTGTTTTATTAAACCCTAATGTATAAGTATGACATACTATAACTAAAAAGCAAGCTATGATTCTTAATATATCTAAAGTTAAATTTCTATCTTTTGGTTTATCAAGAAAATTGTTTTGTTCAGAAATATTTGTACTTTGTTTTATAGTATCTTCAATCATTTAATTCCCCCATTATTTCTCTAACTGCCTTTTCAAATCTTCTTCGACTATCTCTTCACCTGTTTTGTCTTTCAATTGTTCTCTTGAAGCTTCTGATAATCCATCATTTATTGTACAATTCATATCACATGTTGAGCATTTATCCAACTCTTCTTTGCTTACCTTTCCCTCTTTATAATCTTTTACAATTTTGTTTTCAAACATTGAATATTTTTCTTTTTTAAAGAATCTTAAGAACTTATGTCTAATTACCCACCATGCTGGTTTCCAGATATATTTATGCATTGCAGGGCTTACTGAACCAATCATCCAACATTGTCTATCACAATGTCTTACTTTGTTTCTAACTTTTTCAGCTTGTTCAGAGTTCCATAGTTCATCCCATGTTTGATTATTTAAATTTCCCATTACTTCTTTTTCTTTTGTTCCATTACATGGCATAACATCTCCATATGGATCTATAAAGAAGGTATCAAATGCCATATCACATGGAAGAAGTCTTTTTTGACCAAATATGTAGTTTATCAATCCATGATTGAAGTATGCTCTAAACCATTTTTTAGGTGAATTTGATTCTAACAATTTGTTAATTAATTTTTCAAATTCTTTTGCTACCATTAGTCTATCATAAATAATATTTTTTGCTTCAACAAAGTAGAAACTATTATGTAATGATGCTGTTGCAAATTCCATATTTAATTCATTTGATAAATCATATAAAGGTACTAAATCTTTTGCATTTGCATCTTGTACTGTCATACCAAATCCAACATCAGGATGTTTCATTTCTACTAATTTTTTAAGTGTTGAATATCCTTTATTAAATCCATCATCTAAGCCTCTTATTTTATTATTTGTTTCTTCTAGCCCTTCTATGGAAATTCGAATTCCTACATTTGGAAATTCTTCACATAGTTTTATGATTCTATCTGTAAAGAATCCATTTGTTGAAATTACTATTCTATCAGATTTTTTATATAATTCTCTTACTATTTCAGGTAAATCTTCTCTGATAAATGGTTCTCCACCCGTAATATTTGTAAAATACATTTTAGGTAATTTTTTGATTGTTTCTATATTAATTTCTTCTTCAGGTTTTGATGGAGCCTTATATCTATTACACATTGTACATCTCGCATTACATCTATATGTTACAATTACAGTTCCATTTAATTTTTTTTCAGCCATAATTACACTTCCTTTATTGCTCTTTCATATATTTTTATTATTTGATTATAATATGCATCTTTTGAATATTCTTTTATAGCTATTTCTCTAGCTTTTTTTCCATATTTTTCTGCTAATTCTTTATTTTCAAATAAAAGTTTTATCTTTTCTTCTAATTCTCTGATATCATCATATTGATATGTTAATCCATTTACTTTGTCTTGCACTAATTCAGGTATTCCTGCTATGTTTGCTCCTATGACAGGTTTACCAATTGCTTGTGTTTCCAAAATTGAATATGGACAATTTTCATACCAAATAGATGGCACTACAACAAATCTTGCTTTTCTTAAATATTCTTTTATTTGGTCTTGATTTAAATATCCTAATAATAAAATATTTTTTTCTAAATGCCTATCTTTTATTATGCTTTCTATTCTTTCTTTTTCAGGTCCATCTCCTGCAATATATAGTTTTTCGTTTTTCAATTTAGAAAAAGCTTCTATCAAATTCAAAACACCTTTTTCTTTTGATAATCTACCAATATATAATGCATAATCTTCATCTTCAATTTGTAAATTATATTGATTGACATTAATAAAATTATGTATTGTTTTAATTTTATTTTCAGTTATTCCATCTTCTATTAATTTTTGTTTATAAAATTCAGATGGTGAAATAATATATACTATTTTTTTATTATACACCTTTTTTATTCTATAATATTTTCCTTCAATTGCACCTAAAATACTTTTTAATGTCGAGTTTTTTATGCACTTTTTTTTAATACAATTTAAATATTTTCCATTTTTACATAATTCACATATTTCCTTATTACTATCTAACATGGTTATAGCTGGGCATATTGCTTGTACATCATGTGCTGTATAGATTACAGGAATTTTTCTTTCATTAGCTGCTTGAATAATGGATTCTGAAAGTTGCCTTTGAAAATTATTCACATGAACAATATCTGGTTTAAAATCTTCTAAAGCTTCTATCATTTTTTTCTTATTTTCTCTTGAATAAATAACATCTAATGCCTTTAACTTACTTCCTGTATTTAAATCTATTTCATTTACAAAATATTCTTTTTCTCCTGTTTTGACATTTTTCTCATTTTGCATAGAAAAAAAAGCTATTTGATGGCCTTTTTCTCTTAATAATTTCGCTAATTCAAAATAATATTTCTCGCTTCCACCCTTAAGATAGTGAAATTTATTAACTAGTAAAATCCTCATTAAATAGCTCCTTCTTTTTTTACTACCTTTCTTATCGTTCTATATATCAACTTCATATCTTGTTTTAATGTATGGTTTTGGTAATATTCCATATCCATTGTTAGTCTATCTGTAAAAGTTGTATTACTTCTTCCTCTGGTTTGCCATAATCCTGTAATTCCTGGTTTACATGAAGTTATGTATTTAAAAAATCCATTGATATCTTCTCTTTCCCTTGGTAAATATGGACGTGGTCCTACTAAACTCATGTCTCCTTTTAATACATTAATAAATTGTGGGAATTCATCTAAACTTGTTTTTCTTAATATTTTTCCTATTTTTGTTATTCTTGGGTCATTTTTTAATTTTTTGTATTCTTTATATTCTTTTCTTGCTTCTTCATTTTCTTCTAGATATCTTCCTAATATTTCATCTGCTCCAACTATCATTGAACGGTATTTATATAGTTTGAATAATTTTCCATTTTTTCCTATTCTTGTTTGTGTATAGAAAATTGGTCCATTATCTTTTGATAGTTTATTTGCTACCCATACAATGATAGTTAGTGGAATTAATGTAAATACACCAAAAATACCACCTAAGATATCGATTCCTCTCTTAAGCCCATTTTCTATTTTTATGATTCTATTACTTCTTTGTTTTCCCCTTGTAAGTACTAAATCTTCTATATTACCATTTTTATATAGTAATATATCATCTTTTACATCCATTTTTATCCCCCATACTATAAAATTTATTCTTCCGCTATTTTACAACAATATTATATTACAGTATCTATTTTTTTTCAACACCTTTCATATGACATTTTTTGTCGTATTTCGTAATGTTTTGGTAATATATTTGTAATATATCTTTATAGCTAATAAAATCAATAAAATTCCTAGTATAACGCCTAATGTATCTATATATACATCTGTTATCTTTGGTGTTCTTCCTGGTGTAAAGGATTGATGTATTTCATCTGATGTGGCATACATCATTCCTAAACAAACAGAAAGCAATATTCTCCAATTTTCTTTTATAGGATAAGTGCTTAATATCCCCATTAATAGCAATCCTACCAATGTATAAATTGAAAAATGTGCTATTTTTCTGATAATTCTTTCCGTTTTATCTGCTATTTGTTCTTTTTCTTCTTGCTTTAAAGTATTATATTTATTAGAAAATTGTAAGATTGTATTTGTTATATTTCTACTAATTCCTCCTGAAGTTTCTCCATCTTGACTAGAAAATCCAAATATTATATAAAATGTTCCTAATAATAGCAATATCAATGCAATTCTTAATATATTTATTTTCATTTTCCTCTTTCTTGATTTATTTTAAATCTTGTATCCCCATTCTAATTTTAAAAATTATATAAGTTCATTAATTGGTATACCCTGTCTTTTGTATGATTTGATTACTAATTTCTTTCACTCTATCTGATGGCACATAATCAGGTTCTCCAAATGCTTCTTGATGTAATTGTTTTACATTGCTTTCTAATGTTACTGGAACGCCATACCATCTATCTAATGTAATTCCTTTTGTTTCATAAGGCCATCCGATACTATCTGTCACTTTTAAGCTTGCTACACTTGGTATTAAGGAGAATATATCTCCTGATGTAATGTTTGTATATACTTCTGGTAGGATTTGATCTATAATTTGATTCATTTCACTAATATTTTTTGTTTTGAATTTTTCTATCATGGCTTCTATAACTGTTCTCATTCTTTCTGTTCTTTTATAGTCTCCACCAGATGTATATCTAATTCTTGAGTATGCAACTGCTTGTACACCATTTAATGTTTGTTTTCCTGCTGATGTTACTTTTTTGTTTGATAAACCTGTTACTTTTGCTGTTTCATCAATATAATCATTTATATATTTTAATTCTTCATTTGTTACATTAATTGTGACTCCTCCAAGTGCATTAACAGCTTCTGCTACTGAGTCAAAATTTACTGTTGCAAATTCTGTTATATTCAAGTCGAAATTTTCATTTAATGTTTTTATTGCAAGTGGTGCTTCACCATATGAGTATGCATGTGTGATTTTATCTAGTCCATGTCCTTCTATGTTTACATATGTATCTCTATATACAGATATTAATTTTACTTCTTTTGTTTTATTGTTTAAACTTGCAATAATAATACAGTCACTTCTATTTCCTTTTCCTAAATTACTATCTCTACTATCTACTCCAAATAGTGCTATATTTCTATATTCAGATAGGTTTTCTTCTGCTTGTTGAGATATACCTAGGTCTTCTTCATTTAATTGTACTTGTTGCATTTTTCCTAATTTGCTATTTATAAACCCTACAATGATACCTATTAATATGACTAATATTATTAATAATACTAATACTATTCTTCCAAATATTTTTAGCCCTCTTCTACTTTTTCTATTTTTCATATTTTTTCCACTCATATTTCTTGGTCTTTCATTTCTATATTGCATTTCTCTTTGTTTTGGTTCTATTCTTCTTTTTTCTCTTTTGTTTCTTCCGAATCTACTTTGTTTTGGCATTTCATGTTTTCCACTCATTATTTTTTCTCTCCTATGTAAATTTTTCTTTTTTATTATACTATTTTATATTTTTTTTGACAAGGTTTTATCTTTGTTTTTTACATCTTATTTGGCATTTCAATTCCTAACAACTGAGCCCCTGTTTTTAATACTTTTCCAACTGCATATGTTAAATATACTCTAGCATTTTGTATATCTTTATCTTCTACTAATATTTTGTTGTCATTATAGAAATTACTAAATGCTTTTGCTAAATCAATCAAATATCTTGATAAGATTGATGGTTCTTCTTTTTCTGTTACTTGAATTAATGTATTTTCAAAGTTGTATACTAATTTCACAATATTTCTTGATGCTTCATCTAATAATTTATCAAATTTAACTTCTTCTATTGTTGGCATATACCCTGCTTTTTCTAGAATACTTTTTGTACGTACATAGGTATATTGTACATATGGTCCTGTTTCACCTTGAAAATTTAAGATTTGATTCCAATCAAATACTTCATCCTTAATTCTACTATTTGATAAATCATTAAAGATAACTGCTCCTACTCCTACTTTTTTAGCTACTTCTTCTTTATCTTCTAATGCTGGATTTTTGTCTTCAATAATTTCTTTTGCCCTGGCAATAGATTCATTTAATAATTCTTCTAGTTTTACAATATTACCTTCTCTTGTTGACATCTTTCCTGTTGGTAATGATACCATCCCAAATGGTACATGTTTTAATCCTTTTGTATATTTTTCATCAATTCCTAATAGTTTTGCTACTTCAAATACTTGTTTAAAGTGTAATGTTTGTTCATATGATACAACATATAATGCTTTGTCAAAATTATATGTTCTTGCTCTGTATAAAATAGCTGCTAAATCTCTAGTTGCATATGTTGTTGAACCATTTGATTTTTGTATAATACATGGTGTATTGATTCCTTTATCTTCTAAGTCGATAATTTTGGCGCCTTGTGATTCTACTAATTTTCCTGTTTTTTCTAGTATTTCAATGACTTCCGGCATCTTATCTGAATAAAACGCCTCTCCGTTCCATGAGTCAAAATGACTTCCTAATAAATCATAAACTTTTTGGAATTCTTTTAAACTTAAGATTCTAAACTTTTCCCAGATTTCTGTACAATAGGAATCTCCATCTTCTAGCAATTTAAAATTCATTCTACATTGTTCTAAGACCTTTTCATCTTCTTTACATACTTGATTAATACGAATATATATTTTAGTTAATTCATTAATTGGATCTTCTTCTATGTTATATTCTTTTCCCCATAGTTTATATCCTTCGATTAATTTGCCAAATTGTGTTCCATAATCTCCTAAGTGATTGACACCAATTGTATGATATCCTAAATATTTATAGATGTTATATAAAGCTCCACCAATAACTGTTGAACGTAAATGTCCTATATGAAATGGCTTGGCAATATTAGGAGCTGAATAATCAATGACAATGTTTTTTCCTTTTCCAATTTCTGATTTTCCATATTCTTCTTGTGCATTTATTTCTTTTAGCACTTCTTCTACCATTTGTTCTTGTTGAATATAGAAGTTTAAGTACCCCCCTACTACTTCTACTTTTTCTATTATTTTTTCATTTATTTTTATTTCTTCTTTAATCTCATTTGCAATCATTGGAGGTGCTTTTTTTAATTCTTTTGCTAATCGAAAGCATGGAAATGCATAATCTCCATTGTTGGCATCTTTTGGTATTTCAATATAACTTTTCAATTCTTTTTCATCTATATTAACTACTTCTGCAATAGTCTTTGCAATTATCTGTTTAAAATCTATCATGTTTTTCTTCCCTTCTTTGTATTTTATAAATACCTTTTAAATAAATTTGATTATATTTCTCTCAATTCATCTTAAAAGGTATTTTCTTTTTTCTTATAAAATTATATTATGTTTATCTTTAAAAGTCAATTCCAATTTTGTTTACTTGCTTTGTTTACTGTTTTCTTTTTTATCTTTTTCGTTTTTATTGCAATATATTTTCCTATACAATAAAAAAGAGACACATTATTTTATCTTTATCAGAAAGTTTTTATATGCATCTCTTTTTGTTATATCTATATAAATTTTTCATTATCTATTCATTCTTAATATTTTATACTTTTCAAAATTATTATTTTTTTCCATATTTATATTTTATTTCTATATCTGCTAATCTACACTCAAATTTTTTATGCTCCAATTCATTTTTTTCAATATATTCATCCAATTTTGTTGTTATTTCTTCTTTTGTTTCTTCTAATTCTACTTTTGTTTCAGTTACTGCTTTTAATATTTGCGCTATATTTGTATTTGTAATGATATTCAGTTTGTCTTCAACTCTCTTGAATCTTTGATCCATTTTCATTTCCATGTCTTTGAATCCATTTTCATTTCCATGTCTTTGAATTTCTTGTCTGTTTTTTCTTCTGCCTCTTTGAATCTTTGATCCATTTTCATTTCCATGTCTTTGAATTTCTTATCTGTATTTTCTTCTGATTCTTGGAATTTTTGCTCTATTTTTATCCATAAATCATTTAGCGTATTGATCAATAAACTTCACCTCCTTAAATAAATTTTTTGATTTAAAATATATTTGTACTTTATTATTTATTTTATTACCAAATTATCTTTATTTTGAATTAAACAAATTTGAATTAAAATATAAGAAATATAAATAAATTATAAATAAAAAAAATGAATACAAATCAAATATAAAATTATAAATATAAAAAAATGTAAGAGTATAAAATATAAGAACTTAAAAATTTGAAAAAATATAGATTAACTATGTGTGTATCTTACCATAATCTTTTATGCTTTTCAAGTACTTTTTGTGAATTTTTAATGAATTTTTATACAATTTATATATATAAGAAATATTCTTAAAAAGATAATAACTAACTGTATTCTAAATTACTATTATTGCCTTTTTTCTATTTTACTGTTATACTATTTTTAACTTAATAAATGTTTATTGAATTGTTTTATTAACAAATAATCTAATGAATGTTTTTAAACTTAACTTAAAATATATGTTTAATAGGAGGTAAAATTATGTCTACACCGCACAATGAAGCAAATTTAGGCGATATTGCCAAAACAGTTATCATGCCAGGAGACCCATTGAGAGCAAAACATATTGCTGAAAAATTTTTAGAAAATCCTAAATTGGTTAATCAAGTAAGAAATGTCTATGCTTATACTGGAAAATATAAAGAAAAAGAAATAACCGTCATGGCTTCTGGAATGGGAATGCCTAGTATGGGAATTTATTCTTTTGAATTATTTAAATTTTATGATGTTGAAAATATTATTAGAATTGGCTCTTGTGGAGCTTATGTTCCTGATTTAAATTTATTTGATATTGTGTTATCAAAATCTATTTTTACAGAAAGTACCTATGCTCTAGGATTTAACAATGATGATTGTCATTTGGTTGACACTAGTAACAAATTAAATGAAGTCATAAAAGCAACTGCTTCTGAAAATAATGTAAAACTGATTGAAGGCGATACGATATGTAATGATAGTTTTGACCCATACATGACACAAGAAAATTTTGATAAATTTATGGATAGAGTTCATAAACAAAATTTTTATCCATTAAGTGCAGAAATGGAAGCTTTTGCTTTATGTTACAATGCAAAAATGTTAAACAAGAATGCAACTTGTTTAATGACAGTTGTTGACTCAAGATTTGAAACACAATCTGCTACTTCTGAACAAAGAGAACAAGGTTTAGATAATATGATAAAACTTGCATTAAATTCTAGCTTGAAATTTTAAAAAGGGAAATTGGGGACGGACTCATTTTTCCCTTTTTTGAAATTGAAAAATAAAAAAATATAGAATATAAAGCCATTCAACAATTTTGTATAAGCTAAATTTTCATAGAATTCTAAAAGAAAAAAATGTATTCATGCACTCAGACCCTCTCGTGACGAGAGTACCGTGCAATTCATACNNTCAGACCCTCTCGTGACGAGAGTACCGTGCAATTCATACATTTTTTTCTTTAAGAATTTCTACATTCAAATTTAGATACGCAAAATTGTTTCATTTTTTTATATTCTATATTTTTTCTCTGTTTATTAAATAAGAAAAGGGAAAAATGAGTCCGTCCCCAATTTCCCTTTTTATTTATTTTTTGATTGATAATATTTTATATTTCATAATACCTGCTGGTGCATTTACTTCAACTGTTTGATTTTTCTTAGCACCTAGTAAAGCTTCTCCTAAAGGTGATTCATTAGATATTTTGTTTTCGGCAAGATTTACTTCTGTTGAACCTACAATTGTATATTCAATTTTCTCATCAAATTCAACATCTAGTACTCTTACTTTATTACCAATTTGAACAGTTTCTGTATCTATATCTTTTTCATCTATAATTTTTGCATGTCTTAATTTATTTTCTAATTCAGCAATTTTTACTTCATTTTCTGCTTGTGCATTTTTAGCTTCATCATACTCTGAATTTTCTGATAAGTCACCAAATCCTAATGCCACTTTTATTCTTTCTGCTATATCTGCTCTTTTTTCTGTTTTTAAAAAGTTTAATTCCTTTTCTAAATTATTATACCCTTCTTGTGTTAATATAACTTCTTTTTCTTCCATAGTAATTCCTCCTTGAATTGCGTACTATTTCGTACTTTCTTTTTGTATTTACATACTTTTCATATCTTACGGCAGAAAATGAAATTTGTCAATACAAATTTCATTTTTTCTTTCATCTATTTTATGATTCCAGTTCAGATTTATCTACACAAGTAGAAGATGTTCATAAATCTGAACTGGAATATTATTAGTCTTTCATATATTTTTTAATGCCTCTCATATAATCTATTCCAGAAAAGATTGTTGCAATCGTTTGTATCATCATCATAACTGTTACAGCTACATTTAATACAAAATCTGCTCCTTGTAAAGTTCCTGTAAAACATGCTCCAAAGGCGTGTAAATCTAAAAATGCTAAAATGATAGCTATCATTTGGGTAACTGTTTTTAGTTTTCCCCATTTTGAAGCTGCAATCACTTCTCCGCCCTTCTCTACAGCTATTAGTCTATAACCAGAGACTAAAAATTCTCTGGCTAATACAATAATAGGTATCCATGCTGGTAATTTGTTCATTTCTACTAGCATAAGCATTGCTGATAATACTAAAATCTTATCAGCCAATGGATCTAAAAATTTTCCAAATGCTGTTACTTGATTTCTACTCCTTGCAATGTATCCATCCAGTTTATCTGTCGCTGAAGCTAAGATAAATATAAAATCTACAATTAAATATGTAATTGGTATTCCCCATAAGTCTCCTTGTATCCCCAAAAATGGTATTATGACCATGATTGGTACTAAAATGACTCTAAATATGGTTAGTTTATTCGGTAAATTCATTTTTTGACTCATTCCCTTCACAAAGGTTTGATTAGCGTTAAAAAATTTGAATTTTTCTAACATTCCCTTTTATTATCTTTTTTCTTATTATATTTATATCTTTAAATTTTTATTCTGTCAACATTTCTATTGCTTTTTGTAATTGTGTGTCTTGATTTCTGTCAACATTTAATACATTTTCTACACTTTCAGGCAATTCTACTATTTCATCTGGTTTTATTCCTATTTCATTAATTTCTGTTCTATTTGGTGTTAAATATTTTTCCGTTGTTATCTTTAATCCACTACCATCTGGAAGTGTTAATATTTGTTGAATAACCCCTTTTCCATATGTTGTTGTTCCTACTATTTTGGCTTTTCCCAAATCTTTTAATGCTCCTGCTAATATTTCAGAAGAACTTGCTGTATTTTCGTTAGTTAATATAATTACTGGCATATTGATAATTGGATTACTTTCATTTTTTTCCACTGTTTCTTTATTATCTTTATCGACTTCATATAATAAGACAGAATCTTTATCAGCAATATATCCTGCTATTTGTAAGGCCTCATCTACAATTCCGCCTCCATTATTTCTTAAATCAATAATTAGAGAAGTAATGCCTTGTGCTTGTAATTCTTCAAATTTTGTTTTAAATTCATCTGCCGTATTTTCATCAAATGATGAAAATGCAATATATCCTATATGATTTTCTAACACTTCTCCTTCAACTGGATTTACTATAATATTTTCTCTTGTAATTTCAAAATTTAATGTCTCTTCTCCTCTTAATATTTGCAGTTTAACAGTTGTTCCTTCTTCTCCTTTTATTTTTGTTGAGATGACTGTCATATCATCAGCTGTACATGTTTCACCATTAACAGAAACAATGTAATCTCCTGGTTGAATTCCTGCTTTTTCTGCTGGGCTACCTTTTATAGGAGACAATACCATAATTTGGTTGGTTTCTGTGTCTTCTATCATGTAAATACCAATTCCTACAAAATTGCCCATCGTATCTTCCATATAATCTTCCATATCTTCTTTAGAAATATATTCTGTATATGGGTCATTTAATCCTTCTATATATCCTTTTATTGCCCCTTCTTTTAGACTTTGTTCATCTATTTCTCCTAAATAATATTTATCAATAACAGCTCGATAAGTATCTATTGTTTGTGAAATATCTTGACTTTCATCAGATGTCATTAATGTTAAATATTTATTTAAGCTATCTCCTTTTACAAAATATTGATAAAATCCTATTGATGTTAGCATAAAGGTTACAAATGTCACTAAAACAATCAGCATAATAGTCCTATATACTTTATATCTCTTTTTCTCTTCCATTAATTTCCTTCCTTTCACGAAAATATTCATTTTCTATTAATCTATTATATTTCACAATCCAATTTAAATTCCAACAAATAAAATATGTATCTCTTTTTCCTATATCACAAAAAAGGGATAAAGGAGACTTTTCCTTAATCCCTCTTTTTTAGTTATTATATAGAAAATTTCCACTTTTATTTTATTCTTGTATATCATATCCCTTTATGTATTATGGCAAATAGTTTACTGGATTCACTCTATTATTATATAATCCTGGACTTGTTCTGACTTCAAAATGTAAATGTGGCCCTGTTGAATTTCCTGTACTTCCTACATTCATAATTTGTTGTCCTTGTGTTACACGTTGATATTCTGAAACTCTAATAGAACCTGCTTGTCCATGGGCATATAATGTATATAGTCCATTATCATGTGCAATAATAATATAATTTCCATAACTATAATTTAATGCTTTTGCTGTTACAACTACACCATCTGCTACTGCATATACTGGTTGTCCATTAATTCCTCCTGAGCCAAAGTCTACTGCTCCATGGTATTGTCCACTTGAATAATACATATATGTTGTAATTCTTGAATAAGCACTTGGAACCGGATAAATAAATCCTGAATTACTTACAGCTCCTCCACCTGTTGAAGAACTTCCACTTGAACTATTTCCAGAAGAACCACTACCAGAAGATGGTTTTTGTTGTGCTAATAATTTTTTAATTTCTTCTTGTTTTTGTCTAATCTCTGCATCTATTGATTTGTTAGCTTCTGCTAATTCATCTATTTGTTGTTGTAATGTTTGCTCTTCTGAAGATAATTGTGATACATAAGCATTTTTCTCTGCTTTTGCACTTTGCAATTGAACAGATTTACTTTCTTTTTCCGCTTTTGATGTATCTAATTCTTGCTTACTTTGTTCTAATGTTGTTTTTGCTTCTTCTATCTCTTTTTTCTCATTTTCAATACTTTCCATCAAATGCATATCTGCTTCTGCTACTTGGGATACCATATAATAGTTTGAAATTAAATCTGTTAAACTTTTAGAAGACAGTAGTACATCTAAAAATGAAGTTTCTCCTGCTTCATAGGTAGCTACCAATCTTTTTTCTAATAATTCTTGTTGTTTATCATAATCTTCTTGCTTTTGGTTGATTTTGTTTTCTGCATCTGTAATTTGATTATTTAAGTCAGATATTTTGGTATCTAAATCATTAATTTCACTTTCATAATCTGCAATTTCACTTTCAATGGCTTCTACTTGTTTTAATGTCTCACTTTTCTCTTGTGTTACTTGGTCTTTCTGATTTTCTACATCTTTCATTTTTTCCTCATTAGATGCTTGCTGATTTTGTAAGTCTTTTATCTCATCAGCATACACCATGACATGAAATTGTAGTACGAATATGATAATGATGAATCCCCCTAGTATTTTACCAAATATTTTTTTCATAAGTTCCTCCTTTTCCTTTATAACAAGGTCATTTCTTATATTTGTAAAATCCTATGAAATAATTACGGTAAATATGGTGTTGGATTAACTGGTCTTCCATTGACTCTTACCTCAAAATGCAAATGATATCCTGTTGAATTTCCTGTTGTTCCGACACTCATGATTTGTTGTCCTTGACTAACAGATTGTCCTGCACTTACTAATCTTGAACCTGGTGCACCATGTGCATATAAAGTCATGGTTCCATCATGGTGATTGATAACAATATATTCTCCATAACTTCTATAATTTCCATTTGCATATTTTAATGCTGTTGATGTAACAACTGTTCCTGCTTTCGCAGCTAGTATTGGTTTTCCAGATATACCTGAACCACTAAAATCTACTCCTGTATGTCCGCTATATCCCATCCAGCCACAAGTAATACTATATCCTACGATTGGTCTTATATATCCACTACTACTTGGATTATTTGTAATGTTAGATACATTTGAACTTCCAGAATTTGCTGCTTCTTGTCTTGCAATTCTTTCTAATTCTGCTTGTATAGCCCTTTTATCTTGTTCAAATTGTTCTAATTCTGCCTGTGTATTTTTTTCTTGCTCATTTAGTTGGGCTACATAAGTATCTTTTTGACTTTTTGCATTTTGCAATTCTGTTGCTTTTTGTTGTTTTTGTGCTCTGACACTATCTAATTCTTGTTTACTCGTTTCAAGTGTTTGTTTTGCTGTTTCAATTTCTTCTTGCTCTTTTTGAATTTTTTCCATTAATTCCATATCACTTTGTGTAATTTCAGATATCATATAATAGTTTGAAATTAAATCTGTTAAACTACTTGAAGAAAGTAATACATCTAAATACGAAGTCTCGCCTGCTTCATAAGCAGCAACTAATCTTTTTTCTAATAATGCTTCTTTACCATCATATTCTTCTTGTTTTTCATTTAATTTACTTTGTGCCTCTTCTATTTGTGTATTCATATCTGATATTTTGGTATCTAATTCATCAATTTCTGATTGTGCAGAAGAAATTTGCGTAATCAAACTCTCTACTTGTTGTAATGTATCTGATTTTTCTGCATCAATATGTTCTAATTCTTCTTTTGCTTCTTCTATTTTTTTATCAGTTTCATTTCTACTTGCATTTAATTCTGATTGTGTTACAGCAAATACAACATTAAATTGCAATAAAATAACTGCTATTACTATCATTACTACTATTTTGAGTCCTATTTTTTTCATATCGTTTTTCTCCTTTTTCTCTTACATTTGTTTTTTAATATTGTGCTGACATATCTGTATCTTCTTGTGAATCTTCCTCTGCTTCTGTACCTGGAACAAGTCCATTTGTAATATATGGTATTGGATTTGTTACCACACCATTAATTCTCACTTCAAAATGAGCATGTGGTCCTGTTGAATACCCTGTTGAACCTACCTTTAAAATAGCTTCATTTTTCTTAACCGTTTGTCCTACGGTTACCAAAATCTCTGAGCCATGTGCATATAATGTAGAAATTCCTCCTCCATGGTCTATCATTACCATCTTTCCATATGCTGTATTATATTCTGCTTTTGTGACAATTCCGTCATTTGCGGCTACAAAATTGGCACCCATTGGTGCACTTATATCTACACCTGTATGTAATTTATATTGTCCTGTAATAGGATGTACCCTCATTCCATAATTTGAGGTAATTTTGGTATATCCTGGTACTGGCCAAGCAAGCACGCCCCCTATATAGGCTGTATCTAATCCTTGTTTTGCAAGTTCTAATATTTGTTTATTGACAGTTTCATATTCTTCTGTCATTTCATCAATTTGTGCTTGTTTTGCTTTTTCTTCATCTGATAACCTAGATATATAATTTTCTCGTAGTGCCTTTGTGTTTTGTAAAACGGTTGCTGTTTTAGTTTGTGTTTGTAGTGCTGTTGCTAATGATTGTTGATTTTTTTCTAATTTCTTTTTTGCTAATTCAATTTCTTTTTTCTCTGATTCCACTTCATCTAATAAATCTTTATCTACTGATGCAATTTCTGTAATCAAGTAATAATTTGATAAAAATTCTGAAATATTGCTTGATTTTAAAAGTACATCTAAATATTTTGTGTCACCAGCTTCATAAATAGCTACTAATCGCTTTTCCATAATGTCTTTTTGTTTTTCATAATTTACTTCTGCTACATCTAATTGTGATTGAATACTAGATATTTCTTCTTGTAATTGTTTTACTTGTGTATCTAGTTTTTCTATTTGACTTTCTGATTCTCTAATTTTTTCATCTAATTTTTCTATTTGTTGTAAATTTTCTGATAGTTGACTTTGCACTTCTTCTAATTCTTCATGTGATTGTTGTATTTGGTCTTGTAAGTCTTGTTGTTGTGTTTGTAAATCTGTTAAATTGCTATCTGCTTGATTGTCTGTATTCTCTTCCGCATATACAACAGTTATATATGTACAAATGATGATAAAAGCTAAAACAATACATAAAAATTTACGCATGCTCATGCTCCTTTATACTTTTAAATATTTTCTCATAGAAATAATACTTCCTATGGCTCCTATTCCAATTCCCAATAACATATATATAACTATAATTGAACTAAACATATCTGAGAATCCTACTAAGCTAACACCTACTGTTTTCATAAATTGTGAATTTACCATTTGTTCTGCTATAAAGTTATAGGCAACTGCTACAATAAGAATCGAAATTGCACTTGCGATAATTCCGATAATCATACCTTCTACAATAAAAGGCCATCTGATAAATCCGTTTGTTGCACCCACATATTTCATAATAGAAATTTCTTTTCTTCTTGCATGTACAGTTAATTTGATTGTATTTGCAATAATAAATATAGATATGATAATTAATAAAGCTAAAATCACACCTGTTACAATTTTGATTCCATTTGCTAAATCGATTAAAGTTGATACGGTTTCATTTGAGCTTGTGATTTTTTTCACATTTGCTAATCCATTTATTTCATCTTGTACTTGCTGACTTAATGTCAAATCTGTTAATGTTACAATGTATGAAGCTGTAAAGATGTTGTTTTCTCCTTCATATCCTTCTAATAAATCTTCGTTTTCTGCAAATCTTTCTTTCATTTGGTTTAGTGCTTCTTCTTTTGATACATATTCTGTTGTATTGACACCATTTATTTTGCTAATTTCTTCTCCTAATTGTTTAACTTGTTCATCTGTTGCTTCTTCTGTTGCAAATACTTGTATTCCTTGCGCTTCTTCTACTTCTTGTACAAAATGGTTAATATTTTCACTTAAGATTAAGAATACACCAAATATAATCATTGTTGCACACATAATCATAAGTGATGCACCTGTTGATTTTTTATTTTTAAATACGTTACTAAATCCTTCTCCAATTAAATAACCTAATATATTATATTTCACAGTTCATACCCACCTTTTTTATCATCTTTTATGATTTCACCTTTTCTAATGTGAATAACTCTTTTTTTCATTTTGTCAACAATGTCTTTTGCATGCGTTGCTACAACAACGGTTGTTCCTCTCATATTGATATCATTTAATAATGTCATGATATCCCATGCTGTATCTGGGTCCAAATTTCCTGTTGGCTCATCTGCAATTAGCATAGATGGATTGTTTACCAAAGCTCTTGCTAAAGCAACTCTTTGTTGTTCTCCTCCTGATAATTCATTTGGATACATTTTTGCTTTGCCACTTAAACCAACTAGTGAAAGTACCATTGGAACTTGTCTTCTAATATGTCTTGGTGTTGCTCTTACAATATACATAGCATAAGCAACATTGTCATATACAGTTTTGTCTGGTAATAGTCTGAAATCTTGAAATACAACTCCCATACTTCTTCTTAAATATGGAATTCTATTTGGTTTTAAAAATGTAGTATCTTTTCCATTGATGATAATATTTCCTGAAGTTGGTTCTTCTTCTTTTAAGATTAGTTTAATTAAAGTAGATTTTCCACTACCTGAAGATCCAACTAAAAAAGCAAATTCCCCTTTATCGATTCTAAAATTTGCATTTTTTACTGCTTTTGTACCTGTGTCATATGTCTTTGTGACATTTCTAAATTCAATCATCTTTTGCTCTCCTTATCTATTTTTTCGCATAATATTCTATTATATATTTTATTCTATCTAATCATAACAATAAAGTACAAAATTTGCAATACTTTTCGTTCAGAAAAACGATAGAAAATGTTGGTTTTTTTGCATTTTCTATCGTTTTTCTTCATTTTTCTTTATTTCAAAAAATTTACACAAAATTCACAATTTTATTGTTTCAATAATTTTCTCACTAGTTAAGCCAAAATATTTCAATAATTCTACTGCATTTCCAGATTTTCCAAAAGTATCTTTGATACCCATTCTAACTAATTTGCAAGGATATTCTTCTGTTAATACTTCACTAATGGCGCTTCCTAATCCACCAATTATACTATGGTCTTCAATAGATATTAATTTTTTCGTTTCTTTTGCTGATTTTACAATCATTTCTTTGTCAATTGGTTTAATCGTATGTACATCTACCACTCGAATATGAATTCCCTCTTTTTCAAGAAGTTCTTTTGCTTTTATTGCCTCTGGCACAACCACTCCTGTTGCAAAAACAGTGGCATCTGTTCCTTCTCCTATTTGAACAGCTTTTCCAATTTCAAATCTTTGATTTTCTTCATAAATACCTGGTGTAGCCAATCTTGCTAATCTGACATATACAGGTCCTTTTATTTTTGAAATTTGCTCTATCAAATATTTTGTCTCCACATCATCAGATGGGCATAACACTGTCATATTTGGTAAAGCTCTCATTAATGCTAAATCTTCTAACATTTGATGTGTCGCACCATCTTCTCCTACTGTAATCCCACAATGTGTTGCACATATTTTTACATTTAGATTTGGATAACAAATACTTGAACGAATTTGGTCATAAGCACGTCCTGCTGCAAAAGCTGCAAAAGTACTAACAAATGGTATTTTTCCACAAGATGCCATGCCTGCGGCTACTCCCATCATATTTGCTTCTGCAATTCCCATATCAAAAAATCTCTCTGGAAATTTTTTAGCAAAAATACTGGTTTTAGTTGCTGCTGATAAATCTGCATCTAATACCACTATATCTTTGTTTTCCTCTCCTAGTTTTTCTAGGATTTCTCCATAACTTTGTCTAGTTGCCTTCTTCTCCTCTTTCATGAAACTCTCTCCTTTCACTTTTTTATATTTTTTCTCACAAAGTTGCTCCAATCATTCCCGCATCATTATCTAATATCGCTGTTTGAATATTCATTTCTTTTCTTTCATTAAACAGTAAATTATCTTTTAATAGTTTTGCTTTCAATTTTTCTAAAAAAATCTCTTCATAAAACACAAAACTTCCACCAATCCCAATGGCTTCTGGTTCAAAAATATTGATTAGATTTGAAATTCCTACACTTAAATAATCTATATATTGTTCTATTAATTTATTTGTTTGTGCATATTTTGAATCATCTTTTTGCATTTTTCTCAATATATCTAATAATTCTTTTCCGCTTGTTTTTTCATCTAGTTCTAAAAGTTCTCTTAAATGATTTTTAAATACTTTCATAGAAGCATATGTTTCCCAACAACCTTTTTTTCCACATTTGCAAAGTCTTCCATTCTTTTCGATTAACATATGTCCAAACTCACAACCAGGTAAATCGCCTGTATCTAATAATTCATTGTGTATTATAACTGCCCCTCCGATTCCTGTTCCTAAAGTTAGAAATATACTTCTATCATAAGATTTTAATGCACCATATGTATTTTCAGCTAATGCTGCGCACTTGGCATCATTTCGAATTTTTATTGGTAATGGTATGTTTTCTTGTAAATTTTTCACTATCTCATAATGTTTTAATCCCAAATTAACAGATTTGATAACTATTCCATTTTTTACTGTTCCTGGTATGGCAATTCCCATTTCTGTAATTTTATATTGTTCTAAAAAGTTTGCTGTTTTTTCAATAATATATTCTTCTATTACTTTTTTGATATTATTTTTCTCAGTATTTGTAATTCTTTTTTCTACTTTTTCTAATATTTTCCCTTTATTGTCCACAACTCCTATGGCAATATGACTACCACCTAAATCAATCCCTATCTTCATTTTAGGCTCACCACTTTCTTAATTTTATGTAGAATATTTTTTCTTTTTTGATTATATCATATAAGATTTTTTTGAACAATAGGGACATATCAATTTGGACATTTTTTGTCCATTTTGATATGTCCCTAAACACATTATAAATATGCTGAGAATAAGAAATTTCCCATATATACTTGAATACATGGCACTAATACAACTAATACGAAGAAAATCAATACAACACCAACAATTGCATAAACAACTTGTGGTAAAACTTTCATAATCTTTTCCATAATGTTATCAATATCAATTTGCATGTATTCTACTAATTTTTCCATCATTTCTGCTAAATCTGTTTGCATACCAATTTTTAACATTTCTGTTATCATTGATTTTGCTAATCCTGATTCTTCAAATGGCTCTATCCATGAACCACCTGTTAATATATTATTAATAGATGTTTCTATCATAGATAACATAACATAGTTTTTTACAACATTTTTACTAACTTCTATAGAGTCTTGTATTCTCATTCCATTTCTTAAGTTTAATAACATAGCTTTCAAAAATCTTGAGAAATCTAATGCAAATATTAATTCACCAAAAATAGGCATTTTGTATTTAAAGTAATGGAAGTTGTATTTTCCTTTTGGCGTGTTAATATAAAATACTATACCTGCTGTAATCACTACAATAATAAACACGGGTATATACCAATAGGCTATCATCATATCTACAACATCTGCAAACCATAAGGTAACTGCTGGTAATTCTTCATCTGTTCCTAATTCATCAAATATTCCTTGTATTGTAGGAATAGCAACTAATGTTCCCACAAATAACATAACTAATAATAATACAAATTGAACTATATTCGGTATTAAAATAGATTTCAATTTTCTATTTAAGGCATCTGATTCATCTAAGTATTTAACTGCTTGTTCTAGTGAATTTGTAAGGGAACCTGATAGTTCTCCTACTTTTATCATATTAATATAGATATATGGAAATATATTAGAATAATATTCCATAGTTGTATACATATTTTCACCAGCTTCAACACCTGCTAATATATCTTCTAATATTCCTTTAAAAGATACATTTTCTGTACTTTGAATAATGGTATCTAATGCATGAATATTATTAAAATTAGCCTTTTTTAATAGATAAAAGTTTTGTGTAAATATCATAATATCCCTAGTGGTAATTTTTTCTGTTTTGGCAAAATATAGGTTGATTTTTTCTTTTGTTGATAATTGTTTTGGTTTACTTTTTCCGATATTAGTGGTATTGACATTTTTCATAATTTCATCTATATTAGTAATATTTTTCTTTGCTTTTTTTTGTTGTTTTCCTACATATCGAATTTGTTGAACATCAATTGGTAATAAACCATTGCCTTTTAATGTTTTTAACAAATTCTGTCTGCTTGGTGACTCTATCTTATTTTTTACTACTAATCCAGATTTTGTCATCGCCCTATATACATAAGTTGGCATGTTTTACCTCCTTTTATTAATTGCTAGTATTTTTTTTGATTTTTAATTGCATGATGGTTCTATTTAAAATTTCTTGATTTTTCTCTTCAATTTGTGATTTTGCTTGTTCTAATGTAATTTTATCTTTTACAAACAATTCTGCTAAAGAATTGATTAATCCTATACTTCCTTTTTCTAAGTTACTTTGTATTGCATCTTCTATTTCAGATACACTTAATTTTTCTTTCCTGATAATACCTGCCACAATATTATCAACTACCATAACTTCTGGTATTAAAACCAATTTTCCGTCTGTTCCTTTTAATAATCTTTGTGAAACAACTAGTTTTAATAAAGCAGATAATAAATATTTAATACTTGCTTGATCTCTTACTTCATAGAAGTTTATCATTCTATCGATTGTTTCTGCACAAGACTTTGTATGCAATGTTCCAATAACTAAGTGACCAGATTCTGCCATCTCGATAGCTGCTTCCATTGTTGTTCTATCTCTAATTTCTCCAATAACTAGAATATCACAGTCCTCTCTCAAAGAGTTTTTAACACCATCACTAAATGTTAAAACATCTCTTCCTCTACCTACTTCTTTTTGAACAATTAATGATTTTTTAGAATGATGTTTATACTCAATTGGGTTTTCTAGTGTTAATATCTTTTTATTTTGGTTTTCATTGATATAGTCTATCATAGAGTTTAAGGTTGTACTTTTACCAGAGTTCGTTTTACCTGTAACCAATATCAATCCTTGTGGTTGATATGTCATTCTTCTTACAACATCTGGAATTCCTAAAGATTCATAGGGTGGTAATTCATTTTTGATAAGTCTTAGTGTACAAGTTGGAATTTCATCTGAAGATGAAATATTAACTCTTAAACGAATATCTTTATATTCATAAGATAAATCTAGTTTTTTTGTTTGATTATATACTTCATCTTTATCAATGTTTCCTCTTACTAGGTAATCATATGCTTCTGTCATATCTTCTTCTGTTAATTCTTTCATCTCTTCAATTTCTACTAAATCTCTTGCAATTCTAAGCATTGGTTTATTCCCACATATCATGTGAACATCTGATGCATCTTTCTCCATTGCTATATCTAGGATTTTATCCATATTCATTTTTCAATTCCTCCTCAGCCTTTTATTTTTAGACTATTTTTTCCTTTCAAAATTAGAAAAACAATAATTTTTTATTTAATTCATCTAATGTTGTTTCTCCTTTTAATACTTTCCTAATTCCATCAACAATCAAAGGTCTATAACCTTCCTCTAATGATTTTTTTCTAAGTTCCATACTTGATGCACCTGAAACAATTAGTTCTTTCAGTTCATCTGTGATATTTAAAATTTCAAAAATTCCTATTCTATCATAAAAACCTGTTCCATTACAGTAATCACAGCCTAAAGAGTCATAAGTTTTTATATCTTTTAAATCTATTTTTTCTCCATATTTTTCTAATATATTGGTTATGATGTCTTTTTCTTCTTTTGTAAATTCTCTTTCACGTTTACATTTTGGACAAATTCTTCTTACTAATCTTTGTGAAATAGATGTTGCTAGTGTACTTGCAATATCATAATCTGATACACCGATTTTTCTTAATCTATTGATAACCTCTATACTATCAATTGTATGGATTGTTGATAATACATAATGTCCTGTTTGTCCAGCTTGAATCGCAATTTCTGCTGTTTCTCTGTCTCTAATTTCTCCCACTAAAATAATATCTGGGTCTTGTCTTAGTACAGTTCTTAATGCACCTGCAAAAGTTGTTCGATTATCAATTTCTATTTGGTTTAATCCTGGAATTCTGATTTCAACAGGGTCTTCAATTGTTGTAATATTTATTTCTGGTTTGTTTAAATAGTCAATGATACTATATAAAGAAGTTGTTTTACCTTCTCCTGTTGGTGCTGCCATAATGGTAATACTATTTTTCTTGTTAACACTTTTTTTAAATTCTTCTTCTTCTCCGTAATATCCTAAATCAAATATGTTTTTGATATTGGCATTTTTCTTTAATAATCTTAAAACAAATTTTTCCCCATATACATTTGGTTGTGAAGATACACGAATATTATAATCTTCATATAATAAAATTCTACCATCTTGTGATTCTTGTTTTTCTTGATGCATATTTGAAATGGCTTTTAATCTTCCGATAATTTGTTGTTGTTTTTCTTTATCCAAATTTGCCGCAGTAAATAATTCACCATCTATTCTATATCTAACACGAACAGAAGTTGCCATTGGTTCTATGTGGATATCACTTGCTCTTTTTTCAATACCTGTTTTAATAATACTATCCACTAAATTGATAATAGTTACTCCTGATTCATGGATATCTGCATTTGCCTTTCCTTCCAAAGATTTTAGTATTTGTGTAATATCTTTTTCAAAGGTAATATATGGCTCCATAATAAGCCCTTTGTTTAAAAATAACAAACGGATGGTTTCTATACTTCTTCTGTTAACAGTATTTGCAAAACATACTTTAATTTTTCCATTTTCAACTTCAAAAGGAATCGCTTTATTCTTTTTCGCAATATCTAAAGAAATATATTCTTCTACATTAACTTTGATAGGATTTTTAGATAATAAAATACCTTTTTCTCCCAATATTTCACCAATTGTTGTAATTAAAACATATGGGTCACATACATCTAATTCATATAAGCAATCACCAATTTTTACATTAGGATGTTGTCTTTGATAATCTAATGCTCTTTCAATATCTTCTTCATCTACAATTCCTCTTTTTACTAACTCCACACCAATCGGCTGTCTTCTTTTTAATTCCATATCAAACACCTCTTTCGTAGTTTTAATCTATTAAGGTATAGGTTGTCTCTCTTTCAAAATTTTCTCCTTGTATAATAACCATTATTGTTGTTTTTCCATTTTCTTCTTGATTACTTGTAAAAGTACAACCTGTTATATTTTGTGCAATTTTCACTTGATTCATATATATCCCTTGATTTTCTGGTATATATGTATATTGGTTTCCACTAGAAAAAATAATATATTTTTGAGTTCCATTTCCACTCTCATTTTCTGTTTCTCCAATTTCTAATAATTTATTTCCTTTTTTATTTACTTCTTCTGTAAAATAGGAATTAAACTTTGTATATTGCTGATTTAGATTCTGACTTGCAGAATTAATATCTACATTATGATAGAAATATGAAGTTAAAACAGTAATAACAGCTACAATAATGAGCATAACAATGATATATATGGTTACAGATATTAATGTAACACCTTTTTCATTTTGCATATCCGTCTCTCCTTAATCATTTTTTGCTATCACAGTCGATAATTCAACTGTTTCTATGTTATCTCCATCTTTATAAGATATTTCCACTGTGACTTTTTTAACTAATCCAGCTAATATTGTTTCATCCTCTTGATTTTCTGGTAAATTCGCATAATCTACAATTGTTATTTTTTTAGAATATCCTGTTGCATTTCCTTCAGCATCTGTTATATTTGCGAAATTATTTGTTTCTTCATTTGTATCGACTAAGGAAGCAAAATCCTGTGCTTTTAACTTTTCAATTTCATTAATGGCATAATTGGTTGCTTCTGTTTTTCTTTCCATAGAATGAGAATTTGTATTAATGGTAACCATTAATGTAGCAATAATCGTTACAAATAATGTAATTAATATAATGGAAACTGTTAAATCAATATTGGTAATTCCTTTTTCACTTTTTATCCTCATTTACTATTCCTTTCTACTTAAACAAAAAATTTATACCAAGCTAATACAAATATAAGATTTAAAATATTAGAGACACCTAAAATAAATCCATAATCTATATGTTCTCCATAGTCCTTTTTCTCTCTTCTAACTCTTTTTCTTATGTTTTCTATTTTGTGCAATAATAAATCTATTGCCACAACAAGTGCTGTCATAATGATTGTATTAATCATGACATATTCACCTGTAAAAATAACCATTGTTAAAACTGTTAAGATAACACCATGGACATAACTGTTTTTTGCGTATTTTTTTAGTGTGACTGTATCTAAAGCTAAAATGATGACATAAAATGCTAGATATATAACATATCTATATATATTTTCTTGTTCTACTACACATAGATATATTATATATGCAATAGATAATAAAACTCCGTACATAGATATTGATTTTTCAATTTTTCTGTTTTCTGCATCAATTCCTGCCATAATAAAAACAAAGCACAAATAAAGTGCCATAAATGCACCTTCTGCTAGCAAGATTGGTTTTAAGTTATATGCACTAATATTCATTAGATATGCTACTATGACAAATGTAAGCCCTGATAATGTTTCTATTATGAAATATCTAGGTCTAATTTTTTCTTTGCAATATCTACATTTTCCTAATAGAAAGATATAACTAAATACAGGTATCAAGTCTAAAAAGCCTAATTTGTGATTACAATTAGGACAATAGGAATGTGTATGTGTGATATCTTGTCTCTTTGGTATTCTATATACTGCTAATGTAAAGAAACTACCAAATACTGTACCCATTATGAATATTAATATATATAGTAGTATATCCATTTCTTCTCCTTTATTTTTTCAATTGTTTATCTTTATCTATTTTTGTGTTTTACTTCTATTGTGTTTTTATTTTGCTTATACTTACATAAAGTTTGCTTTTTTAGTTTGTTTTTAATATTTAAGCCATACACACTCAAGTGTGCGTATGGCATATTTAAATTTTTTCATTATTCAATTTCAGTATTATCATCATTATAAGTAAAGCTTGCTGAAGTGTTTATCCAATTATCGCTAGTAATTCCGCCATCTTCACATACTTTGGCTTTTTCTGTCTGATCTTGTTCATTTGTAGATTTTGTTGTAATTGTGATTTCCTTGCTAGTACTATCTACTGATACTGTATAATGTGCAGTATCATCTAAATAACCAGATTTAACAGTAGTAGCAGTTGCAGCTGCAGTGTCTCCACCTAATAAAAAATTCACAAAATTAGAAGAAGTATTATCGTTATCAACATATCTAGCTTCCATATAATCTGAATAAGCATCACTTAAATCTAATGTTGCTGCCTCTCTATCCTCAGCTATATTTGTTTCAGCTACTGATCTTGTTGCATTTGATAATATTCCATTATCTCCTGTAAGCATTGCAATTGATACTCCTGCTAAAATTAATAAAACGATAATTGTGATTACTAAAGCTATTAAAGTAATACCTCTTTGGTTTCTCATTTTCGTTTTTCCTCCTTTTCTTTTGAAATAAATTAATATATATTATTTATGTTTAAAAAAACATAACGTTAATAACTATTTTGTTCCTGTATCAGGATAGTATTCTGAACCTCCTGAACTGGTTGTATTGCTAGTTGTTCCACTTGAATTTCCTGAATTTGTGCTACTATTTGAACTACCATTTTGTGTTGTATCTCCACCAGAAGTTGAAGTTTCATTATATGGTGAAAATGGATTTGGTTTTCCTGGTACATAGGTATTGATTCTTTCATAGTTATCTAAGTCTGTTGAATCAACACTGTATGTTAGGATAACTTCATCATTATCCACATTTTCACTTTTGCTCAATTCTTCTTGTACTGCTTCTGGTGTGGTATATGCCACTTCATCTGGTATGATTTTATTACTTGGTACATATTCATATAATAATACACCAAGTATTAATATGATTGCTAAAACTAGCAATAACATAATTATAATTTCTTTTATCACTTTTTTAGCCATAATACACTCCTTTTCTATCTAGCTGTATTTGTTGTATTGGTACTATTGCTTGTTGCATTTGATGTACTATTTGTACTGTTTGTGTTTGTACTATTTGTGTTAGTGCTATTTGTTGTATCTTCAGTAGTTGTTCTTTTATCTATTGAAGAAATTCCTTCTATTGGTATATTCTTACATACAAAAGTTGCTTTTAATGATGAAGTAGATTCTCCTGCTGTCATAGAAAATTGTTCTATTTTAAATGCTAAATCTGAATCATCTTCAATATCTCTAATAAACTCACATATACCAACATAGCTTCCAACAACAGTGAAGTTTAAATCATAAACACTTTGTCCTCCTGTTCCAGCTGTTAAAGAAATATCTATATTAACCCCTTCGCTGGTTGCATGTGTACCAATTTCTGTCCATAAAAAGTCTAATGTATAATTTGATAATTGACTTGCTGTTTGAACATCACCAGCACTACTTACTGCTACCATATCTTCATATGCAATTTTTTGTTCTTCTAATTCTTTCATACTTGCATTTACTTCACCAACTTTTCCTGGAAAAGTAGAACTTGATAATCTTGTTGCTTCTGTAACAGTTTTATCTAATTTAGCATTTTCATCTTGTATGGTTCTTATTCCCCAAATATGAAATCCTCCTATTTCCAACCCATTAATAATGGTAAAAATCGTTAGTGCTAATACAAGTGCGATTAAAATCAGTATTAATAATTTTTTCATGGTAAATCTCCTTCTATTGTTACTTTAATCACATTGTTTTCTTGTTGTCCTGAAGTAGAAATTACATTTGTTAAATACATTTCTGTATCTAATTTTGCTTTAAACATACCTAATTGTTCATATTTATTTGATTGTGCTTGAATGACAATATGTGTTCCTGTTGTGTTTTGTATAGATGTTATTTGAACATTTTCTGGTACAATATACATAATTTCATTTAATAAATTTGGTATTGCATCTCTTGTTTTGCTTGCATCTGTAATTCTATCATTTAAATCTTGTAAGTTTTGTATCATTTCTGTATAGTCATTTGTCCTAGAATCTATTTTTGTTTTATCATTATCTGCTAGTTGAATTTGTGTATTTGTATGGCTAATAGAATCTTGTGCTTGTTGTTCTTTTTGTTCCATTTGGTTTTGTAATAACACTGCAAAACAACTGTAAATAACAAATAGTAATATTAATCCGACAGCTGATCTTAATAAGCTAATTTCTGTTTTATCTAGTTTTTCTCCTAAATCATTTGTAAACCAACCTGATTTTGCTAGTTTTCCTTTCTTTTCCTTACCTGGATTAACTTCTACTTTTAACCAATCTGGAATTTTTTCGTTAAATGTTTGCTTTTTAAAGTTAATCCCTTGTATTCCTTGTCCTACACCTGATAAAGCTAAAGAAATTGCTGAATTTACTTCTATATAATCTTGTATACTAATATCTTTCGTTGGATTAATAAAATATGGTTTTAAGATTTCACAATCTATTTCACTTAAATATTCTTGGAAATATAAATCTAAATTATTGATTAATGTTGCGGTTCCTGTTAGATATACTTTACTAATTTTTTCTTCACTTTCATTAATGATTTTTCTTACATTACCAACAATTGTATATAATGTTGGCATAATATCTTCTAAATATCCAATTTCTGTTTCTTGAAGTTCTTTTCCTTCTGAAGTATAGATTGTTGTATTTTTACATATTTCGTATGCTTTTGCTAAAGAGTTTTCTTTTATATTAATTTTTCTTAAAAATTCCTGGCTTCCTTCATCAAATGTTTGAATATCATATACGTTTTCATCAAGAATTTTTGTTACTGTTGTATTATCTTCAATATTAACAATCAAGCAATTTTCTTTTGGTTTTGTTTCTATCAAATTTGTGATTGCCATTGAAACAGGAACAATACTTGTTAGTTTGTTTTTTTCTAAGACTTGTGTTTTCTTTGTCAATTCTATCTTATTGGCAGCAATATGAATAACTTTTAATTTGTCTTTATCTTCTGGATTTTTTGAAACAACATATCTTGTCTCAAAAACATTTGGATTATATCCTTGATCACTACAGTACATTTCAAATTCTGTTTTAATTGCTTTTGATAAATCTTTATTGCTTAACATTGCAAACATATCAAAATAATTATAAATCTCTTCAGACAAGTTAATACTAATTGGTGTTTTATAACTATATGTTTCTTCTATAATTTGGTCTATTGCTTTCTCTAGATTATCATAAAATTTTACACCAAAAGATTCTACTTTTATCTTTTCATGTTCTTTTGAAACTTTTGCATATTTAATTATATTGCTTTCTACATATAACCCTAAACAGCTAGCCATCTTTTGCTCCTTTTTATAATTTTTCTTTATTGCTATTTTTTGCACTTCATAAAATTTGATACTTGAATAAATTAGCAAGTTTCTATTATTTAGTAATTACGCTAATTTATTCTAGTTTATTTTATCATTCCTCTCTCAAAAATCAATATATTTAATGCAATTGTAATCCAAGTGTAATAAAATTGTAATATTTACTTTTTTTGTAATTTACACATAAAAAATCCATCTGTTTCTTCATTTTGATATAATTGTATTTTATTCATTTTTTCTACATTTTTTTCTAAATTTGGTATATCAATTTTTGAATATGTAAAATCTGTATTTTTTTCTAAAAACTTATCAATTATTTTATCATTTTCCTCACTAAAAATACTACATGTTGCATAAACAAGTTGTCCTTTTGGTTTTAAATATTTTGAACAGGTTTTTAAAATATTTTCTTGAATTTTTGCAATTTCTTCTATATCTTCTGGCTTTCTCTTCCATTTGATATCTGGCTTTCTTTTTAAGACACCAATTCCTAAACATGGTACATCTAGTAAAATTTTGTCAAATTTTTCTTTATATTCTTCTCTATAAATGGTTGCATCTTGGCATTTTGTTTTTATGATATGAATTCCTAATCGTTTTGCTGTTTCTTCTACTAATTTTACTCTATGTGGATGTAAATCCCATGCAATAATCTCTCCTTTATCATTCATCAATTCTGCCATATAGCTTGTCTTTCCTCCTGGACTACTGCAAGCATCTAGTATAATCTCATTTGGTTTTGGATTGAGAATTTTTGCAATTAATCCTGCACCTTCATCTTGAATCGTAAAATATCCTTGTTCAAATAAATCCAATTTTTCTATATTTTTTGTTTTTTCTAAAATTAAAAAATCTTCAAATTTTCCTTCTTGGAATGCTATATTTCTTTCTTTTAGTAAATTCTCTAGTTGTTGTATATTGGTTTTTAATCGATTGATTCTAATTTCTACTTTTGGCTTTAGATTAGATGCCTTACAAATTTCTTCTACTTTTCCTATATCGTTTTCCTTTAATAGTTCTTTAACAATCCAGATTGGCATAGATGTTGTTTTAGAAATTCTTTCAATTGGATTTTCGATTTCAAAAAATGTTTGATAATCTTTTTTATCTATTTTTCTTAAAATTGCATTAACAAAGTTACTACTTGCTTTATGTCCATAGCGTTTTGCTAAATTAACACTTTCATTAACGGCCGCAGATTTAGGTACTTTATCTAAAAACACAATTTGATAAATTCCCATTCTTAATATATTTAAAATCCATGGAGAAATCTTTTTAAGTCTAATATTAGAATACTTCTTGATAATCTCATCTATTGTTAATTTCCATGAAATGACTCCATATACAATTTCTGAGATAAATCCGATATCTCTATCTTCTAAATTTCTTTTATTTTCTTTAATCATGTCATCTAAAGCAATATTAGAATATGCTTCTTCTTTATCAATTTTATATAATGCTTTTAATGCTACTTCCCTTACAATATCCATTTTATTTATATCGTCTCCTTATTTATTTTTCTTTCCTTTTACTTTTTATTTTCCATTATTTTTTCTTCTATTCTTAAATTATATACTGTAATTTATATTTTTTCTACCAATTTTGTATATTTTCTATTTTTTTGGAAAACATAGTTTTAACAGATTTGGAGCGTTTTAAAATAAAAATAAATTTTACTTTAAAACTACAATCATTTATTAAAACAAAATTGTTTGAATGGAGGGTTTTTTATATATGGAAATAAAAAAACATTTAATTATCACTGGTAATTCAACTGTATCATGGAAAGATGCCATTGTAAAAGCGATTGCAGAAGCTTCTAAAACCATTGACTATCTTTCTGATGTTAAAATTTTAGAACAAAGAGCAAGTATTAGTGGAGACAAAATTTCTGAATATTTTGTTGACTTAGATCTCTCATTTTCTATTGATTTAAATAGAAAAGATAATAAAGATGCTTAAATTATGCTTATACAAGAAAACTTAAAGAAAGGAGTATATGAATATTTTTTTATAAAATATGTCATATAAGTAATTATGGAAAATCCAACAGAAACTAAAAAAACATATCAAGAGTATGTAGACAAAAAGTCTCCTAACTCACCTATTTTAAAAAATTGTTTCAATGCATTCTGGGTTGGTGGTCTTATTTGTACAATCGGCCAGATTATTCTTAATATTTGCAAAGATAGAGGATTTGATACACAAATATCTGGGACAATTGTTTCCATTTTATTAATTGGCTTATCTGCTTTTCTTACTGGTTTAAATGTTTTTAATAAAATAGGAAAATTTGCAGGAGCAGGTTCTTTAATCCCTATTACCGGATTTGCGAATTCTATTGTTTCTCCAGCCATGGAGTATAAATCAGAAGGTTATGTTATGGGTGTTGGAGGAAAAATGTTTACTGTTGCCGGACCTGTTTTAGTATTTGGTATCTCTACCTCTATATTAGTCGGTATTATTTACTTAATTTTTAACACACAAAACATCACTTTAGTTTAATAGGTTG
Source organism: uncultured Eubacteriales bacterium (assembly GCA_949289635.1). Classification (GTDB taxonomy): domain Bacteria; phylum Bacillota; class Clostridia; order TANB77; family CAG-508; genus CAG-269. Next base: position 23,206 of record CASEOS010000012.1, on the reverse strand, counting down.
CCAAAGGGGACGGGGCATTTTGGCAACTTCTTTATACGCTTATATTTACTAATATTTATAGTATGAAAGTTGCCAAAATGCCCCGTCCCCTTTGGCAACCTTGAAAGGAGTTGAATATTTTGGAGAGATTAGGAACTCAAACAATTAAATTTACTACTCCTCCTTCTATTTTAGAATGTGCTTCTATTGTTGGTCCAAAAGAAGCTGATGGACCTTTAGCCAAATATTTTGACCAAACATTAGATGATGAATTTTGGGGAGAAAAAACATGGGAAAAGGCTGAAAGTAAAATCATAAAAGAAACTGTTAATATGGTTATTCGAAAAGCTCGGTATTTCAGCAAGTGACATTGATTGTATGTTTGCAGGCGATTTACTAAATCAATGTATTTCTTCAAGTTTTGGCTTACGAGATTTAAAAATTCCTTTTTTTGGTGTATTTGGTGCTTGTTCTACTTTTGTGGAGTCTTTAACCTTAGGCGCTATCTGTGCAGAAAGCTTTGCAAATTATGTTTTATGTGCCACTTCTAGTCATTTTTGTAGTGCTGAAAAACAATTCCGTTTTCCTTTGGAGTTAGGAAATCAAAGACCACAAACGAGTCAATGGACTGTTACTGGCTCTGGAAGTGCTATTATTTCCAAAACTGGAAACGGACCATATATTACACATGTTACACCTGGTAAAATTATTGATATGGGAATAAAAGATGGAAACAATATGGGAGCTGCTATGGCTCCAAGTTTTGCAGATACCTTGACAACTCATTTCCAAGATACTGGAAGAAGTCCAAACTATTACGATGCTATTATTAGTGGTGACCTAGGATATGTTGGTAAAGATATCGCTATTGACCTGTTAAAAACAAATGGGTATAACATAAAAAATAATTATCATGATTGTGGTGTTTTAATTTTTGATAAAGAACATCAAGATACCCATAGTGGTGGTAGTGGTTGTGCATGCTGTGGAACTGTATTTTCTGGATATTTTTTCAAACAATTAAGAGAAAGAAAAATGAAAAGAATTTTATTAATTGCTACTGGTGCTTTAATGAATTCTACTAGTTCACAACAAGGAGAGTCTATTCCTGGTATTGCCCATGCAATTAGTATTGAAAATTTATAGATGCAAATGAGTGTTTTATAGTTAAAATACAATAAATAAGACATAATTTGATATAAAAGTTTAGTTTATTTTTAACTACTGAAAGGAATGAAATTAATATGAGTGAAGTTGATTGGAGTTCTGTTTTTGAATGGTCTACCCTTCTAAAATGCTTTATAACTGGTGGATTAATTTGTATTATTGGTCAAATTTTAATTGATAAAACCAAATTAACACCTGCTAGAATTTTAGTTATCTTTGTTACTTTAGGTGCTATTTTAGGTGGATTAGGTATTTATCAATATTTAGTAGATTTTGCAGGAGCTGGTGCTACTGTTCCTTTAACTGGATTTGGCTATAATTTAGCAAAAGGTGCCATAGAAGAAGTTAAAAATATCGGCTTTATTGGTGCTTTTACAGGTGGCGTAAAGGCTGCTGCTGGGCGGAATTGCTGCTGCTATTTTCTTTGGTTACCTTGCTTCTTTAATTTCTAAATCAAAAATGAAAAAACAATAATAAAAAAATAAAGTTATTTCTTCTCTTGAAATAACTTTTATTTTTTATATCATACTTTTTCTATGCTTTTTTTGCAATTTCAGCAATTTCTGTAAAAGCTTTTGGATCTGTTATAGCTAAGTCTGCTAACATTTTTCTATTGATTGTTACATTTGCTTTTTTTAATCCTGCAATTAATCTGCTATATGTTGTTCCATTCATTCTTGCTGCTGCATTAATTCTTGCTATCCATAATTTTCTAAAATTACTTTTTTTATCTTTTCTTCCTACATACGCATATGATAAAGATTTCATAACTGCTTGATTTGCATTTCTAAATCTATAATGTTTTGCTCCAAAATATCCTTTGGCTTGTTTTAATATTTTTTTATGTCTTGCTCTTGTTGTTCTTGCTGTTTTTACTCTTGCCATATCTATCACCTTCCTTTTTTATTTGACAGGGGACACTTTTTTTCTATATGGTAAATTCTCTAGGGATAAAAAATATCCCCTCCCCTTGTGAATATATATTTACCTTGATTTTAATTACCATATGGTAATAATTTTTTGATTGTGTTCATACATGTTTTATCTGCATAAGCATTTTGAATCTTTCCTGATTTTTTTTGTCTTTTTGTTTTGTTAGCTAATAAGTGTCTTCTGTTTGATTTTGTTCTTTTTACTTTTCCTGTTGCTGTTAAAGAATATCTTTTCTTTGCAGCTTTATTTGTTTTTAATTTTGGCATAAGTCATTCTCCTTCCTATTTTTTATTTTTCAGTTTTTTTAGCAAGAATGGTAAACATATTTCTTCCTTCAAGCTTTGGTGCTTTTTCTACTACTGCAATATCACTCATATCTTCTATAAATTTGTTTAACACCACTTCACCTGCTTTTGAATTGTTTACTTCTCTTCCTCTAAATCTAACTGTTATTTTTACTTTGTTTCCATCTTGTATAAATTTTTTAGCATTTTTAGATTTGAAACTAAAGTCATGTTCTTCAATATTAGGAGTTACTCTTATTTCTTTAATTTCGAAACTTTTTTGTTTTTTCTTTGCTTCTTTTTCTTTTTTAGCTTGCTCAAATTTATATTTTCCATAGTTCATAATTTTACAAACTGGTGGATTGGCATTTGGTGCAACTAACACTAAGTCTAAGTTTTTTTCTTCTGCTTTTTCTAAAGCTTCATTTAAAGAAATAACACCTATTTTTTCTCCATTATCTCCTATTAATTGAACTTCTTTTGCTCTGATTTGACCATTAATTGGTAATTCTTGTTTTATACAAAACACCTCCAATACTCTGACAAATTTCGCTTTGAGAGAATTTTACTTTATATTTTTTAATAGAACTATATTTGTTTAAATTCTCGAGAAGCGTAAAAATTTGTCGACGCAAAAAATTGCTTTGCAATTTTTCTGTGCAATATATTTTTTATATTATAGGAAATGCAATTTTCTATAATATAAAAAAATTTGACTTTTGTTACAAGTCAAATCCAAAATAAACTTAGCATTATCATACATGCTAAAATTATTTAATTTCTAACCTTTTTCCTCGTTTGGATAAGGTGAGAAGTTTGACTTCTTCTTGTAACGTTAAATATAATATCATATTTATATAGACTTTGTCAAGTTTTTTACAAAATTTTTTTGTTGGGACAATTGGGGACGTTTCTGTTTGGACATTTTCCATTTAACTATTCATAAAATAGTGTTTATTATAAAATAAAATTAACTAAAAATGTCCAAACAGAAACGTCCCCAATTATCCCAATTTTAAATAAACTCTTCCCATATCAAATTTGCCAAATCTAATCCTTTATTGGTAAGTTTGATATCATCACCATCTATCACGACCAATTTTTCTTCTACTAGTTTTTCTAATTCTTTTCTGAATAGAAATATAGGATTGTCTATATATTTCTCTTTAAATTTCGAGATAGATACACCTTCTATGGTTCTTAATCCTAAAAGCATATATTCTTTCTTCTTGTCCTCTAAATCTTGCACTTCCTCTATCTCATATATTGTTTCAATTTCTTCTTTTAAGTTTGTTTTTCCATTTTTATTAGGTAACTCCAAAATATGATTTATGATTTTCTCATTTAATTTATCCATCCTAATACTATATTGTTCTATTTCTGCTACATTCGTATATCGTATATCATTTAGATAGGAATGTGCTGCTAATCCAATTCCAATATATTCTTTTTGCCTCCAACAATTTAGATTATGTTTTGATTCTTTCCCTTCTTTTGCAAAATTAGAAATTTCATAATGTTTATATCCATTTAATTCTAATGTATTTTTTACATACCAATACATATTTCGTTCCAGTTCTTCATCCATTTCTTGTAACTGATGGTTTTCTATTTTTTGTGCTATTACTGTTCCTTCTTCAATAATTAAAGAATATACACTAATGTGTGTTGGGTTTAATTGCACAATTTCTTTTAAATTTCTTTTGATATCTTCTATGGTTTGATTTGGTAATCCTATCATCAAATCTACATTTATATTTTCAAAACCGACCTCTTTTGCCATTTGGTACGTTTCTAAAAATTGTTCATATGTATGGATTCTTCCAATTTGTTTTAATATTTCATTATTCGTACTTTGTAGACCTATACTTAATCGATTAATTTTTGCTTTTCTATATTGTTCTAACTTTTCTTTATTTACTGTTCCTGGATTTACTTCTATGGTAATTTCCATATCTTCCAATTTCACTTTATTTTGTTTTAAGTTATTTTCTAGCACTTCCATTATTTCACAAATATACTTACTATCAATATAGGACGGTGTTCCTCCACCAATATAGATTGTAGTTATTGTATATGTTTCTAGCAATGTTTTATCTTTAAAATAATTGTTTATTTCCTTTTTTACAGCTTCAACATAGTTTTCTATAAAATCTTGCTTGTTTGAAAATGAAATAAAATCACAATAATCACATTTGTGTTGACAAAACGGTATATGCATATAAATTCCTAATTCTCTATTTTCCATTTGCTATCTCCATAATTTTCTTTAATCTATAATTCACCCCTGATTTTCCCACTGGTTCTTTTAATAACTTTCCTAATTCTACCAATGAAATATCCGGATTTTCCACTCTTAAAAGGGCTATTTCTTTTAGATTATCTTCCAGCTTATTAAATCTGCCATCTGCTTGTAATTTCTTTATCGCCGCAATTTGTTCAATTGCTGCATTAATAGTTTTATTTAAATTTGCAGTCTCACAATTAACAATTCGGTTGACTTTTCCTCTCATCTCTTTTTGTATTCTGATATCTTCAAATTGCATAACTGCTTTATTCGCTCCAATTAATGCCAATAATTTTGAAATTTCTTCTCCTTCTTTTATATAAGCAGAATATCGATTTTGGGTAATTAACACTTTTGCATGAATATCAAAAGTGCTTAACAGTTCTTGGAATACTTTCAAATTATTTTCATTTGATAAAACAATCTCTAAATGATAAGAATTTTCTGGATTATTAACAGAACCTGCCCCCATAAAACTCCCTCTGATAAATGCTCTTTTTTTATCATCATCTTTTATGTCATTTACTTCTTCTTTCACATATATTTCATTTTCTTTTATCTCTAAATATTCTAATTTATGAATATCTAATGCTTTTGTCACAATATGAAAAGTTTTTCCATTGACATCTATATCATGATTAATTTCTAAATTAGACAATAACTTTGAAAAACGATTAATATTATAATCACTTTCTGTTGAAAATCTGATATTTTTTCCTTTTATGACATCTGTATTCCCAGAAATACAATAGCCAATCAACTCAAACTTTACATTTTCCTTATTAGCTAAACTATTTGTTTTATTTAACTCCTGTTTTATATCTGATGAAAAAGACATTTCTTCCTCCTTTTTGGAACGTTAGGGACGGGTCAAATCGTTCCAAAATGGAACGATTTGACCCGTCCCTAACGTTTCACCCTAATCTTGTTACAACCACTCTATCATTATCATATAGGTCTTTTTTACAATATGTATCCTTATATTGTTTTCTATTTTCTATAATTTGCATTACTTCTTCTTTCTGATCATATCCGATTTCCAAACAAATATATCCACCATATTTTAAGTATTCATATCCTCTATCTATAATTTTTCTATAAAAATCCAACCCATCTTCTCCTCCATCTAATGCTAATCTTGGTTCTCTTTTTACTTCTCTATCCAATGTTTCTAGCTCTTTTCTTTTAATGTATGGAGGATTAGAAACAATTATATCATATTTTTCTTGTCCTAAATCTTGGAAAAGATTTGATTCTACAAATGTAATTTTATCTTGAACATGATTATTTTTTGCATTTGCTATTGCAATATCTAATGCTTTTCCACTAATATCTAAAGCTGTTAACTCCACATTTTCTAAATATTTTGCTAAAGATACTGCAATTGCTCCACTTCCTGTACATAAATCCAATATTTTCTTTGCTCTGATTTTCTTTGCTATTTTCATAACTTCTTCTACTAACACTTCTGTATCTTGTCTTGGTATTAGGACATTTTCATCTACGTAAAAATTTAATTTCATAAATTCTTTTTGATGTGTAATATGTTCTATTGGTTCTCCTTGTGCTAATAATTCTATATATGTTAAATAATCTTGTTCTTCTTTTTCTGTTAGTTTTTGATTGTCATATACAATTAAATATTGTCTTGGCTTTTTTAATACATATTGTAATAACAATCTCGCTTTTAATTTTGGCGTAGAAATCTTTTCTAATTTTAAGATTGTGACACCTTTTAGCAAAGCTTGTTTAATTGTCATATGACCACCTTCTTTCCTGCTTTTATTTTATACTATTAACATAAAAATAGCAAGATAAAAACCAATGTTTCCTATTCGACAAAAAAAAAAGCCCCGCCTTAGCCGTCAGCTTTTTAATTTTTAAGGACCTGCTCCTAAAAACAGGTGGGTGCCTACCTAAATACTCATGGGCTTCTCACTATATACTGTGAGCATGCACGCCATATTCAAGAGATCGGCCCCTCTTAAAATTTGTTGGTTCTAAAAATTATGCTCTTACGTACTACGCAGGGATTTTGCAATTCTTATTAGATTATTTATATATTAACATATTTAAATTCATTTTACAAATGTCTTTTCTTTTTTAAAATATATCTTTTCTTTCTTTATATGATGTTATCTCGTTTTTTCGTTTATATTCTCTTTTTCTTTAAGTTTCTTTCACTTGATTTTTCCTTATTTTTATGATAAAATAAATGTATATTTATGAGTATTTGAAGGCTTTTAAAGCCTTCTTTTTTTATTGTATAGAAGAATAACTTTCATCTTGGTTGCATATAAGATTTTTTTGTATAAACAAGGTCAAATTTCTTATTTACATGACATATAATAATATGCAGAAAAATTGTAATATGCTACCTAATAAAATAAATAAATGAAAAATAGAATGCATCCATTTGTGTTTTTTTCCAACGCCATATAAAATAGCCCCTATGGAATAAGCAATTCCTCCAGCCAATAGCAAACTAAATCCTGCTATTCCTAATAATTGAGGTAATAAATTGATTTTTACAACTATACACCATCCCATCACTAGATAGCATATCATTGAAAATTTTTTAAACTTTTTTATATCAATTGAATTTAATACAATTCCCAATATTGCCATAGCCCATATAATGCCAAATATTGTCCAACCAGTTGCTGTATTATATTCTCTTAATGTACATAGTGCAAAAGGTGTATAAGAACCAGCAATCAATAAAAATATTGAACAATGGTCTAATACTTGAAAAACTCTTTTAGAATATCTTTTAGGACTTAATCCATGATAAATGCTAGACATTGTATATAATATAATCATAGTCACACCATAAATAGAACCACTTACAACACCATATCCGTTCCCATGAATTGCCGCAAATACAATACATAAAACGGTTGCTACAATTCCTAAGGCTGCTCCTACAATATGTGATGTCATATTAAAAATTTCTTCCCCTTTTGTATATTGAGGCAAAATTCTATCTCTTAATTTTACTCTTGTCATCGCGTTTCTCTCCCGTTTTTTATTTTTGTTATTATATCATTCTTCATATGATAAGTAAATATACAGTTTGTGAATTTTTGTTGAATTCATTATAAATATCTATTTTTCATATATCTATATCTTGATATGTTGTTACCATTTGACCTCCTTGTTTAATTAAATCATTTGTCCCCACTGAATTTTCTTCATCAATATTTCCTGGTACTACATATACATCTCTTCCCTGTTCTAGTGCAAAATCTACAGTAATTAATGTCCCACTTTTCTTTTTAGCTTCAACAACAATGATTCCTTTACTCATTCCACTAATTATCCTGTTTCTTGCAGGGAAATTCATTTTTGCAGGTCTAACACCTAAAGGATATTCTGATATAATAGCTCCATTTTCTTCGATAATTTTATTGTATAAATATTGGTTTTCCTTAGGATAGACTATATCTAATCCACTTCCGATAACGCCTATTGTTTTTCCTTTTGCCTTTATAGCACCTATATGAGATTGGCTATCAATTCCTTTTGCTAAACCACTAATAATATTAATATTTCTTTTGGATAAATGATATGCAAAATATTGTGCTACTTTTTCTCCGTACGAACTGGATTCTCTGCATCCTACAATTCCAATTGCTGGAAAATTTAATATTTTTTCATTTCCTTTCACAAATATACTGACTGGATAATCATAAATTGTTTTTAGCATTTCCGGATATTCTGTATCTTCTATCGTAATCATTTTTACCTTTTCTTTTTGTAAAGCTTCTATTTGCTTCTCTAAATTTTCTTTATTTTTTCTGCAAATAATATTTTCTGCTAGTTTTTCATTAAATCCCTTGATTTGTAAAATTTCTTCTTTTTTTAAAGTATATATCTTTTCAGGCGTTTTATACCTATTTAATAATATTTGTTTTCGTATACTTCCTAATCCTTCTATACATGATAACCATATCCAATATTTTTTCTTTTCTAATTCTTCTATTTTCCTGCCTCCTTTTTATTTATTTATAAAAGTTTTCTACGCAATTTCTTTAAAATCGTTCATTAGAACATTTTTTAAATTCTCTTACTGTTTTTTTCTACTTAATATCTATAAATATCAAAAAAGACACTTAAATATAAGTGCCCCATTTTTTTTATTATTTATTATTTTGATTTTTTGTTGCTTTAATAACATTATTCATAAGCATTGCAACTGTCATTGGTCCCACTCCCCCTGGAACTGGCGTGATATAGCTTGCTTTTTCTTTGACATTTTCAAAATCAACATCTCCTGTTATCTTCTTCTCTTTTCCTCTGTTAATTCCTACATCAATAACAACTGCTCCTTCTTTTACCATATCAGCTGTTACAAAATTTGGTTTTCCAATCGCAGCTACTAATATATCTGCATTTCTTGTTTTTTCTTTTAATTCTTTTGTTCTTGAATGACAAACGGTAACAGTTGCATGTTTATTTAAACAACATGCCATAAGTGGTTTTCCTACAATGTTACTTCTTCCAATAATGACCAAATTTTTACCTTCTAAATCTATATGATATTCTTCAAACATTTTCATAATACCAAATGGTGTACAAGATATAAAAGTATCCTGATTTAATAATAATTTTCCTACATTTACTGGATTAAATCCATCAACATCTTTTTCATAAGATATTTCTCTAAATGCTTCATCTATGTCTAAATGTTTTGGAATAGGACTTTGTAATAATATTCCGTTTACAGTTTTATCTTCATTTAATGTATGTATTAATTCAATTAATTCTTTTTGTGTAATATTTGCATCTAATATATGCTCTTCATATTTTACACCAATCTCATCACATGCTTTACTTTTAGTTCTGACATATACTTTTGATGCTGGATCATCTCCTACCATGATAACAGCAAATTTAGGTATGATTCCTTTTGCTTTTAAATTTTCGCATTCTATTTTTAAATTTTCTCTTACTTTTTTTGCTAATGCTTTTCCATCTATAATTACAGCCATTTTTCTATTTTACAGAGCATATATTTACACTCTATATCTCCTTTCTTTTTTTCTTAACTGGATTATATACTAACACATTTCTTTTTGCAAGAACAAATCTTGGTTATTCAAAAATTTCTTTGTATATTTTTATTAATTATTTATTAAAATTTTGAATAATCGTAAAATATAAAAAGCTACCCTGTTTTTTTATATTTTTTAACAGAATAGCTTTTGAAAAAAAGGGGATGTTTATGATTATTAATATATAATCTATATATGTATAATTTTTGCTAGAAATGTGAATTGTATGTGAATTCATCTTTTATATTTCAATTTTATATTCTTTTAACAACGTTACAACATCTTGGCTATCATTTGGATTTACTCTTCTTCCTAAAATTTCTAATCGATTTGCAGTTTCTAAACTTCTTCCTGTATCATCATCATCTATAAATAGACACTCTTCTGGTTTTAAATCATATCTATTTAATAAAGTTTTAAATATTTTTTCATCTGGTTTTACTAAATGTTCATAAGCTGAAATGATGATTCCATCACATAGTTTAAAGAAATCTATTTCTTGAAAGTATTCATATGTAAAAGTTGCCATATTTGATAAAACATATATATGATATCCTTTTTCTTTTAATGTTCTTGCAATATTTACAGTTTCTTCATTAACCGTAAAATACTGACATCTATGATTCATTACTTCTTCAATTAATCTGCTATATTCTTTTGGTGCTTTTCTTTGCATTTCTTTTATTGCTTGTTCATGGCTAATATTTCCTAAATCTAACAATTTCCATTCTTCTGTTTTAAAAATATATTGTATTAAATCTTCTGCTATCTTTTCATCATTTGTAAAATGCATGATTGTTTTTATATTAGAATCTTTTTTTATAATCACATTCATTAAATCAAATATAATATTTTTTATCATATCTTTAATTCCTCTATTTAGTATTTTTTATTATATATCTTTTTATTATTCTTCATCTGATATTCCTATACGATATTCAATATTTTCCATATGTGGAAACATTTCTTTTACTCTTTTTAGAGTTAACATCGTCATTTTAGGTTGTGGGTTTTTAGGATTTGTTGATAATAATTTTTGCGTATAGCAATTAGATGCTGTTTTAAATAATAAATATCGATTTCTTACATACGTATAATAGATTTGATAGCCATCATCTAAATCCTCCCACATCATTTCAAATGTATAATTTTTGTCCATATTTTCCTCCTTTTGTCCGATTGGGGACGTTTCTGTTTGGACATTTTTATGTAAAACAAATATTTCTATGTCCTTAAATAGCAAAATGTTGTAATTTATGTAGGATTATAATATATGATAACTTTACATAAAAATATCCAAACAGAAACGTCCCCAATCGGACAATTATTTTATCATTTCCTTAAATTCTGCTTCTGATATTACTGTAACTCCTAAATTTTGTGCTTTTGTTAATTTACTTCCTGCATCTTCTCCTGCTAATACATAATCTGTTTTCTTAGATACTGTTCCTGATGTTTTTCCTCCTAATCTTTCTATAATTTCTGATGCTTCATTTCTTGTGAATTCTTCTAAGCTTCCTGTTAAGACAAATGTTTTTCCTTCAAATCGATTATCTGCACTTTCCTCTTCTAGTGAGTTCATATTCACTCCTGCTGTTTTTAATTTACTAATTAAATCTACTGTTTGTTCTTCTAAGAAAAATTCTCTGATACTATTTGCCACAATTGGTCCAATATCATCTATCATACTTAATTCTTCAAAACTTGCATTCATTAGATTATCCATTGTCTTATATTTTTTTGCTAACATTCTAGAAGCTTTCACTCCAACATGGCGAATACCTAAAGCTGTTATCAATTTTGATAAATCATTTTGTTTGCTTCTCTCTATGGCATCTACCAAATTTTGTGCAAATTTCTTTCCATTTTTCTTTAAAGATGCAATATCTTCAAATTTTAATGTATAAATGTCTGCTATATTTTTAATCAGTTCTTTATCTAATAATTGTTGAATAATATTTTCTCCTAATCCAGAAATATCCATGGCTTCTCTTGAAACAAAATGAACTAAATTTCTGAACAATTTTGCGGGGCATTCAATTCCTGTACATCTTACTGCTGCTTCTCCTTCTTCTCTGACAGTAGGTGCTCCACAAACCGGACATACTTTTGGCATTTCAAAATCTTTTTCATTTCCTCTTCTTTTATTCTTTACGACTTCTACAATTTCTGGAATGACATCTCCTGCCTTTTGAATAACAACTGTATCTCCAATTTTTAACTCTTTTTCTTTAATAAAATCCTCGTTATGAAGTGTTGTTTTGGATATAGTTGATCCTGCTACTTTAACTGGCTCTAATATAGCCATTGGTGTAATGACACCTGTTCTTCCCACTTGGCAAATGATATCTTTTAAAATGGTTTCTTTTTTCTCTGGTGGATATTTATATGCCACTGCCCATCTTGGAACTTTTATCGTTGAACCTAATATTTCTCTAAAATGTAAATCATCTACTTTGATAACTGCTCCATCTATTCCAAATGTCAAATGTTCTCTATCTTCTCCAATTTTTTCAATAGCTTTTTCTGCTTCCTTTATCGTTTTACAAGGAATTCTAACTGGATTTACATGAAATCCTAGCTTACTTAAATATTCTAATTCTTCAAAATGAGAGTTAAATATTTTTCCTTCTATTTTTTGAACATTGAAAATATAGATATCTAATGGTCTTTTGGCTGTTATTTTGCTATCTAATTGTCTTAAAGAACCTGCTGCTGCATTTCTTGCATTGGCAAATAGCTCTTCTTCATTTTCTTCTCTTTCTTGGTTCAGCTTTTCAAAATCTTGTTTTGATATAAAGACTTCTCCTCTAACAGTAATGTCAATTTTATCTTCTAATTCCATAGGAATGGTTTTTACTGTTTTTAAATTTTCTGTTACCTCTTCTCCAATAAGTCCATTTCCTCTGGTAGCACCTCTTACAAATTTTCCTTGTTTGTATTCTAATGCAGCAGATAATCCATCAATTTTCGTTTCTACGACATAATTGACTTCTTTTATCCCATTTTCTTCTGCTTGTTTCCTTATTCTTTCATCAAATTCTTCTACTTCCTCAAAACTAAATACATCTTGCAAACTTTGAAGTGGTACTTCATGTGTTACTTTTTGAAATCCTTCTTTCACATGTCCACCTACTTTTTGCGTTAAAGAATCTTTTGAAATAAATTCTGGATACTCTTTTTCTAAATTACGTAATTCCACCATTAACATATCATACTCAAAATCTGATATTTCTGGTTTATCATCATCATAATATTTTTTTGCATAATATTCTGTCTTTTCTCTCAATTCTTCTATTCTCTTTTTTACTTCTGTTTTATTCATTTTGCACCTCTTATCTTTTTGTCCATTTAGGGACGTTTCTTTTTGGACATTTTTGTGATGATTTTAGGGACGGAGCAAAAAATCATCATTATTAAATGATTAATTTATATTATAACATTAATCAACTATTAGTGATGATTTTTTGCTCCGTCCCTAAAATCATCACCATCTCCTTTGGCAACTTTTATAATTTTATTTTTTTCTTTCCTATTATATACAATTAGAATAAAAAAATAAAGGAATTTTTATAAAATCCTTTATTTTTGATTAGGATAATCATAAATAAATTTTTTGGAATAGGACTTTTCTATGATATAATGATTAATTTATGGCAAAGTTTTTATCTTTTACTTTACATAATCTTGATTTTCTTTATATAGTATAGTATAATTGTTCTGTATCAAGCAAATACGTTAAAAGTGGAAATACCACTCTTTCCAATGAGTTATCATTTTAGGAAAGTTGAAATAAGGAGGAACATATGGAGAAAAAAACGTGGAACACCGAAGTAGGAAAATTATCATTTAATTATCACTCTAAAATTTGGTTATTCAAAAATGAATTCCGGGAAATTACTATAATTGCCTGGAAAGAAACTGAAAAAGGTCCTTTGCTTGAATTAGTCTCAACAGAAAAAAAGACTAATCAACAAACAATATTTGAAATTGTTGAAAAAAAATTTGACAGTGAGCTTTACTGTCCAACTGATTTAAAAAGCAGTTATAAAAAAGTTTTAAATTTATGCATGACCATCGAAAGTTGTGCATTATCTCCTACTTATTGCACATCGCAATTAATAAAAATGGAGCAATTTAAAGCTATTCACACATACTATGGAAATGGAAATTTCTGTGGCATGAAAAAAAATCTATTTGGCAGTATAAAAAAGTTAAGGACCCTGCCTCCTAAATGCATAAGGTATTCTGGTTGTCGCTTTGATTCAATTCTTTGAATCAAAACAACCACAATCATCAAAAATGATGATTGCCCTTTTTATTCAAACATCCTACATGTAAACTTTTTATTCATGTAGGATGTTTGAATTTTAATCTTATTGAATTAACATAAATTAAATATCTTTTTATTTATTCATTATTAATAGCCTTATCTATCTTGTTTTTCCACTACTTCATTTTTATTTTTATAAATACTATTTTCTGGAACAACACCTCTTACTGAAGACAATGGATAAATGTTTGAATTTCTTCCAATAACTGTTCCTGGATTTAATACAGAACCACAACCAACTTCTACATGATCCCCAAGCATAGCTCCTACTTTTTTTCTTTTTGTTTCTATGTTTTCTGTTCCATTTTTGATAACCACTAACTGCTTATCTGATTTTACATTAGATGTAATAGAACCAGCTCCCATATGTGCTTTATACCCTAGAATAGAATCTCCTACATAGTTATAATGTGGAACTTGCACCTTATTAAATAAAATAACATTTTTTAATTCTGTTGAATTTCCAACAACTGCTCCTTCTCCGACAATTGCATTTCCTCTAATAAATGCACAATGTCTTACTTCTGCTTCTTTTCCAATAATTGCAGGGCCGTTAATATATGCCGTTGGTGCCACTTTTGCTGTTTTTGCAATCCAAACATTTTCTCCTATTTTTTCATATTCGTCCTTATCTAATGTTTTTCCTAATTCTAAAATATAGTCTCCTATATCAGGCAACACTTCCCATGGATATGTACTTTTTTCTAATAACTCTTTTGCAATGGTTTCTTCTAAATTATATAAATTTTTAATTTTGCATTCTTCCATTTTCTACATTCCTTTCAATTTTTAAAATGAAATTTTTCTATATTACGTCATCAAAGTGTCTTAGCCTATTATATTTCATTAACAAAAAGAAAACAAATTTCTTTTACTCATTTTTTTTAAAGTTGTGCCAAAATGCCCCGTCCCCTTTGGCAACTTTTGGCAAGCTATCTGTTCCAAAATTTTTCATATAATTCCTTTGCTGTTTTTGGACTATCCACTCCGTCTTTATTTTTCACAGGTGCAAAGTCATCTTCTCTTTTTCCTCTTAATATAGCTATATCATCAAATAATTCAAATGCATCAAAGATAAATGATTCAAATTTGTATGAATTTGGTTCTGTTGGAATCACTTCTTTTCCATTTTCATCTATATATGCGTTTTTCTTAAAAGCACTATGATAGATTAATGTTTCTTTACTAATTTTTTCAATCGCTTCTATTGTATATAGATTACACATAATATGGGATTCTCCATATTTTAGTTCTCCTTCATCATCTACTTCCTCTGCCATTTTTTCTGGTAACTCTGTATATTCGATAACTTTTGGATGACCATTCATTTTACAAAATACGCCTACTCTTTCATGTGGATTCGCTTTTACTACTGATTTTGAAGCAATTTGTACTTTTTTATCTATTGCCATTCCTAATAAAATCGTATCTGCCATTTTTAATAAAGCATTATCTACACTTCCGATAAATACCCATTTGATTCCTTTTTCTTTCATTTCTGCTAGACATCCACTTGCTCTTAGAGAAGAATATGTACCACCATTCCCATCAGATGCTTCCTTTATTTTCATGTCTTTTCCGACTAATAGTTTTCCATTAACATCCAATAAAGGTAATTCACTTTGTGTAAAAAATCTTACGGAATCTTTGTCATATCCAAAATAATTATGTTTTTTCATAAATTCAATTGTTTCATTATTGTTTTCTTTACTTGTCATGATATACCATGGAATGATTTTTCCATATTTTTGATTGGCCTCTTTTAAATTTTCTGCTAAAATTTCAAATAGATATTTTCCTTTTCCATAGACATCTAATTTAAATGTTCCTTTTGGTCCTGGATGTCCTAGTCTTGTTCCTTGGCCTCCTGCCATGGTTACCACAGCATATTCCCCTTTTTCTAAGATAGCTTCTCCTAACCTTTGAAATTCTCCTTTTTGCTCTTCTGATAATTTTTTCTTATCTAAATATGGTAATGGTTCTATTTTATTTTCTTTGATTTCTATTTCTTTTTTTGTATTGTCATATAATTCTTTTAATTGGTGAAAATCAATTTTGCTAATTTGTTCTATCAATGCTTGTTTTTTATCTTCATCTAATTTTTCTATCAATTTTATAATATGTTCTTGGTTATACATTTTTAATATGTCTATTGTGTCCTGTACTTTATCCATTTTGTTTCGCTCCTTTTAGCTAATATAGTATAGTATATGTTTTCATTTTAATATTGTCATTTTATCATACTCCTATATTTTTATCAAGTTTTTTAGAAAACTTGTCATAAACCTAAAAGAAGTCCAATATACATTAAGTAAAGTGTACAAAGATTTTGAAAGTATATAAGGAGGTATATAGATGGAAAATACAAGATTGTATCAAGACATCGCAAAAAGGACTGATGGAGATATTTATGTAGGCGTCGTTGGTCCTGTACGAACTGGTAAATCTACTTTTATTAAAAGATTTATGGATTTATTAGTCATTCCCAACATTGATAATGAATACAAAAAGGAAAGGGCCAAAGATGAATTGCCACAAAGTGCTGGTGGTAGAACCATCATGACAACAGAGCCAAAATTCGTTCCTAATGAAGCAATTGAAATCACCTTAAATGATAATTTAAAATTTAAGGCAAGGTTAGTCGATTGCGTTGGATATTTAGTGGATAATGCCATTGGCTATTTAGAAGATGATATGCCTAGAATGGTAAAAACACCTTGGTCTGAAGAAGAAATTCCTTTTGAAACTGCTGCTGAAATTGGAACCAAAAAAGTCATTGAAGAACATTCTACCATTGGTGTTTTAGTCACTACTGATGGAACCATTACAGATATCCCAAGGGAAGATTATGTAAAAGCTGAAGAAAGAGTTGTTAATGAATTAAAAGCTTTAAATAAGCCATTTATCATTTTATTAAATTCCTATGATCCTGATTCAGACTATACCAAAGAGCTTGCAGAAGAACTAAGCGAAAAATACAATACATCTGTTATGCCTCTTAATTGTGAATATTTAACAATTGAAAATATCAATACCATGTTTTCTAAAGTATTATATGAATTCCCTATTGATCAAATCTGTATTAAATTTCCAAGATGGATTGATGGATTAGATATCTCACACCCTTTAAAAACAGAATTATATAAAGAAATTAAAGATGCTTTTTCTAATGTGAATGTTTTAAAAGAAATCTCAGGTTGTGCAGATACTATTAAACAAACAGAAATTATTTCAAAAACTTCTATAACAGATATTCAATTAGGTACTGGAAAAGTAAATGTAGAAATCACTTTAAAAGAAGAATTATTCTATCAAGTGTTAACAGAAATCACAGGTGTTCCCGTTTCTAATGAAGGTGATTTGTTTAGCATTATTTCTGAATTAGCTGATGTGAAAAAGAAATATGATAAAATCGCTTATGCCTTAGATGAAGTGAACAGAAAAGGTTATGGAATTGTAACCCCATCAATGGATGAATTAATCTTAGAAGAACCAGAAATGGTAAAACAAGGCTCTAAATTTGGTGTAAAACTAAAAGCCATGGCTCCTTCTATTCACCTTATTAAGACAAATGTTGCAACTGAAGTATGCCCAATTGTTGGTTCTGAAAAACAATCTGAAGAATTAGTCAATTACTTACTTTCTGGATTTGAAAGTGAACCTCAAAAAATCTGGGAATCAAATATCTTTGGAAAAAGCTTACATGAATTGGTAAATGAAGGCTTACAAACCAAACTTGCTAAAATGCCTGAAGAAGCACAAATCAAATTACAAGAGACATTAGAAAGAATTGTTAATGAAGGAAGTGGTGGATTAATCTGTATCATTCTTTAAAGTGGAACGATAGGGACGTGTCAAATCGTTCCAAAATGATACCAAAAGGGACAGACCTAAAATCTAACTGTTTTATTACGCAATAAACCGATGAAATATTTTCATCGGTTTATTATTTTTATCTTTGAATTTTTACCTATACATCCTCAAATGTTCAACTATTTTTCCACACTTTTCTTCTCATTTAATGTAATTCCTTTGCTCTCAAAGCTTTTTACTGCTTGTCGTTTTTTCTCTTGCCATTCTTTTGAAGATATCGTATCAAATTTTATGCTCGCTACTCCCACTTGTTTTTCTTTTCCAAAAATATCTGTGGCTAACTTAGCCTCTGTATTTTCTTTTAAAAATTCTTCATTGCTTAACTCTTTTCTCTTGTAAATTCTAGTACTAAAATCTAAATCTTCTAAAAATTTTCTTTCTCTTCCTGTTAACAAAGGAGAAATCATATATATACCATTTTTCCCTTGAAATTTATAGTAGCTAGCATCCTTTAAAGCTTTTAGTCTATCTATCGCATCTAATAGATATAAATTGACTGTATCAATTGTTCCAGAAATTCCTTTTTGGGAAATCATCTGATGTAAATCTACAGGCAAATGAAGATGAATATTATTTTCAGACATTCCATAGAAAAACATATCATTTATAGTTTTATGTTTTTCTGTTTTATTGTGTCGTTTTCTTAATACTTTCTTTTCACAAAATTCTCTTACGGCCTCTTTTGTCCCTCCAACTTGCTCAACTGCATTTTGTAATAATATATCATCCATCATATCTATTTTCCCTAATATTTTATTTATCATTGCATCATTTTCACGTGTTCTCATTGACATCAAAATAGCTTTTATATCCTTTTTATTCATAGCATCACTTCCACATATTTAATTATACCATACATTTAGTACTTTGTAAATTTTTCCTTATTGAACAATATTTTACTCATGAAAATAGAGTCCAAAAACATTCTTTCTAGACTCTATTTTCATATTTTCATGCTTCTCTCTTAAAAAAATTACTGACATCTCACCATGAGTTAATGTATACTCTTCTAATATGTTATTTAAAATGGAAAACTTTTCACTTCACAGTTTTTGATACATAACTGTAAACATGCTCCGTTTTGAGGCACTCCATTAAAATAGCAGTTAATGGCTATACTAACGCCTCCATGGGTTACTAATAAAATATTCTTATTTTTATACTTCTTTTTTATTTCATCTAAAAATAAAAATATTCTATTGAAGAAAACTCTGATATTTTCAGCTTTTTCATAATTTACATTTTTCTCGTAATTCCAAAATGCTTGAAAATCAAAGTCATCTTTAGACATTCCTTCCATTTCTCCGAAATCTCTTTCAGAGATTCTTTCATCAAAGATAATGGGAATGTTTTTCTCTGAGTTAATGATTTCAGCTGTCTGTCTTGCTCTATTTAAGGGCGAACAGATTATAAAATCAATGTTTTCTTCTTTTAGCTTTACCATTGTTTCCTTTGCCTGTTCTATTCCCTTACTATTAAGCAAAATATCTGCTTTTCCTTGTACTTTTCCATACAAGTTCCAGTCTGTTTCTCCATGTCTTGTTACATATAGCATAATTTACCTCCATACTTGAAATCCTTTTGCAGAAAATGAACAAATCTGTTTTAATTCTGCACAAACTGTTAACTCATTAATTTGTGCTATTTTCATAACATACTTTCTCAAGCTTGTTTTCGTTTCAAAAAATCCATGTCTATTTACAGCATCTTTTCCTATTGTAATTCCACCAGAAGTAAATGGTTTTCCTCCAATTTCTATGCAATCTTCATGATATACAAAATTACTCTTTTGAGGTAACCTCAATCCAAAGCCATGCGGAATATATTGATTTTTAGAACCTTCTTCATTTCTCACTATAAATATATTCTTCCCTGGGCTTGTCAACAATGTTGCTAAATTTCTAGTCTTCTGAACGCCAATCAACACTTCATGTATTGTTGGCATTCCATAATGAGAAACATTTAAAATTTCCTTTCCCATTTTTTCTGATAACACTTTCTTACAGAAAAAATAATTTCTTTCTCTATTAAAGGATTCCAGCATTTTTGCCATTTGATAAAATTTTTCTGCTTTCTCTCCTTTAATAAATCTCAGATACCGGCACTCTCCTAATCTTTCTGTTACAATACTATTATAGTACCAGTTTCCTATTACAGGATAAAGCTGTTCTTTATACTCGCATGCTGATGCATGAACAAGCATATAGTAACCTTTCTTCATTCCTATATGATTATCATTTTTCAGATAACATAAAGAAATAAAATGGTTACCATTAGTGAAATTCCAATCATATTTTGATGTGTCTGCCAAAGTTTTCTCACATCTCCTTCTAAATTCTGCTATATTTATATCAGAATTTACTTTATACAAAGCTGTACCACATACATTGACTGTGCTATCTACAGGAATGAATGGAATATCAGACCGTTCCCATTGGTATACGGCTCCCGTGAAAAATCCTCCTCTCATTCTCATGATGTTATGTGCAATGCCTAAATCAGTCATTGCATAAATGTTACAATCTTTCGTCGTTGATGAAAGTTTTGTAGCAACTCTTGACATCAATTTCTCTGTTGTTTTTAACTCCCGAAGCACTTTCTTCTGTGTTCTATCACTTAATGTCAAATTATAAATCATATTGTCTCCTCCTTTTATTTTACATTAAATGTTTTTGGTTACAAATTCTTTACTAAAGAATTCAAGTTTCGCATTCTCAAGCATTTAGTTTCTTGCTCAATATATGCCTATTTTATTTTATGTTAATCTCAATTGCCAAACTTTTCAAAATACAGTTTTTCAAAATTGATAAAAAAATTATCAATTTTCATTTTCTTTATGGAGATATTCCCTTCTATCCTTGTACTTTTATGTAACATAATGGTATAATAAAGATAGATTTTGTTATTATGGAGGAACATATGGAACAAGATATCTTAAAAACAAATAGAGCAAAACTATTATCTGATTTTATTAATGAAATGAAAATATCTATTAAAAAGCATAATATAAAAGGAGAATTACCTAGTAAGACATATATCTATACCAGAATTGCAGATTATACACATTATGCAGAAGTGAGTATCCGAAAATTTTTAACTGGTAGTATTCCTAAAGACATTCCTAGTTTTTTGCAAGGAATCCTAGAATATGCAAAATTGGTACAAGTGGATGATTTTAAGATTGATACATTTGCTAAAAATTATTTATCTGCTACCAATACAGTTGTTTTCCAGGATACAACCATCCAAACCAAAAATAATTTAATTCCTCAAGACTTAAGCAAAATTATTCGTTCTCAAAAACTCACTTCATTTTTAGATGATTTTGTAAATCATCCTATTAATATTGCTTATATTTATGGATATAAATTAGGTGGAAAATCAAAATCTGTTATGGCATATATGTATGATTTGAGTTTAAAAAATAAATTTGAAAATATGATTTGGATCAATCTAAAAAAAGAAAATCAATTATCTACGATTTTAGATACTATTTTGCTTTTTAACCTAGAAAATAAAGCAGAAATCAAACCTGAAGAAAAACAAGATGCATGTCTTGAATTTATAAAAAACAGTAAATCTATCCTTATATTCGATTTTGATGATGACATTATCCAAGATGAAACCATTACCTGTATAAAGAATTTTTCTAAATTTTCAAAAATGGTAATGATTACCTCTATCCCTTATCATCAATATGAAAATCAGTTAGATACCTATTGTTCTAGTTTTTGTATTAATGACTTCATTTCTAAAGAAGAACTAAAAGCTATGCTCCATACAACTGAAGATTTTAGAAAAATTATGGATATGCAACCTTCATTAGTTGATACATTATATTCTATTACTGGTGGCATTCCATTTGCCTCTATCTATTTAATGAAAAAGATTGCAAGTGCCAATAAACTAGGTGTTTCTTTAGAAAATGCCATTTCCAAATATACAAAAACAAATGAAGATTATAAACTCATGTCAGAAAAAATCATTCATGATATATGGAAAGAATTAAGTCCAATTGCTAAAAAAATCGTCATCATCTGTGCAAATTTTAAATATACCATTTCGATTGAACTTGTTTCCTATATATTACATTTAGAAATACTATCAAATAAGTGGCAAGAAGCGATTACTGAATGTTATACAAATGATTTATTAATCCCGATTATTCAAAACAATCCTAGATTAGATATGCACAATTTAATCAAAACACTTGTATTAGTAAATGCTTCTAAAGAAGATTTCAATAAGGAAACATTTTTGAAACAATTGGCAAAGTTTTACATAGATAAATCTGCCTATGTTGGTGAATGTTATAACGATATTTCTAAATTAAAATTATTTGATGAATTAGACGAATGGAACATCACAAAACAAGTGTTAAATATGTTAGAAGAAAATAAATTATATAAAGAATATGTTACGATAATTAGAAATTTAAAATACTACATTTATGTTAGAGGTATGTGGGAAAAAGGAGAAGATTCTCCTCATTTAAAAAGAGCAAAAATGGCAAATATGATTCAAGATAAAAATGAAGAATTAGAAGCTTTGTGTGATTATATTAATATTATGTCTAAATCACAAAATCAAGAAGAAGCAAAGAAATATTTAAATATTGCTTCCAAAATTGTCGAGAAAGAAAAAGATTCTTTAGAAAAACGTATTGTTTGCTTGTTCTATCATGTAAAAGCTTTATATACTTGTAACTGTTTGAAAAATTACAAAGAAAGTTATGACATCTGGATGAATATTAAAGAAAACTATTTTCCTTATATTAATGAATATAGAAAATTGGTAACAGATTTATGGATTACCAGATGTTATTTAAAATTTGAAAATGCTTTTGAATTAAAATATAACATGCTAATGGAACGTCTAGAAGAAGCAAAACTTGCCAAATTTACTCGTGGTCAAGCAGATTATCGCCTTTTATTAATTTCTTTACTATTAGAAAATTATGTAACTACTAAAAATGCTAATCTTTTGGAAAAAGCTAATTTAGAATTAAAATCTTGCGAAAAATTTCTAAAAGACAATGACTTAGATGATATTCGAAATGAAGCTTTATATTATCGATTACAAACTATATATTCTATTTATACAAATGATTTTGAAAAAGCTGAAGAATTTTGTCAAAAAGCTGTTAAAGACTATGAAATGATGAATTGTAAAAAGGATATTGAAAGTTTGCTTGAGAATCTGGACCGATAGGGACGTGTCAAATCGTTCCAAAATGATACCAAAAGGGACAGACCTTAACCTACCCCACCAAGGGGACTTGTGTTTAATATAA